>SEEV01000275.1 GCA_004211695.1 Rhodococcus sp. (in: high G+C Gram-positive bacteria)
AAGACGCGATCGAGCACGCACTGCACTGGTCATGCTTCCGACGCGAGCACCAAGCCGATGCCCGCAGACACCACTTCAGGCGCCGACTCAAGATCCAGGCATTAGCCCTGTAGTACTAGCCGCCGGAATCCTTCGTGCCGTCGGAGTTCCTGCGCCAGTGCGTGAAGCGCTCCTTGATGTCGGCCGCGACGTCGCCGACACCGTTGCCGACGGCGTCGACGGTGGTGCCCAGTCCGCTGCCGATCTCGCGGAGCATGCGGATCAGCGGATCGTTCGACGCGTCGAAGTTCTGCTTGTACGACTTCGCCGCCTTGCGGAACTCCTCGCTGATCTTGGCGTCGTCGTCCTCACCGCGGCGCGGGTAGTCGCCGCGCAGGATTGCGGCGTAGGCGCCGCTGTCCACCCACTTCTTCAGCTCGGCGGCGCGCAGTACCGAGAAGGGGTGGGTGAGCAGTTCGATGTTGAGGAGCTTGAGCACTCCGTCGCGCAGGTCGCCGCTGGCGTCGTACTCGGCGGCCTGGGCGAGGAAGGCGTCGGTGTCGATCTCGCTGACCCGTGAACCGCCGGCCAGCTTCAGCTGCACCCGCAGCGCCGTGTGGACGTCCTGCCCACACAGCAATCCGGCACGGTCACCGGACAGTTCCGATTTGCGTTGCCACTCCAGGAGAGCGGCGATGATCGCGCGCAGCGCCCACCCACCGATGGGGATCCAGCCGATGGTCCCGGCCAGCCGCATCAGGTGCATGAGGATCGTGCGATACACCGCGTGCCCGGACAACGCGTGGCCGAGTTCGTGGCCGATGATGAACCGCTGCTCCTCGTAGTTCATCACGTCGAGCAACCCGGTGGTGACGACGATGAACGGCCGGTCCATGCCGATGGTGAAGGCGTTCACGACGGGGGTCTGCAGCACGAACAGTTCGGGCGTCTCGTCGGCGCCCAGAATTCGGACGCAGTCGCTGCGGAGGTCGTGGAGATCGGTGAACTGCCGCTCGTCGACCCGGACCGATGTGGCCAGGTACATCAGCCGGTGCTGACGCTCCTGCAGCAAACCCGAGATGGTGCGAAAGACGGTGTCGAAACCCTTCAGCGTGCGCAGGGTGACGAGCGCGGCGCGGTCCGCGGGATGCTCCCACGCTCGTGAGCTGATGTCCGGGAATGCCGTGCGGACGCGATCTGGTGTGCTGGTCAAGTCGTCCCCCTGTATCGGTGTGCGTCGAGCCCTCTTCGTCAGGGTAGTGGGGCCGAACGCCGACGACGCTGGGCAACTCCGGTGCGACATGGCACGATCGCGTGTGTGACCAGCAGACCTGCCGAGCCGCAGTACCTGCGCGACCTCGCGCGGCTACGCCGCGTTCGCGACCGGATCGATCGTGAGTACGCGCAGCCGCTGGATGTGGAGGCGCTCGCCCGCGACGCACACATGTCGGCCGGGCACCTGAGCCGCCAGTTCCGGCTCGCGTACGGCGAGTCGCCGTACGCCTATCTGATGACGCGGCGCATCGAGCGCGCGATGGCGCTGCTTCGGCGTGGCGACCTCAGCGTCACCGAGGTCTGTTTCGAGGTCGGCTGCGCATCGCTGGGCACCTTCAGCACGCGTTTCACCGAGCTGGTCGGTGTGCCGCCCAGCACCTACCGGCGCGAGGCGGCGCGGGCGACCGCGGGGATGCCGTCGTGCGTCGCGAAACAGGTGACAAGACCGATCAGGAATCGAGAAGCACAGGTCGCGGGCCGCAACTAACGTGGCGTTCATGGACATCACCATTCACTCGAGCTTCCTTCCGCACAACGATCCGGAAGAATCCCTGGCCTTCTATCGCGACACCCTCGGCTTCGAGGTCCGCAACGACGTCGGCTACAACGGGATGCACTGGATCACCGTCGGCCCCGTCGGCCAGCCCGACGTCTCCATCGTGCTGCACCCGCCGGCCGTCGATCCCGGCCTCACCGAGGAGGAGCGCCGGACCATCGTCGAGATGATGGCCAAGGGCACCTACGGCGGCATTCTCCTGGCCACCAAAGACCTGGACAGCGCGTTCGAGCGGCTGCAGGCCGGCGACGCCGACGTCGTCCAGGAGCCGACCGAGCAGCCGTACGGGGTTCGCGACTGCGCCGTCCGCGATCACGCCGGCAACCTGATCCGCATCCAGGAGCTGCGCTGAGCTAGACGACGGACCATTGCCGCGACCTCACCGACGACATACTGCTCGAAGCTGTTGGATTGATCTACGCGACACCCACGGAGACCGCGACCGCGGTCCGCGCACACAGAGGGAGACAGGATGAGCACGGCCACGAGGACGGACACGCAGTCGACCGAGCTGCACGCCGCCGACAGCCACGATCTGATCCGCGTGCGGGGTGCGCGGGTGAACAACCTCGAGAACATCAGCGTCGAGCTCCCGAAGCGCAGGCTGACGGTGTTCACCGGCGTCTCCGGCTCGGGCAAGAGCTCGCTGGTGTTCAGCACGATCGCCGCGGAGTCGCAGCGGATGATCAACGAGACCTACAGCGCCTTCGTGCAGGGCTTCATGCCGACGCTGGCCCGGCCCGATGTCGACGTCCTCGACGGGCTGACCACCGCGATCATCGTGGACCAGCAGCGGATGGGTGCCGACCCGCGCTCCACGGTCGGCACCGCCACCGACGCCAGCGCGATGCTGCGCATCCTCTTCAGCCGGCTCGGAAAGCCGCACATCGGATCGCCCCAGGCGTTCTCCTTCAACGTCGCCTCGATCTCCGGCGCGGGCGCGGTCACCGTCGAGCGCGGTGGCCGTCAGACGAAGGAGCGGCGCAGTTTCAGCATCACCGGGGGCATGTGTCCGCGCTGCGAGGGCCGGGGCTCGGTCACCGACTTCGACCTCACCGCGCTGTACGACGACAGCAAGTCGCTCAACGAGAGCGCACTCACGATCCCCGGGTACAGCATGGACGGCTGGTACGGGCGCATCTACCGCGGCTGCGGCTACTTCGACCCGGACAAGCCGATCCGCAAGTACACCAAGCGAGAGCTCAACGACCTGCTCTACCGGGAGCCGACCAAGATCAAGGTCGAGGGCATCAACCTGACGTACACCGGGCTGATCCCGCAGATACAGAAGTCGTTCCTGTCCAAGGACGTCGACGCGATGCAGCCGCACATCCGCGCGTTCGTGGAGCGGGCGATCACGTTCACCACCTGCCCCGACTGCGACGGCACCCGGCTCAACGAGGGCGCTCGATCGTCGAAAATCAAGGGCATCAACATCGCCGACGCCTGCGCGATGCAGATCAGCGACCTCGCCGTGTGGGTACGCGGTCTGAAGGAACCGTCGGCGGCGCCTCTGCTGGAGTCGTTGAGCGACACCCTGGACTCGTTCGTGGAGATCGGGCTGGGGTACCTGAGCCTGGACCGGCCCGCCGGGACGCTGTCGGGCGGTGAATCTCAGCGCACCAAGATGATTCGGCACCTCGGTTCCTCGCTCACCGACGTCACCTACGTGTTCGACGAGCCCACCATCGGGCTACACCCCCATGACATCGAGCGGATGAACAAACTGTTGCTGCGGCTGCGGGACAAGGGCAACACCGTGCTCGTCGTGGAGCACAAACCGGAGACGATCGCAATCGCCGATCACATCGTCGACCTCGGCCCCGGCGCCGGTACCGCGGGCGGCACCGTCTGCTTCGAGGGCACTGTCGACGGGCTGCGTTCCAGCGACACGATCACGGGCCGCCATTTCGACGACCGGGCCGCACTGAAGGAATCGGTCCGTTCCTCGTCCGAGGCGCTGGAGATCCGCGGCGCGACGTCGCACAACCTCCAGGGCGTGGACGTCGACATCCCGCTCGGGGTGCTCTGCGTGGTCACGGGCGTCGCCGGCTCCGGTAAGAGCTCACTGATCACCGGCTCGGTGTCCGGGCGTGACGGGGTGGTGTCGATCGACCAGACCGCGATCCGCGGGTCGCGGCGGAGCAACCCGGCCACGTACACCGGACTGCTCGACCCGATCCGCAAGGCGTTCGCGAAGGCCAACAGCGTGAAGCCGGCGCTCTTCAGCTCCAACTCCGAGGGCGCCTGCCCCACCTGCAACGGCGCCGGCGTGATCTACACCGACCTGGGCGTCATGGCGACCGTCGAAACCCCCTGCGAGGAGTGCGAGGGCAAGCGGTTCCAGGCGTCGGTGCTGGAGTACACGCTCGGCGGCCGGAACATCGCCGAGGTGCTCGCGATGTCGGTGACGGAGGCCGAGGACTTCTTCGGCGACGGGGAGGCGCGGATCCCGGCGGCCCACAAGATTCTGCAGCGGCTCGCCGAAGTCGGAATCGGTTACCTCAGCCTCGGACAGCCACTCACCACGCTGTCCGGCGGCGAGCGGCAGCGGCTCAAGCTGGCCACTGCCATGGCCGACAAGGGCGATGTCTACGTCCTCGACGAGCCGACCACCGGACTGCACCTCGCCGACGTCGAGCAGCTGCTCGGCCTGCTCGACAGGCTCGTCGACTCCGGTAAGTCGGTCATCGTCATCGAGCATCATCAGGCGGTCATGGCGCACGCCGACTGGATCATCGACCTCGGCCCCGGCGCCGGCCACGACGGCGGCCGGATCGTCTTCGAGGGCAGTCCGGCGGAACTGGTCGACGCCCGGTCCACCCTCACCGCCAAGCATCTCGCGACCTACGTCGGTGCCTGACCGCGACGTTCAGGCGCCGTCGACGAGTTGTTCCAGGAGCGGGGTGAGTCGGTAGTCGACCAACTTGCGCATGACCAGTGAGGTGGTGGTCTGCTCGACCCCGTCGATGTCGAGGATGCGGCCGGCGATCCGATAGAGATCGTCGGCGTCGCGGGCGACGACGTGAATGAGAAGGTCTGTGGCGCCGCTGAGTCCGTGCACCTCGACGACTTCGGGGATGCCGTCGAGCGCGTCGGCGACCGGGGCGAGTTTGCGCTGGGTGACGCTGGTCAGGATGAACGCGGTCAGCGGATAACCCAGCGCGCCGGGGTCGATGCGGCGTTCGAAGGAATGCAGCACACCCTGACGCTCCAGCTTGCCGAGTCGCGCCTGGACGGTGTTGCGGGACAGTCCCGTCCTGTCGGCGAGCGCGATCACGGTCGCGCGCGGATCCTCGGTGAGCGCGCCGAGGATCTTGGCATCGAGGGAGTCGACGGTGGTGCTGCTGGGCATTGTGCCAACCTCCAGAGCCGGTGACGTCGCGGTGGTTCGCAGAATGCTGAAATTCTGCGGTCGGTATTGCTCGAAGTGTAAGCCGATGGTCGACTGTTGCGAGAGATCTGCACAAGAGCTCGCAACAGACGGGTGGTGTGACGCCACCCCGCGGTAGGTCCGGTTCCAGAAGGTCCGCCTGCCCGTCACCGCCGATCCACCCCGCCCACGACCTGGGCCGGGGAGGATCGAGTCGGTGCCAGGAACTCACAGGCAAGGACGGAAACGATGACAAACTCCCGCACTACACAGCTCTCCCCTCGCTCGACCGCTCCGGAAGCACTGGTGGAGATCGAGCAGCGTGTGTTGTGGCTGTCGACGTCGATGATCCATCACGCCAACCGGGTTCGCCCGAACCCCACGGGGCTGAAGGTCGGTGGTCATCAGGCGTCGTGCGCGTCGATGGTGTCGATCATGACGTCGCTGTGGTTCGAGCAACTCCGTTCCGGCGATCGGGTGTCGGTGAAGCCGCATGCCTCCCCGGTGCTGCACGGCATCAACTACCTCCTCGGTGAGTTGGACGAGAAGTATCTGACGACGTTGCGCGAGTTCGGCGGGCTGCAGTCGTACCCGTCCCGGTCGAAAGACCCTGATCCGGTGGACTATTCGACGGGGTCGGTCGGCATCGGGGCGACGGCCCCGATCTGGGGTGCCATCGCCCGCCGCTACGTCGACACCGCCATCGGCGGCCCCGGAACCGGGCGGCAGTACTCCCTCGTCGGCGACGCCGAACTGGACGAGGGCGCCGTGTGGGAGGCGATCCTCGACACCTCGGTCGCCGAACTCGGTGAGATCGTGTGGATCGTCGACCTGAACCGGCAGTCCCTGGACCGGGTGGTCCCGAACATCGCCGCCGGCCGGCTCGAGGCGATGTTCTCCGCCGCCGGCTGGCAAGTGCTCACCGTGAAATTCGGGACCCTGCTCGAGTCGCTGTTCACCCGCCCGGGCGGGCCGGCGCTGCGCACCCGGATCCTGGACATGCCCAACCCCGAATATCAGCGGCTGCTGCGCTGCGACGCCGAGCAGGTGCGGGACCGGTTGCCCGGTGACGGCCCGGACGCCGCGGCGATCGGATCGTTGATCGCCGACCTCGACGACACCACCCTCCTCGAGGCGATCCGTAACCTGGGCGGCCACGACCTCGACGCCCTCCGCGCCGCGTATGCGCAGATCGACGACACCCGTCCGACGGTGATCATCGCCTACACCATCAAGGGCCGCGGCCTGCCCACGCAGGGGCATCCGCAGAATCACTCCTCGCTGCTCACCGTCGAACAGTACGAACAACTCGCCACCGAACTCGGCATGGACCCGGCCAACCCGTGGGCACGATTCGCCCAGAACAGCACCGCGGGACGCGTCTGCGCCGCCTCCGCCGAGTGGCTGACCCGCGAGCCCGTCGACCTCGCCACCCCGCCTGCGGTGCCGGCCGACATCGGCCGCACCCCCTCCGGGACGTCCACTACCCAGGCCGCCCTGGGCCGGGCGCTGCTGGATCTGTCCCGGGAGGCCCCGGAGGCGGCGAAGCGGGTGGTGACGGTCAGCCCCGACGTCTCCTCGACCACGAACCTGGCCGGGTGGTTGAACAAGGTCGGGGTGTGGTCGCCGAACGAGCGCCGCAACTGGTTCGACGACGACGCCGAGACGATCATGCACTGGCGGGAGAAGCCCACCGGACAGCACATGGAACTCGGGATCGCCGAAACCAACCTGGTCGGGTTGATGGGTGAGCTCGGCGCGACGTGGAGCCGGTGGGGGCAACCGCTGTTCCCGATCGGGGTGATGTACGACCCGTTCGTCGAACGCGCCCTCGAACCGTGGTCGTACGGGATCTATGCGGGTGGGCAGTCGATCCTGGTCGGCACCCCCTCCGGGGTCACCCTCGCCGCCGAGGGTGGGGCACATCAGTCGATCAAGACCCCGTCGATCGGCCTCGAGCAACCCGGCTGCGTCAGCTACGAGCCTGCCTTCGCGATCGACGTCGAGTGGACGTTGCTCGACAGCATCTCCCGCCTGGGCCGGCCGGACGGGTCGTCGTCGTACCTGCGGCTGTCGACCCGCCCGGTCGATCAGACCCTCGCCGCGGTGCCCTCGGATCCGGCGGCACGGGAGCGTCGTCGCCGTCAGGTGGTCGCCGGCGCCTACACCCTCCGGCACAGCGACAACCCGGCCGTGACCCTGGTCGGCGTCGGGGCGATGATCACCGAAACCCTCACAGCCGCGGACCGGTTGGCGGAGCAGGGCATCGCCGCCGATGTCGTGTGCGTGACCAGTCCCGGGTTGTTGTTCGAGGCGGTGCAGGCCCGCCGCGGACTCGCCGACGGCCCGTCGTGGATCCTGGACCAGGTGTTCCCCTCGGACCGGGCGGCGCCGATGGTGACGGTTCTGGACGGGCACCCGCACACCCTGGCGTTCCTGGCCGGGATCAACCACGTGCCCGGTGCGGCGCTCGGGGTCAGCAGGTTCGGGCAGGTCGGTTCCCTCGACGACGTCTACCGCTACCACGGCATCGACACCGACAGCATCGTCCGCGCCGCCCTCGACCTGGTCGACTGATCACCGCCGCGCCGGGGTGAAGTAGGCAGTGTGTATTCGCTGCGCAATGCCGCGATCGCAGTCGGGCAGAGAGATCGCCTGCCGAAGTGCCTCTGAGAAGCGGGCCGTGGTCATCCCGAACCGGACAATTACCTCATCTGACGGAGGTCCTCCGTACGGGATCCAGCTCAGTGCGAAGCGAATCAGTTCGTCGGACTCCCGTGGTAGGCGGGAGGGTCTTTCGGCACGGACCTTGTCCCGCAGCCGCTGACGGCGAGCGCGTCGATGCACCACTGGGTGCTGATCGGTGGCGGGATCGTCGGCGAGGCTCCTGCTCAACTCGGCCGTGGGGTCAGGCCGGAAGGTGCGTTCCTCGGCGCGCGGTTCAGACATGGAAAACCAGCTGTCTAGAGAAGTACTTCAGTCGGATAGTTGTGCTGGGTTCGTGCACGGCGTCTCGTCGAGTTCGGCGCCGGTCGGGTGCGTCCACACCGGCTGCGACACACCTGCGGAACCGAACTCGCCTCCGCAGGAATCGAACTGATGGTGCGACGGGGTGCGGCGGGTGGAACGCCGACGCGACGCGTAGCGGCACGCCGGCGTGTCGAGTTCAGCACGGGTTGCGGCCAGAGATCCGCACACCGCGATGCTGAATGTTTTCGGCACCGCAATTCAGCCTCCACCCTTTACACCTAACCTCTAACATTGTATGTTGTAGGAAAACTTGAGGTGAAGGAGTCACACCATGGAGGACACCCGCGACGTCATCGTCGCCCGAATGACATCAGCCGGCCTACTGAACTCACCACTGCGCGTCGGAGCGCTAGACCTGCCCAACCGGGTGTTGATGGCGCCGCTCACGCGGATGCGCGCAACCCCACCGGGCGACGTGCCCAACGACTTGATGCGTGACTACTACGTTCAACGTACGTGTGCCGGCCTGATCGTCTCGGAAGGAACGCAGATCTCACCCGAGGGCAAGGGCTATATGGACACGCCGGGTATCTACAGCCCCGAGCAGGTGGCCGGGTGGCGCCGCGTGACCGACGCGGTGCATGCGGCGGGTGGCCGTATCGCCGCTCAGCTGTGGCACGTGGGTCGCGTATCCCATGAGTCACTACACGACGGAGCGTCACCCGTGTCGGCGAGCGCACTGCCGTACCGGAACCGCACGACCTTGCGCGGCGTGAACGGGCGTCCGGAGCGTGTGAGGTGCCCGACGCCCCGTGCACTGGGTACCGACGAAATCCCACGCGTAGTCGATGACTACCGCGCGGCAACGGTCAACGCGCGCGAGGCGGGTTTCGACGCAGTTGAGATCCATGGCGCGCACGGCTATCTCCTCCAACAGTTCCTTTCGCCACAGTCGAACCACCGG
>SEEV01000021.1 GCA_004211695.1 Rhodococcus sp. (in: high G+C Gram-positive bacteria)
AACCTCGTCGAACGCTGGTTCGGCGAGCTGACCAACCGCAAACTCCGCCGATCCACCCACCGCAGCGTGAAAGAACTCGAGACCGACGTCCAAGCCTGGATCGACGCATGGAACGACGATCCAAAACCCTTCGTGTGGACCAAAACCGCAGACGAAATCCTGGACAACCTCGCCAACTACTGCACGCGGATTAATCAACTGAACAACGACTCAGGACACTAGCCGATCGTTGAACGGGCGGGATCGACGAGTGCGACCCCACCCGTGTTCACTCGACGCCGAGCATCACCTCGGTGGACTTGACGAGCACGGTCGCCGCAACGCCAGCCTTCAGTCCGAGTTCCTCGACCGTCTCCTTCGTGATCGAGGCGGTCACGATCTGCTCGCCGCCATCGAGCTTGACCTTCACCGTGGCCATCACACTGCCGATAGTTACGTCGGTGATCGTTCCGCTGAGTTGATTGCGGGTGGACAGACGCATCGTGGACCTCCATCGTGTCGGCACCTACGAGGTGACGGTAGTCGGAGCCTCCCAGTCGCTGATCCCTTTCCGAAATACGAACCACCAGCGAGACAGTCTGGCCGACAGCGCTCCGGCGGGCAGGTTGTGCCGCAAGCGGATCCATGACGCAGAATCCGACGGCGACACTCGCTGGCTCGTCCTCGAGACCCACGCAATCCACCTGGACGTGTTGCAGCGTCGGATCGGTGATTCGCCCGGGATGTCCGTGAAACAGCAAGGCAGGCCGCGACGCCGGATCGAGAATGTCTCGGTCGGTGTCCTGCCCCCTATAGGCCACCGGAGTGCCGCGCTGTATCCGATTCGTCGCGATCGCCTCGTCCCGCTCCACTCAGTCAGTATCCGTGCCGCTCGAGCGACTCGGCGAAGGAATCGCGCCCCACAGGACGGACAGGAGTGGCGAGCCCGCCTGTCTGGAGCGATCGACGGTCACCGATAGCGGATTGTTGACCGGCGAGGGTCGGTGAAGGTCGCACTGGAGGTATTCGAACCGTCGGCCAGCCGACCCCGGATGAGTTCTGGCGCCCCGCAAGACGGATGAAAATACCTGACACAAGATGTCAGGGTCTCAGTGCGAGCATGGTTTAACCGCTCGGTGCCGATCGTGGATGTGGATCGGACTCCGGATCGACGTGACGACAGACAAGGACCTCCATGCGCGAAACACCAGAAGAGCTCAAAGAACTCCAGGCCCTCCTCGACGCCTCCCTGTCGCGCTCCACCTCACATCTGCGTTCGATCATCAACACCGAGCGCACACTGACCGCGGAGCAGCTCACCGACGTCATCACCGGCATGTGCGCCCTCGCCCTGTCCACCGTCACAGCCAAAGGCGACCCGCGGATCAGCGGTGTGGACGGGCATTTCCTGCACGGAAAGTGGCACTTCGGCACGGCGCGCGGCGCCGCCAAGGCCCGCCACCTCGCCGCCCGGCCCGCCGTCAGTGCCGCGCACATGCGCGGGGAGGACCTGGGCGTGTTCACGCACGGCACGGTGGAGATCCTCAACCCGCAGGACGGCGAGCCGGCCGCAGACTGGCCAGACCTGCTCGCCTACTTCAAAACCTTCTACGGCGAAGACTTCTTCGACTGGGACAACGAGGTGGTCTACTACCGGCTGCATCCGCACTGGATGACTGTTTACGCAGCCGACATCGCAAAGCTCGCTGCGGAGTCCCGGTTCTGATCGGTGACCGGACCTCGATCTGAGTGTTTCGCTCTACGCTTCCTGTATGAGCATGCCGTAGACCTGGTCCGCTGACTTCGTGGACCGGGCCGCGCGGCGGGCCACCGAACCCGAACCGGACTGGTCCCACGGTTGCCAGCTGCCGTCGGCGGTGGCACGGAGCCTGCAGAAGTTCCAGGTGGGAGAGAGAGTGGCGAAGGCGCCCACCTGATCGTCAAGGCAGACGCTGCGGGCGACCCCGACTTCGCGGCCGCCGTGCGACTGTTCGTCGCCGAGGAGCAAAACCATGCGCGGATGCTGGCGTCGTTGCTGCGATCCGGCGGCGTCCCGGCAACGGGCCGGCACTGGTCCGACACTGTTTCCGTGCAGCTGCGTCGGCTGATGGGGTTACGGCTCGAGCTCATGGTCCTGGCCGTCGCGGAAGTTGTCGCGCTGCGTTGCTACCGTGCGCTCGTCGACGGCGGGCGGAGGCGACGCGTTGCCAGCCGTCGCCTGAGCGTCGGCTTCGCTCGTACACCGGCGCCGGTCCGGGCCGCGGTCAGGCGGGCCTTCGTCGCCGACACGATGTGGTTGTTCGACAGTGCCACCGCGGCGGTGTTCACACCCGGCGCGCCGACCGTGGCGGCGGGGAGCAGGATGGGCTCGATCGACCATCAGGTCGCGCTCCATGGACCCCGGTGCCCCAAATCGGGATCACCCCCCGGCGAGCAAGGTAACCTTCCGCCGTCGGCTACACGATCGCCGTAAAGAGCCGGCCGCGCCAGACCGTGCTGTGAGGTCACCGACGACATCGACGCCACCCGGACTGCGCTGGGCGGGCTGGGCTCGGGAAGCTGCGCTGGCGATGATTCGGCGGCCATGGCAGTGTCGATATTTGACATGAGGACACTCGCAATCACCCAGAACATCACCCTCGACGGCTCCATCGAAATGCTCGGCGACTGGTTCGACCCCGCGGATCAGGATCCGGAACTGCTGGCGGCGACTCGCCTGCAGTCCGAGCGCGCGGACGCGATCTTGCTGGGTCGGCAGACGTTCGAGGACTTCCGCGGCTACTGGCCCCAACAGACCGATGACCAGACCGGGATTACCGACGAGCTCAACCAGATCCAGAAGTACGTCGTCTCCTCGACCATGGCCGACCCGCAGTGGCGGAACTCGACCGTGCTCACGGGCGACTGGATCGCCCGGGTGCGGGCCCTGAAGGAGCAGGAGGGCCGCGACATCGTGGTCACCGGCAGCATCATGCTCACCCATGCCCTGATCGAGTCCGGTCTGGTCGACGAGTACCGGTTGTTCGTCTACCCCGCCGTCCAGGGCAGGGGGAGAAGGCTGTTCCCCGACGGGTACGAGATGCCGAGGCTGCAGCTGCGCGAGGCCCGAGGCTTCCAGAACGGCGTCTCCCTGCTGCGCTACACCGTCGGTGCCGCGGCACGCGCGATCGCCGACAAACTGACGACGGGCCACATCCTCGCCATCGACAGGTCCGCCACGGCGATCGCACAGCTGAAAGCGTGCTCGAGTGACCAGATTGCCGCAGGCCGCCTGAGCGCACGCCACGTGGCCATCGAGGACTTCACCCTGGCCGGTGATGAGGAGCCGTTCGACCTCGTTTTCGCGATCCGCGTCGGCGCACTCGACGGCAGGCACCCACACGCCGGGAGAGCAGCCATCGAACACATCGCGGCAGCAACCCACCCACGCGCCCGACTCTTCATCGACGGTGGACACCCCCTACGCGAACTGCCCATCCACGGGCCCACCTAGCCAACCGAGGACCTGACCTCGCTGAGCTGCGCAATCCCGGTAGCCCGTCCGGTGACGATCTTTCATCTCAGGGCGAGGACCGGGACACCTTCCGAAGAGCTTCCGGACTCACGGAGGCGACGGGCCTCGTCGAGTGACAGAAACCGGCGAGCCATCTCCACGTTCTCCTACGGCACGCAACGACCCCGTCGGTTCGAACACGAGCCGCCACACCATACGAGCCGGCTGCGATGGTCAGCCGATGCGCGGAACGAGGGTGAAGTGGCCGACGCCTCGCGCGGCGGAGAACACGTCCCACGACATGTGCCCGCCGGGACCGCTTCCTTCCTCGTACAGGAGATCGAACGCGGGGTTCACCGGCGCGAGGCGGTAGTCGAAGAAGGCGTAATTACCCCGCAGCAGTGCGCGGGCCGGTTCGTTCGCCTCGGCGAGCCGGGGGACCAACCGGTCCTCGACCACCAATCCGCGGTCGGAGAACTCGTCGACGATGACGCATTCACAGAAGTAGGCGAGGGTGCCGATCTCACCGGGCGACCTCACCGGCGCATCCCCGACCAGGGCACCGACCGCGCGGCCGACCCGCTCGTAGTCGTGCGCGCTCGCCCAGTTGCCGAAGATGGGCGGCGCAGCCCAGGGGAGACCGCCTTTCACGTCGTAGTACACCGCGCCGACTCCCAGCACGCCGAGCAGAACGGCCAGCGCGCCGGCGCCGCCGCGATCCGACGTGCCGCGTGCGGTGTTCCAGTAGATACCGACCGCGAGGACCGCGAAGATCGCCAGCGTCGTCGCAGGCGCCACGTAATACCAGTGGTACGGCACGGTGTCGAGGACGACGTAGGCGATGTAGTAGAGAACGCCGGACAGCCCGAGCGCGAGCAGTGGCCCCGGTACGGGGGCGGGTCGCTTCCACGACAGTGCGTATGAGGCGAGGGCGAGCACCACCAGCAGAACCGCGAGGGCGGCCGGCCCGAACGATGCCACGGTTCGCCACGGGTTGGACTCGAAATACATGATCGGGCCGGTGAGGTAGTTGAAACCGCCCACGTCGGAGGCCTGGCCCTGCTTGATCAGGAAGGTGTCGGGCAGAGCCGAACCGAGGACGACCCAGCTGAACGCGTACCAGGGTCCGGCGACCGCGGCGAAGCCGGCGGCGGTGCGGCGCAACTGCGTGCGGATCGCCGGCGACAAGGCCGCGATGACGACGACGAAAACGAGCAGGTCCAGCCGCACGAGCACCGCCGCGCCCGCGGCCGCACCGAACCAGGCGGCCCTGCCGTCGAGGGCGAACCACACCATCACCACGACGGCGGCCGGTATCAGCAGCACCTCGAGCCCGACCGCGGACAACACGAACGGGTTGAACACCACCAGTGCACCGGCGAGCCACGCCCAGGCACTTCCGAGCCCCAGTCGCTGACCTGTCCGCGCCAGCACCCACCCCAGCAGGGCGGTGACCACCACGTTGAGCATTCCGAGTGCGAGCAGGGGATCGGCCGGGCCCCACAGCCTGGTCAGGAATGTCAACGCACCGAGCGCCAGCACGTTCAGCGGGGAGGTCGACGTGTTGGCGGTCAGCCCGTGGACAATCGCCCACTCCCCGTGGACAGCCAGGTTCCGGGCAGCCGACAAACTGATGAAGGCATCGTCGGTGAGGCTCGCGGAGACAACCCAGAACAGTACGGCCGCCGCCGCCGCGCCGGCCGCGGCAAGGATCGCCGGCTTCCGGAACGAGTGCGGTGTCGGCGACGGCGTCAGCCGATCGATCGGCTCGTTCAGCAATCCTGTGGACACCGCGCACATCCTAGAGAGTGTGGGCGGGACCGCTGCTCGCAGCCGCCGATTTCCAGGCGAACAGTGTGATGCCGTCGGGGAGACGGCATGCTGCGCGATTGCTGAGGGCAATCAACTGTTTAACCGCGAAAGAAGACGGGAATTCGACGGCCCAGGGTCGGACGCGTCACCGGTGGCACGCCCGATCCAGGTTCCGCGGGTTGAGCCCCCAGGCCGCGGGACCGCCGCCGGCATCGCGGCCGGTTGTGACGTCTACTCGCTGAATTCGCCCATCGCGGGTGTCCATTCGCGGATGTGCACCTTCGCGACGAGATTTTCCTGGGCGAACGGATCCTGCGCGAACAGGCGTGCGAGGGTGTCCTCGTCCGCGGCCTCGACGATGAACAGCGCACCGTGGCCATTGGCGAGGGGCCCGGTCGAACGCACGATCTTGCGGCGGACCAGTTCGGACACCCACCCGCGATGTTGGGTTCGGTGATCGTCACGAAGGGACGACGTCTCGGGGGTGTACGTGTATTCCACGACGAACAGCGACATGCTTTCCCGCTCACCCGTGGTCGATGTACGACTCGAGTTGGTCGCGTTCGGTCTGCAGTTCGCCGATCCGGCTCTTCACCACGTCGCCGATGCTGACGATTCCGACCAACTGCCCGTCGACGATCACCGGCAGGTGCCGGATCCGGCGTTCGGTCATGGTTTCGGCGAGACTGTCCACGGTGTCGGTCGGGAGGCACGCGAACACCGATGTCGTCATGATGTCCCGGACCTGCCCGTTCAAGATATCGGGGCCGCGCTCGTGGATGCGGCGCACCACGTCGCGTTCGGTGACGATTCCGACGACGGCGTCGTTCTCCGTCACCACCAGGGCTCCGACGTTGTGCCTGGCGAGTTCGCCGATCAGCGTGCTGACCGACATCCCCGGATCCACCGTTACCACGGCGGGACCTTTGTTCCGCAACACATCCGCGATTCGCATCTGGAAACCCCGATCTGTGGGCACTCCAACTAGCCGAGACCTCGATCATAGGGGTGCATACCTTCGGCGAGCAATGATGTGACCGATGGTGCCTCGACGGAAGGACGGGCGGGCCGGAGCTCCGGTTGCGCGCCGGTGAGGGTGAATCAACCTCCAGTTACGCTGTGCTGCCGTGTGATTGGAACAGCGGGCCGTGCGACGGTGCGGTGACGGGGCATGCGACCGGCACCGAATTCCGCCGTGAGGCAACGATTCACCACTCGGGTGCCGCGGCAGGTGCCTCTGACTCTGGCGTCGAAACATTCGTCGCGGACGTATCGGCTACCGGAACGCCCAATACGCTCGCGACTACGCCGATTTCGTGGAGGCCTGACGCGAAGACTCGGCCTTCGCCCACGGCGGCAGGTCGTCGACGAAAAGTCCGATAATCCACGGCAGCGGAAGCGACACCCCGAGGATCGCCACCGCCGCCCACGGATTTCCGGTCACGCCGTAGACCACTGCCGACAGCAGGAACGCGAGGGTTCGCAGCGCCATCACGATCACGTACTTGCGCACCCGCACCCGCTGCTGTTCCTCGAGGGACACGGAGGCCGTGGTGATACTGATCGGGTGCCGGGCGGTGCCACTCGGTGTGGCGGCCCGCCGAGGGTTCGAGCCGGTGACGGCGGATCGCAGCGCGTGGGAAAAGCTCACGGCACAGGACTACCCGGTAACCGGTGGACCGAACCGTACGAGGCCTGCGGTGTTAGGTTGGCGCTGTGCCGATCACCGTGCTACTCGTCGACGACCAGGAATTGATGCGCATGGGCCTCACCATGGTGCTCGACGCCCAGGACGACATCACCGTCGTCGGTGAGGCGAGCGACGGCGCTGCCGCTGTCGCCGCGGTCCGCAAACTCGAACCCGACGTGGTGTTGATGGACGTCCGGATGCCGGTGGTGGACGGGGTGAGTGCGACCACGCAGATCCTGGAGTCGGGTGTCGCCAGCCGGGTGCTGGTGATGACGACCTTCGACCTCGACGAGCATGCGATGGGTGCGTTACGGGCCGGGGCCAGCGGTTTCCTGCTCAAGGACACCCCGTCGGAAGACCTGGTGTCGGCCATTCGCAGTGTGGCCGCGGGTGACGCCGTCGTGTCTCCGAAGGTGACCCGCCGACTGCTGGCGCGGTTCCTCGACGACGGTCCGGCCCCGCGCCGTGACCCGGCGATCCTCGACGTGCTGACCGAGCGCGAACGGGAGGTGCTGCAGCTGGTGGCAACGGGGTTGTCGAACACGGAGATCGCCGCCCAGCTGTTCCTGTCGGAGTCGACCATCAAATCGCACGTGGGACGGATTCTCACCAAGTTGCACGTCCGGGACCGGGTGCAGGCAGTCGTGCTGGCCTACGAGACGGGCCTGGTGCGACCCGGCTCGTAGGCCGGCGGGTGGGGAAGCGGCCGGCTGTCAGACGGTGAAGGTCCCGACTGTCGGGACGACCGTGCATGTGACGGCGTCGGGGTATCCGACCGTGCCGAACACGGTCGCGAGGACGGTGCCCTTTCCGGTGTCGACGATCTTGGACAGGATCGGGGTGTTGATGATCGGCAGCTTGTCGTCGAGTTTGACGATTCCGCCCTGGAACGTGGAGAGGTTGATCCAGGCCACGCTGAGGTCGGACGACTGCGGGATCGCGACATAGCCGGGGATGGCCTGGAAACGCAGCTGGTTCGCGGTGATCTGCGGGAAGAGATTCGGTCCGCCCTGGGCGCTCGCCAGAGTGACCGTCGCGGGATTGTCGGCGACGCCGCACCCGAGGGTGGGGGACGGGTACATGAAGTCCTGCGGTGTGGTGAGTCCGACTTCGAGCACGTCCTTCGGGATGAACACGCTGGCTCCGAGCAGGGCGTCCACCGCGGCGGATGCGGCGGGGGAGACCTCGGTGGCGAGTGCCTGCAGTTCGGCGGCGCCCTTCGCGAAGTCGGCGACCGGTGCTGCGGAGGCCGGTCCCGACGACAACATGCCGAAGGCTGCTGCGGACGCGAGAACGATTGCGGCTCGGCGGAAGACGGTGGAACGAGTCATATCGGCTCCTCGTTGTGCGCGGGATCGGAAGACCCCCATCGCAGTGAACTGCATCATGTCCAGAGTCTCAATGTCAACTTGAGGGTTAGTTCGTGAGCGCTTCGATATCAACGGTCGGGAGAAAATCGGCGCCGTCGAACGTTGAACGATCAGACGGTTGACCCGCAGACCCTCGATGAACCCGGCCGTCCGAAAGGGGGCGTCATGTACGCCGCACTGTTCCTGCTGTACGTAGTGGTGGAGATCGCCGCGCTCGTCGTGGTCGGTCACGCGATCGGCGCGCTGTGGACCGTGCTCCTCCTGCTCGGTGGAACGCTGGTCGGACTGCTGCTGATGCGTTCGCAGTGGCGTCGCGTGATGGAAGGCCTGCGCCGGGCCGCGAGCGGGGAGGGCTCGCCCGGCGCCGCGGTCGCCGACGGCGCCCTCGTCGCGCTGGGATCCGCCCTGATGTTCGTTCCCGGCCTGGTCACGTCGGTGCTCGGGCTGCTGTTCCTCATTCCCCCCACCCGCTGGATGCTTCGGCCCGTCGTGGTTCTCCTGGCAGGCCGGCGCGCCGCAACCGTCGCGGCCGGGGCCGAGGCGTTCGCGCGGGCACCCCGCCGCGGTCGCGGCGAGGTCATCGAAGGGGAGGTGGTCGACGAGGTCTTCGAGGGTGAGGTCTTCGAGGGTGAAGTGATCGACGAGGAGCCCCGAACCCCGACCCGTGATCCCCGCGTTCTGCCCTAACAGGCAGACTGGTTGCCTGTGACTACACAACTGCTGGTCGGCGGCCGAATCTACAGTTCCTTGTCGGCTCGCTCCGCGAATGCCTCGCCCGGCTCGCCTCGTTCGCCCGCACCCACGCCGACGCCGTCATCTGGGGGCACGGCTGGGACGAGTCGACGTGGCCGGAGGGAACCGGTCCGACCACCGCGCAGATCGACGAGGCCGCGCCCGGCCGCACCGTGTATCTGTCGCGGATCGACGTTCACTCGGCCGTGTGCTCGACCGCGCTGCGCCGGTCGGTCCCGGAACTGAGCGACACGGCCGGTTTCTCCCCGGACGGGCCGCTGACGTTCGAGGCGCACCACGCCGCCCGAACCGTCGCACGATCGCTGCTGACCGCCGAGCAGCGGTCCGCCGCCCGCGTCGCCGCCCTCGACACCATCGCCTCCCGCGGCATCGTCGCGGTGCACGAGTGCGGCGGGCCCGACATCGCCGGACTCGACGATTTCCGTGAACTCCTCTCCACCCCGCACGGCGTCGAGGTCCGCGGCTACTGGGGCGAAGCGGTGACTGACGCCGACGAGGCCCGGAAGCTGCTGAACGCCACCGGTGCCCACGCGCTGGGCGGCGACCTGTTCATCGACGGATCCCTCGGCTCCCACACCGCGTGGCTCAGCGAACCCTATGCGGATCGAGGCGGCGCAACCGGCAAGAGCTACCTCGGCGTCGACGAGATCGCCGCCCACATCCGCGCCTGCACGATCGCCGGAATCCAGGCCGGGTTCCACGTCATCGGGGACGCCGCCGTCCGGGCCGCAGTCGACGCCTTCGCTGTGGTCGCGGGCGAGCTGGGCGGTCCCGCGGTCGCGGCGGCCGGGCACCGGCTCGAACACGCCGAGATGATGACCGGCGACGACGCAGCGCGGCTGGCGCAGTGGGGTGTGATCGCCAGCGTCCAGCCCGCGTTCGACGCCTTGTGGGGTGGGACGGACGGGCTGTACGCGCAGCGCCTCGGAGCCGAGCGCGCCCTCACCCTCAACCCGTTCGCCGGGGCCGCCTCCGCCGGGGTGTCGCTGGCCCTGAGCTCGGACGCGCCCGTCACCCCGGTCGAACCCTGGGCGATGCTGCGCGCGGCCGTCCACCACCGCACGCCGGGCAGCGGGATCTCCCCGCGCGCGGCGTTCTCGGCTGCCACCCGCGGTGCCTGGCGGGCCGGCGGCGTTCGCGACGGCCTCGCCGGGACCCTCGACCCGGGTGCGCCGGCGTCCTACGCCGTGTGGGATGCGGGCGAACTCGTCGTCAGTGCTCCCAAGGACTCCGTGCAGCGGTGGTCGACCGACCCCCGGTCCCGGGTGCCGGCCCTGCCGCGTCTCGAGGACGATGCACCGACGCCGGTGCTGCTGCGTTCGGTGCACCGGGGGAGCGTCGTCCATGAGCGGTAGCACCGTGACGCGGTGGTCCGCCGGTAAGCGCGGGGTGCTGGTGCGTTCCGTCCTGTCGGTGGCCGCGGGGTTCCTCGTGTTCGCCGGCTTCCCGCCGCGGCCACTCTGGTTCCTCGCACCCGTCGGGATTGCCCTGCTGACGCTGGTCCTGACCGGCGCCGGTGGCGCGGCACCACGACTGCGCGCGGGTTTCGGCTACGGCTACCTCGCGGGACTCGGATTCCTCGTGCCGCTGCTGCCGTGGATCGGAGTGTTCGTCGGGGCCCTGCCGTGGCTTGCGCTCGCGGCGGTCGAATCGCTGTACATCGGACTGTTCGGGCTGCTCGCCGTCCTCGTGTCCCGGCTGCGCTGGGCGCCGCTGTGGATCGCGGCGTGCTGGTCTCTCACGGAATGGCTCCGCTCCAGTGTGCCGTTCGGCGGCTTCCCGTGGGGGCGGCTCGCGTTCGGCCAGTCGGAGGGCTGGTTCCTGCCGCTCGCGAGTATCGGCGGCTCGCCGCTGCTCAGCTTCGCGGTCGCGCTGACCGGCGCAGGGCTGGCGTCCGTCGCCGTGACGGTCCGGGCCCGGGCGGGCGGTGCCGAGAACTGGAAGCGTCCACTGGCAGGCGGGATGGTCGCCGCCCTCGCCGCGACCCTCGTGTCGGTGGCGCTGTGGCCGACGCTGCCGGGCACGGACTCGCGCGACCGGACGATCACCGTCGCGGCGATCCAGGGCAGCGTCCCCAAACTCGGACTCGACTTCAACGACCAACGCAAACGCGTCCTCGACAACCACGTGAACCGCACCCTCGAACTCGCGGACGACGTCGCGTCGGGCGCGGCGCCGCAACCCGACCTCGTGATCTGGCCGGAGAACGCCTCCGACATCGATCCGCTGCGCAATGCCGATGCCTCCGCCGACATCACCCGGGCGTCCGAGGCGATCGGTGCACCCATCCTGGTGGGGACGGTGCTCGTGAACTCCGACCGCACCACCACCAATTCGGTGATCGTGTGGGACGGCGATGCGGGACCGCAGGAGCAGCACGACAAGAAGATCATCCAGCCGTTCGGCGAGTACCTGCCGTATCGCGGGTTCTTCCGGCACTTCTCCTCGTACGCCGACCGCGCGGGCAACTTCGTTCCCGGCGACGGGGACGGCGTCGTCCACGCGAACGGCATCGCGGTGGGTGTCGCGACCTGCTACGAGGTGGCGTTCGACCGGGCGTTCGAGCAGTCGGTCCGCAGCGGCGCGGAACTGCTGGCCGTCCCCACCAACAACGCCACGTTCGGTGACACCGAGATGACCTACCAGCAGCTCGCGATGTCGAAGGTGCGGGCCGTGGAGCACGGTCGCGCCGTCGTGGTCGCCGCGACCAGCGGTGTGAGCGCGATCATCGCCCCCGACGGGTCCACGGTGCAGGAAACCTCACTTTTCGTACCCGCTGCCCTGGTGTCGCAGGTGCCGCTGCGCACCGGTACTACGCTGGCAAGTCGGCTCGGCCCGATTCCGGAGGTTCTCCTCTGCCTCGGCGCCGTCGCTGCCGTCGCGTTCGCCGTGGTGCGACGACGACGCGAAGTTCGCACATCGATTCAAGGCAGTACCGAGAAGGCGCCGGCAGTTGCCGGCAGGGAGGATCCTCATGGCATCGGAGACCGAATCCGGGCAGAGCGGGGCACCGAGCGCACGGACTCTGGTGATCATTCCGACGTATGACGAGCGGGAGAATCTCGGCCTGATCGTGGGCCGCCTGCACGCCGCCCTGCCCACGACGCACGTCCTCGTCGTCGACGACGGCAGCCCCGACGGCACCGGCGACGTCGCGGACGCCCTCGCGTCCAACGACGATGCCGGCCGCATCCACGTGATGCACCGTACGGAGAAGAACGGGCTCGGCGCCGCCTACATCGCGGGTTTCCGCTGGGGTCTCGACCGCGACTACACCGTCCTCGTCGAGATGGACGCCGACGGCAGCCACGCGCCGGAACAACTGCACCGACTCCTCGATCAGGTCGATGCGGGCGCCGACCTCGTCCTCGGCTCCCGGTACGTGCCGGGCGGCACGGTGGTGAACTGGCCGAAGCATCGCGAGTGGCTCTCGCGCGGCGGCAACATCTACTCGCGTGTGGCGCTGGGTGTGAAGGTCAAGGACATCACCGGCGGATACCGGGCATACCGCCGGGAGGTGCTCGAGAAGCTCGACCTCGCTGCGGTGGAGTCGCACGGCTACTGCTTCCAGGTCGACCTGGCATGGCGGGCCCTCCAGGAGGGCTTTACCCTCCGCGAGGTTCCCATTACATTCACGGAGCGAGAGATCGGTGAATCCAAGATGAGCGGCGGGATCGTCCGCGAAGCGCTTCTCAAGGTCACGCAGTGGGGGCTGCGCAACCGGATTGCCAGGATCAAGGGTGCGGCCAGATAACACCAGGTACCAACCGCTGCCCCATTCCTTCCGCGGAAGGAATGGGGCAGCGCTGGGTTGGGTGCTTCGAAACGTGACACCCACGGGCAAAGACGCGGTCCGTCCACATTCTGAGACGCCCTGAAACGGTCTGACCCGTACGTCCGATAGGAACCTGACGCGTACTCCCGGGTAAGGTTCGGTAAATTCCCAGGTTCGCAGGTCACTATGAGTTTCTTGGGTGGCCGGTGGGTGCCATGCCCACCGCCGGAATGGGAAAGAGGACGAACAAGGTGGTCGAAGCTGTGCCGAGTGGTGATGTGACCGCCGTGGGTCGTATTCCGGACGGTGCATTCCCACTCTCCACCGCTCAGCGGGGGATGTGGTTCGCCCAGCAGCTCGATCCCGACGTTCCCGTCACCATCGCGCAGTGCGTGGAACTGGTGGGTGCCCTCGACGTGGCGTTGCTGTCGGAGTCGTTGATCACCGCCGGCCGCGAACTCGGCTCCGCCTTCCTCCGCCTCGTCGAGGTCGACGGAGTTCCCTACCAGCTGGTCGATCCGACCCTGGACGCGTCGGTCAGCTTCGTCGACCTGCAGCACGAACCCGATCCGAGGGCGGCGGCCAAGGAGTGGATGCGGCAGGAGTACACCACTCCGCTCGACGTGTGCCGCGATCGGCTCGTCACCTCGGCGGTCCTGTGCACCGGGCCGGACCGTCATTACTGGTACAGCCGTGTTCACCACGTCGCGCTCGACGGCATGGGATCGATGACGCTCATCGACCGGACCACACAGCTGTACACCGCGGCCGTCGAGGGGCGTGCCGCCGCACCGTCCAACGCGGCCGCACTCACCGACGTCGCCCGGGTCGACGACGACTACCGGATCTCGCCGCGCTACCGCGCCGACCAGGAGTACTGGTCCGCGCGGGTGTCCGCGATCGGTGAACCGCACAGCCTCGTCGACCGCTCCGCACCCGCGCGGGCACGAAGCCGGACAACGGGTGGGCAGATCCCCGGCGCCCTCGTCGACCACCTCGAGGCCGCGACGAACCGTCACGACTCGTCGACCGCGTTCGAGGTCATCGCGGCGTTCGCCGCGTACCTGTCCCGGATGACCGGACGCGAAGAGGTCGCGGTCAGCCTGCCCGTCACCGCCCGCACCACCGCGCTGCTCCGCCGCTCCGGCGGCATGGTCTCCAATGTGGTCCCGCTGCGCCTGCAGGTCCGCCCGGACATGACGAACGCGGAGCTGGTGGCGGCGGTCCGGCTGGAAGTCACCGCGGCGCTCCGCCACCAGCGCTACCCGCACATCGACATCCGGCGGGACGCGGCCAGCGAGCACCAGGGCTTCTACGGCCCCCTGATCAACGTCATGCTGTTCCACGACGAGATCACCCTCGGCAGCATCGTCGGCAGGCTCGAACTGCTGTCCACCGGTCCGATCGCCGACCTCGCGGTCAACGTCTATCACGGGGTCGCCGGCACCAGCCTCAACCTGGATCTCGAGGCCAACCCCGACCTGTACTCGGAAGACACCCTCCGCGCCCATCACACTCGCTTCACCCGGTTCCTCGGCGCGTTCCTCACCTCCGACACCGATGAACCTCGACGGGTCGGCGACCTCGACATCCTCGACGACGACGAGAGCCGCACCCTCGTTCCCGCTTCCGGCCGCGCCGGATTCGCACCCGTCACTCTGCCCGACCTCCTCGCGGGTGCCGCCCTCGGCAACCCGGACGGGGAGGCGCTCGTCGCACCCGGGCACGGGATCTCCGCCGACACCCTGAGTTACCGCGCCCTGGACGAAACGTCGAACCGGCTGGCGCGGTTACTGATCGACCTCCAGGTCGGCCCGGAGGTCGTGGTGGCGTTGGCGTTGCCCCGCTCCCGGGAGTCCGTCGCCGCAACCTGGGCGGTGGCGAAGACGGGGGCGGCGTTCGTGCCGGTGGATCCGGGTTATCCGGCTGACCGCATTGCGTTCATGCTGGAGGATTGTGGTGCGCCGATCGGCATCACCACCGCCGCGTTGCGGGATGGGTTGCCGGAGTGCACGCACTGGATCGTCTTGGACGACGACGAGTTTCGGGCGGCCGCGGCGTCGTATCCGCCGGATGCGGTCACGGACGCCGATCGGACGCTGGCGTTGTCGGTCGATCATCCGGCGTATGTGATTTACACCTCGGGGTCGACGGGCCGGCCGAAGGGTGTGGCGGTCACGCATCGGGGTGTGGTGAATCTGGCGGCGGACGAGCGGGACCGTCTGGTGGTGTCGTCGGGTTCGCGGGTGTTGCATTTCGCGTCGCCGAGTTTCGATGCGTCGGTATTCGAGTTGGTGATGGCGGTGTGTGCGGGTGCGACCCTGGTGGTGGCGCCGACCACGATTTACGGTGGCACCGAGTTGGCGGAGCTTATTGCCGAGCAGCGGGTGACGCATGCGTTTTGCACGCCGGCGGCATTGGCGTCGCTCGATCACCGCGGTCTGGACCATCTGAAAACGGTGGTGGTGGCAGGTGACGTGTGTCCGCCGGAGTTGGTGGCGCGGTGGGCGCCGGGCCGAATCATGGTCAATGCGTACGGTCCGAGTGAGACCACGATCATGTCGTCCGCTACCGGACCGATGGTGCCCGGGCAGCCGGTCGCCATCGGGTCACCGACCGTGGGTGTCGACCTCGTCGTCCTCGACCACCGGTTGCGTCCGGTCCCGGCCGGGGTGCGCGGCGAACTCTTCGTCCTCGGCTCCAGCTTGGCTCGCGGGTATGTGCATCGGGCCGGGTTGACGGCGGAGCGGTTCGTGGCAAGCCCGTTCGGCACCGGCGGGCGGATGTACCGCACGGGTGACGTGGTCCGCTGGGTGACCGCCCTGGACGGGCCTCCGGTTCTGGAGTTTCTGGGCCGCAGTGATTTTCAGGTCAAGATCCGGGGATTCCGGATCGAATTGGGTGAGATCGACGCCGCGCTGGCTGCGCATCCGGTAGTGGAGTTCGCCCACACGGTCGGCTATGACGACGGGAGCGGGAGCAGTCGCCTGGTCTCGTACGTGCTGCCGGCGCCGGGAACCGACGCCGAAACCCGGGTGTTGTCGGAGTTCGTCGGGGAGCGTCTTCCCGGGTACATGGTGCCGTCGTCGATCATGGTGTTGGATTCGCTGCCGCTGACCCCGGCGGGCAAACTCGACCGCAACGCCCTGCCCGCACCGGTATTCGCCGCACGCTCGGCCGACATCGTGCGCCCGAGAACGGTCACCGAGGAGATCCTTCTCGGGATCTTCCGCGACGTCCTTGGTCTCCCCGAACTGAGCGTCGACACCAGTTTCTTCGAACTCGGCGGCAACTCGCTGATGGCCACCCAGGTCGTGTCCCGAGTGAACGCCGCCCTCGGTGTGCGGATCGGGGTCCGGGACCTGTTCCAGTCACCGTCGGTGACGCAACTGGCGGTCGCGGCGTCGAACGCCGGCCCGCAGGCCGACTCGCGGCCGGTGCTGGAAGCACGGGACCGCCCCGCCCGCGTGCCCCTCTCCGTTGCGCAGCAACGGATGTGGTTCCTCAACCAGTTCGACACGGCCTCGGCCGCCTACAACCTGCCGATCGCCTTGCGGCTCACCGGCGCTCTCGACCGGGAAGCCCTGCGAGTGGCGCTCGGCGACATCCAGGAACGGCACGAGGCGCTGCGCACCGTCTTCCCCGACACCCCTGACGGACCCCACCAGCTGATCATGCCCGCCGTGAGCGTGCTGGCCGACACGGATCCGATCGACGTCGATGCCGAGTCGCTCACCGCCGCGGTGACGGCCCTCGGCGGTGCCGGATTCGACCTCACCACCGACACACCGCTGCGCGCCGGACTGTTCCGGGAGGCGCCCGACCGGCACGTCCTCGTCCTCGTGGTTCATCACATCGCCGCCGACGGCTGGTCCATGACGCCGCTGGCCGCCGACGTGATGGTCGCGTACGCGGCGCGCGTCGCCGGTCACGCGCCCACCTGGGCGCCCCTCCCGGTGCAGTACGCCGACTACACCCTCTGGCAGCGTGAACTACTGGGTTCGGAAGACGACCCGGACAGCCTGTCCGCGCGGCAGATCGCCCACTGGCAGTCGGCGCTCGCCGGAGTGCCCCAGATGCTCGAGCTGCCCGCCGACAGGCCGCGGCCCGCCGAGATGTCGCATCGGGGCGGTCGTGTCGAATTCACGATTCCGGCCGACGTCCACGGGCGTCTCGTCGATCTGGCACAGAGCACCGGCACCACGCTGTTCATGGTCACCCACACAGCCCTCGTGGTGCTGTTCCATCGCCTCGGCGCCGGAACGGACATCGTCATCGGCACCCCGGTCGCCGGACGCGGCGAGGAGGCGCTCGACGACCTGGTGGGCATGTTCGTCAACACCCTGGTGCTTCGCGCGACCGCCGAGCCGGGCGACACGTTCGAGGAGGTTCTCGACCGGGTCCGCGACGCCGACCTTGCCGCGTTCTCCCACGCCGACGTCCCGTTCGAGCGACTCGTGGAGGTGCTCAGCCCCGACCGGTCGTCGGCGCACCATCCGCTGTTTCAGGTGATGCTCTCGTTCCAGAACACCGCGCCGACCTCCGTCGAACTGCCAGGCCTCGAGGTCGCGGCGGCAGAAATCGATGTCCATGTTGCGAAATTCGACCTCCAGTTGACCGTCACCGAACGGCTCGGTGACGCGGGGGCGCCGGGTGGTCTCGCGGCCGGCTTCGACTACGCCACCGATCTGTTCGACGAGTCGACCGTCGCGTCGATGGCCGAGCGATTCGTGAACCTGTTGCGCTCGGTCGCGGCATCCTCCGCGACGGCGGTCGGTGATCTTCCCCTGCTCCACGCCGCCGAACGCGACCGTCTTCTCGGCACGTGGAACGACACCGAGCACCGCGTGCCTGCGATGTGTCTGCCCGAGCTGTTCGACGCGCAGGTTGCCCGCACCCCGGATGCGGTGGCGGTGGTGTTCGGAGACGTCACGCTGTCGTATTCCCAACTCGATTGCCGCGCGAACAGTCTGGCGCGCCATCTGATCGACCGAGGGGTGGGACCCGAATCCCGTGTCGGGCTGGCGATGCGGCGCTCACCGGACCTGTTGGTGGGCATGTACGCGATCGTCAAGGCCGGCGGTGCCTACGTGCCGGTCGATCCCGATCACCCGACGGACCGGATCGGGTATGTGCTCGACTCCGCACAGCCCGTCTGTGTGCTCACGACCTCGGCCGACCGCGGCGCACTTCCCGCGGGTTCGTCATTCGTCGAGATCGATCGGATCGCGCTGGACTCCTGTTCCGGCGCACCCGTCACCGACTCCGACCGACTGGCACCGCTCCGCCCCGACAACCCCGCATACGTCATCTACACCTCGGGCTCCACCGGTCGGCCCAAGGGGGTGTCGGTGCCGCACCGCGGGATCGTCAATCAGCTCCTGTGGATGCAGTCGGAATACGCGCTCACCGAACGGGACGTGCTACTGCAGAAGACCGCAACCACTTTCGACGTATCGCTGTGGGGTTACTTCTGGCCGCTGCACACGGGCGCCACGATGGTGCTGGCCACCCCGGATGGTCACCGCGACCCCGAGTACCTCGCTCGGGTCATCGACGAGCACGGTGTCACGGTCACGGACTTCGTGCCCTCGATGCTCGACGCCTTCGTCGCGTCCGTGCCCACCACCTCGTGCGCCACCCTGCGGCACGTCTTCGTGATCGGCGAGGCGCTGCCTCCGGAGACCGTCACGCGGTTCCGGGCGCTGTCCGATGCCGGACTGCACAACCTGTACGGGCCCACCGAGGCGGCAGTCTCGGTCACGTACTGGGACACCGCGACCACGGTCACCGGCACGGTGCCGATCGGCGTGCCCGAGTGGAACACCCAGGTTTACGTTCTCGATTCGCGCCTGCACCCGGTTCCCCCGGGCGTTGCGGGTGAGCTCTACCTGGCGGGCGAGCAGCTGGCCCGGGGATACCTCGGCCGCGTCGATCTCACCTCGGACCGGTTCGCGGCCAATCCGTTCACTGCCGGCCTGCGTATGTACCGCACCGGCGACCTCGTGCGATGGACGTCGGCGGGTGCACTCGAATACATCGGGCGCACCGACTTCCAAGTCAAGTTCCGAGGCCAGCGCATCGAGCTCGGCGAGATCGAATTCGTCCTGCGGGCACAACCGTCGGTCACCAGCGCTGCCGTGCTGGTCCATTCCGATCCCGGCACCGGCGATCACCTCGTCGCGTACGTCGTGCCCGAGCCGGGACACGACGTCGATACCACGCGACTTCGAGAGTGCATGGCCGCGTCCCTGCCGGCGTACATGATTCCGGCAGCGCTGATGGTCGTCGACGAATTCCCGCTCAATACGAGTGGAAAGCTCGATCGTCAGGCCCTGCCCGCGCCCGAATTCGGTGGTTCCGCCACGGAGTACGTGGCCCCGCGCACGTCCGTCGAGGCCAACCTCGCGGAGATCTTCGCCGAGGTTCTGGGTCTCGACCGTATCGGCCTCCGGGACAACTTCTTCGACGTCGGCGGTAACTCGCTCGTCGCCACGCGGGTCACGTCGCGTATTCGGGCCGAGTTGGGTGCACCGATCGCCCTGCGTGACCTGTTCGATGCCCCCACCGTCGGGGCGCTCGCGGAGCGTATCGAGGGAACAGTGCCGACGGCACCACGTGCCCCACTGGTCGCCGCCACGCGTGCCGGACGGATTCCGCTGTCCCCGGCGCAACGTCGCATGTGGTTCCTCAACCAGTTCGATACTGCATCCGCGGCCTACAACATGCCCTTCGCCCTGCGGCTGTCCGGCATTCTCGACGGCGACGGACTGCGTTCGGCGATCCGCGACGTCCTCGACCGTCACGAGTCCCTGCGTACCCTCTATCCGGACTCGACGGCCGGCCCGCACCAGGTGGTCGTCGGCGCTGACGAGGTGTCCCTCGATCTCGACGTGCAGCCGATCACCGAGGCCGAGCTGCCGGCCCGACTCCTGGAGCTCGCCACCGAGGGCTTCGACGTCACGTCCGCGGTGCCGCTGCGCACTGCATTGCTGCGACTGTCCGTCGACGAACACGTGCTGGCCGTGGTGGTGCACCACATCTCCGCCGACGGATCGTCGATGGCCCCGCTCGCACGTGACATCCTGCTCGCCTACACGGCGCGTACGGCCGGGCGGGCACCGTCGTGGGCGCCGTTGGACGTGCAGTACGCGGACTACAGCTACTGGCAGGCGGAGTTTCTCGGCGACGAGGCCGACGGTCGGTCGCAGGCCGCCGAGCAGATCGAATTCTGGTCCGCGGCGCTCGACGGCATCCCCGACCTGCTGGAGTTGCCTGCTGACCGGCCCCGCCCGGCCGTGCCGACGAATTCGGGTGCGACGGTACCGTTCTCGGTCGACTCTGCCACGGCGAAAGCCGTCGCCGACCTCGCGGCCCGCTCCGCTGCCACGCCGTTCATGGTGTGGCACGCCGCGCTGTCGGTACTGCTCTCACGGCTGTCGAACGCGGTGGACGTCACCGTGGGCACGCCCGTCGCCGGCCGTGCCGAACCCTCTCTGCAGGACCTCGTCGGCATGTTCGTCAACACTCTCACCCTGCGCGCGCGAGTTTCCGGTGACCTGTCATTCGCCGACTTGCTCGCACAGGTGCGGGAGTTCGACCTCGCCGCGTTCGCGCACGCCGATCTGCCGTTCGAGCGTCTCGTGGAGGTACTCGAACCGGCCCGGTCCACAGCCCGTCACCCACTGTTCCAGGTGGGTCTGTCATACGAGAACTTCGAACCGGGAGTGCTGGAACTGCCGGGTCTGACGGTGAGCGCCGTCGAGATGAATCCGGAGATCGCGAAATTCGATCTGAATATGACGCTCACCGAGATCCGGGACGAGCGCGGCACCGTGTCCGGTCTCACCGGTGCGTTCACGTATGCGGTCGATCTGTTCGACCGTGACACGGTGGAGTCGTTCGCGGACCGTTTCGCGCGGATCGTGGCGGCGGCGCTGGCCGATCCGGGCACGGCGGTGGGGGACCTGCCGGTGCTGGATCAACGGGAACTGGTTCGCGTACTGCGCGAATGGAACGCCACGGACGTGGAGGTGAGCGAGCGGCCCTACCTCGCCCGCTACGACGAGCAGGCAGCACGGACGCCTGATGCGGTGGCGGTGGTGTACCGGGACGTGTCTTTGACGTACCGGGAATTCAACTCCCGGGTCAACCGATTGGCCCGCAAACTCATCGCCGAAGGCGCCGGGACCGAAACCACCGTCGCGGTCGCAGCCCGCCGGTCGATCGAGTTTCTGATCGCCCTGCACGCCGTGTTGCGGAGTGGCGCGGCGTACGTGCCACTCGACGTCGACCTTCCGGCGGAGCGAGCGGCCCACGTCATCGAGGCATCCCACCCGGTTCTCGTCCTGACCGCAGTTCGAGGCGAGTTCGAGGCAGACTCCGGAGTCCCGGTTCTCCCGATGGACGGTCTCGAACTCGACCGGTTCGACGATGCGCCGGTGACGGACGGCGACCGGCTGCGGCCTCTCACGCCCGACAACCTCGCCTACGTCATCTTCACCTCCGGTTCGACCGGCCGACCCAAGGGAGTGGCCGTTTCGCACGCCGGTCTCGGAAGCCACTTCGAGTTCCTGGTGTCTCTCGGCGCGCTGGACGAGACCGATCGGGTTGTCGTCAAGACACCACAGTCGTTCGACGCATCGCTCTGGGAATTGTTGTGGCCCTTGGCTGTGGGAGCACGCGTTGTGATCGCGGAACCGGACGGACACAAGGATCCCGACTACCTCGCGGAACTGATCGACACCGAGCAGATCACGGCGATACATTTCGTCCCGTCGATGCTCGCCGTCTTCACCGACGTGATCGTGCCGTCCCGGTTCTCGTCGCTGCGTACCGTGTTCGTCGGCGGCGAGGCACTGTCCGTCAATGTGGCGCGGCGGTTCGCGGCCGTCTCCGACGCTGCCGTCCTCAACGCGTACGGTCCCGCGGAGGTCGCGGCCGCCTCCACCATCTCCTGGGTGGACACTTCGAACTCGGGCATCGTCACCGTGGGTACACCGGTGTGGAACACCCGGGCCTACGTGTTGGACCAGCGGCTCCACCCCAGTCCTGCTGGAGTGACCGGTGAGTTGTACCTGGCCGGCACCCAGCTGTCTCGCGGATACGCGGGACGCCCCGACCTCACCGCCGAACGGTTCGTGGCAAACCCCTTCGACGCGCCGGGCGCTCGGATGTACCGGACCGGTGACCGTCTTCGCTGGACCGACCGGGGCGAATTGGAATACCTCGGTCGCAACGATTTCCAGGTGAAGCTGCGCGGACTGCGGATCGAGCTCGGTGAGATCGAGGCGGTACTGGAGTCGGCGGACTCGGTTGCCCAGGCGGTCGTGACCGTGTACTCCGGGGCGGCGAGCGACCAATTGGTGGCTTATCTCGTCGCACGTACGGGCGCGACGGTCGACATAGAGGCACTGACGGCGTATGCCGAGAGTCGGCTGCCCGAATACATGGTTCCGGACGGGTTCGTCACTCTCGACGCCTTCCCACTCAACGCGAGCGGCAAACTGGATCGGGCGGCATTGCCTGCTCCGGCCGTCGGTGACGTCGCGGTCGCTCGAGTGGCGCCACGTACTCCGATGGAGGAAACACTCGCGGCCTTGTTCCGGGAGGCGCTCGGCGTCGACGACCTGGGGGTGAACGACTCGTTCTTCGCTCTCGGCGGCGACAGCATCGTGTCGATCCAGCTGGTTTCGCGGGCCAAGGCCGCGGGGATCGTATTCACCCCGCGGGACGTGTTCGAGCGCAAGAGCATTGCCGCGCTCGCCGAAGTGGCCACCGTCGCGTCGGCGGATCGACGCGCGCTCGCCGAGCTGGCGGGTGGCGGCGTGGGGAACGTCGAGCTGACACCGGTTGTCCGATCACTGTTCGACCGGTCGGGTCCGGTGGGCCGGTATTCGCAGTCCGTGCTACTCACGCTGCCGACCGGGATCGAGCGATCGGACATCGTGGCGACGGTGCAGGCGGTGCTCGACCGGCACGACGCGCTGCGGTCCCGGCTGGTCCGCGGCGGTGCGGACGTGCGTCACTCGGTGTTGCCCGCCGGTGCCGTCGACGCCGATCGACTGGTCACGACGGTGCCGGTGAATCCCGACCTCGGCGACGCAGCCTTCGATGCACTGATCGACCGCGAACTCTCCGCCGCGGCCGACCGGTTCGACTTCGAGATCCCGGTGCTCACGCAGTTCGTCTGGTTGGATCGTGGTGCGACCCGGCCCGGGCGGCTCCTCGTGGTTGCTCATCACCTGGTCGTCGACGGTGTGTCCTGGCGGATCCTCGTGCCGGACCTCGTTGCGGCGGGAGGTGCCGTCGCGGGCGGTCACGCTCCGACCCTGCTGGAGGTCGGTACGTCGTTGCGGCGGTGGTCGCACGGGTTGTCGGAGGCTGCCCGTCAGCCGTCCACCCTCGCGCAGTTCGACTACTGGCGAGGCGTTGTCGACGCTCCGGACCCGCTCCTCGGCGACAGGGCTCTCGATCCGGTGCGGGACCGGACCTCGACCACGCAGGAGCTGCACGTCGAGCTGTCCACCGAGATCACGGGCACGCTGCTGGCCCGCGTGCCGGAGGCCTTCCGGTGCTCGGTCGGTGATTCGCTGCTTGCCGGCTTCGCGGTGGCCCTCACCGAGTGGCGCCGTGCGCGCGGGGTGCACGCCGCCTCTGCGTACCTCACCCTCGAGGGTCACGGCCGCGAGGAGTCGATCGTGCCGGGCGCCGATCTGTCTCGTACCGTGGGCTGGTTCACCAGCGTGTATCCGGTGCGTCTCGCCCTGGAGGGGGTGGACACCCAGGACGCACTCGTCGGCGGCGCGTCGGCCGGCGCCGCGATCAAGGCGGTGAAAGAGCAACTCCTGGCGGTCCCCGACCGGGGCGTCGGGTACGGACTGCTGCGATACCTCAACCCCGCGACGGCCACCGTTCTCGCGGGCTTCGACCCGCCCCAGGTCGTCTTCAACTACCTCGGAAAGACCGGGATGGGCGATCTGTCCCCGGAGATGCGTGAGATCGGCTGGGTGCCGGATCTCGCGTCGTCGCGCGTCTTCTCGGGTGAAACCGATCAGGACATGAGCGCTTCCGCAGCGATCGAGATCAATGTCGGAGTGACGGATACCGATGCCGGACCGCGACTCGGAGCGTCGGTGCGGTTCGCCGGTGAACTGCTCGCAGCCGACGACGTTCGCGAACTCGTCGATCTGTGGCAGCAGGCGCTCGTCTCACAGATCGAGCACGTCGTCGCCGGATCCGGTGGGGGACTGACCCCGTCGGACGTCGGCACGGTGGCGCTCAGCCAGTCCCAGATCGAAGTCTGGGAGCGGACGTACCCGACACTCGAGGACGTGTGGGCGCTGTCGCCGCTGCAGGCCGGTTTCCACTTCCATTCGCTGTTGGCCGCCGAGCACAGTGTCGATGTCTACCATTCTCAGCTGCGGATGACCCTGCTCGGCGACGTGTCGGCGGATCGGATGCGGGCCGCCGCCGCTGCGCTCCTGGAGCGGTATTCCAACCTGCGGGTGGTGTTCGTGCAGGACGGCGACGTCACGGCGCAGATCCCCCTCCGCGGGGTGGAGGTCCCACTGACCGTGGTCGACCTGTCGGGCCGTGAGAGTGTTTCCGGGGAAAGGGAACTCGAGGCGCTGGTCGCAGAGAACCGGACCGCGCCGTTCGACTTGTCCGACGCGCCGCTGCTGCGTTTGCTGCTCGTGCGCACGGGCGCCGAGCGGCACGAGTTGGCGATGACCAACCACCACATCCTCCTCGACGGATGGTCCATCCCGCTGATCGTCCAGGACCTGCTGGTGCTCTACGCGACCGCGGGCGATCAGTCCGCGCTACCGGCGGTGCGGCCGTACCGGGAATACCTCGACTGGCTGGCACGCCGAGACCCCTCCGCCTCGCGGGCCGCGTGGGCGCACGCGTTGGATGGGCTCGACGAGCCGACTCTGCTCGCGCCTGCCCGCACCGGCGGCACCGTGACGGTGGACCCGGAGGAAGTTCCGATCCACTTTTCCGAGGCGGACACCGCCGAGCTGCTGGCGTTCGCCCGACAGCACGGCGTCACGCCGAACACGGTGATCCAGACTGCCTGGGCTCTGCTGCTCAGGCGACTCACCGGACGGGGCGACGTCGTATTCGGCGCCACCGTCTCGGGCCGCCCCCCGCACATCCCCGGGATCGAATCGATGGTCGGGCTCTTCATCAACACCGTCCCCGTCCGGGTACGAATCGACGCCGACGAGTCGGTGGCCGGGTTGCTGGCACGGGTGCAGGGGCAGCAGGCCGATTTGCTCGATCACCACTATCTCGGCCTGACGGAAATACAGGCCGAGGCGGGGGTCGGGGTGCTGTTCGACACGCTCACCGTCTTCGAGTCGTACCCCGTGGATCAGGCGGCGCTCCAGGCGCAGACCGACATCGCAGGTATGCGCGTGGACTCGGTCGAGGTGCACAGTGTCACCCACTACCCATTGAGCCTGATGGCCCAGGTCGACGACACCCTGCGGCTCGGGGTGGCCTACCTGCCGGACACCTTCGAGAGCGACGAGGCGAAGCTGATTGCGGCGCGGCTCGATTCGGTCATCCGTGCGTTGATCGCAGAGCCCTCCGCCGCGGTAGCCGAGGTCACCGGATTCATCCCGGGCGAGTATGCGCGGGTGATGCACGACTGGAACGCCACCGACCACCACGTGCCGGAGTCGACGCTGCTGACGTCGTTCGAGGCGCAGGCGGCGCGTACACCCGATGCTGTTGCTGTCGATTTCGACGGTGACGTGCTGACGTACGCAGCCCTCGATGCGCGCGCGAACCAGCTGGCCCGGCATCTCATCGCGCTGGGTGTTGCCCCCGAAACCCGAGTGGCCGTGGTGATGCGGCGGTCGCTGGAACTGGTCGTCGGAATCTATGCCGTACTCAAGGCCGGTGGTGCATACGTGCCGGTCGATCCCGATCACCCGGCGGAGCGAACGAGTTACGTGCTCGCGTCGGCACAGCCGGTGTGCGTGCTGACCACCTCGGCCGACCGACCGCACCTGCCGAACCGGATCCCCGTGTCGGACCTCGACACTCTCGACCTCTCGGGTGTCTCGGCGGTGCCGTTGACCGACGCCGAGCGCATCGAACCGTTGCGGCCTGCACACCCTGCGTACGTCATCTACACCTCCGGCTCCACCGGCAAGCCCAAGGGTGTCGCGGTACCGCATGCGGCCATCGTGAATCAACTGCTCTGGATGCAGTCGGAGTACGCGCTCACCGATCGGGACGTGTGGTTGCAGAAGACCGCAACCACCTTCGACGTGTCGTTGTGGGGTTACTTCTGGCCCCTGCAGGTGGGTGCCACCATGGTGCTGGCCACTCCGGACGGGCATCGAGAGCCTGCCTATCTGACTCGGGTCATCGACGAGCATGCGGTGACGGTCACCGATTTCGTGCCGTCCATGCTCGACGTGTTCGTCGCTGCCGCCGCCGTGGGGTCGTGCCGGTCGCTGCGGCATGTGTTCGTCATCGGCGAAGCGCTGCCGCCCGCGACCGTCCTGCGATTCCGGGAACTCTCCGCGGCCGGACTGCACAACCTGTACGGGCCCACCGAGGCCGCAGTGTCGGTGACGTACTGGAAGACCGGTGAAGCCGACACCACGAACGTGCCGATCGGTGTGCCCGAATGGAACACGCAGGCCTACGTGCTCGATTCCCGGCTGCACCCCGTTCCCGTCGGTGTTCCGGGTGAGCTCTACCTCGGCGGTGCTCAGCTCGCACGCGGATACCTCGGCCGCGTCGATCTCACTTCCGATCGATTCGTCGCGAACCCGTTCGGACGCACGGGTGAGCGCATGTACCGCACCGGCGACCTCGTGCGATGGACGTCGGCGGGATCGCTCGTCTACATCGGACGTACCGACTTCCAGGTGAAGTTCCGTGGTCAGCGCATCGAACTCGGCGAGATCGAGACAGTGCTCCGGTCACACCCGGCGGTCACGGGTGCCGTCGTGTCGGTGTACTCCGACACCACCGTCGGCGATCATCTGGTCGCGTACGTCGTCGGTACACCCGGAGGCGAGCTGGACGTTGTGGAGCTTCGCCGACAGGCTTCCGAATCCCTGCCGTCGTACATGGTGCCGTCCGCGGTCACAGTGCTCGACGAGTTCCCGCTGAACACCAGCGGAAAACTCGATCGTAAGGAGTTGCCCGCTCCTGAATTCCACGTTGCCACCGAGTACATCGCGCCGCGAAATGCGGCCGAGCGCACGGTCGCGGCAGTGTTCGCGGACGTGCTCGGTTCGGGCCGGGTCGGTGCGCACGACAACTTCTTCGACCTCGGCGGCAACTCGCTCTCCGTCACACGGGTGGCGGCGCGGCTCGGTGAGTTGTCGGGCACCGGACTCTCTGTGCGCGATGTGTTCACCGCGCCCACGGTCGCGGAGCTGGCTCTTCGCCTCGCCGAGCCCACGGCCGCAGGAGGCGCGCGCCCAGTGCTGTCCGCGGTGCAGCGACCGGCCCGGATACCGCTGTCACCGGCGCAGCAGCGGATGTGGTTCATCAACCAGTTCGACCCGGCCTCGCCCGCGTACAACCTGCCGCTCGCGGTCCGCATGTCCGGTGCTCTCGATGTCGCAGCGCTGGCGCAGGCACTCGACGACGTAGTCGGACGTCACGAGTCGCTTCGTACCGTTTTCCCCGACACGGAGGGCGGACCCGCTCAGGTCGTCGTGTCCGCGGCGGATCACTCGATGCCCCTCGAGGTCGTGGATGTACCGGAGGGCGAGCTCGATTCCCGGATGATCGCATTCGCGTCGCGCGGGTTCGACGTGTCCGAGGACCTGCCGGTGCGGGCCACGCTGTTCCGCACCGGTCCCGGCGAACATGTCCTGGCGATCACGCTGCATCACATCGCCGCCGACGGTTGGTCGTTCGGACCTCTCGGCGGGGATGTCATGACCGCGTACGCGGCCCGAGCAGAGTCCCGAAGTCCGGAGTGGATTCCGCTCGCGGTCCAGTATGCCGACTACAGTCTGTGGCACAGGGCGGTCCTCGGCAGCGAGGACGAGCCCGAGTCCCTGGCCCGACGCCAACTCGAGTACTGGACGCGGACGCTCGACGGTCTCCCGGACGAGCTGAAACTCCCCTTCGACCGCCCACGCCGGACCGAGCAGTCCTACGCCGGGGGATCCGTGGGCTTCACCATCGCCCCCGAGATCCACAGCGGCATCGAGCGGTTGGCGCGTGAACACGGAGCCACGGTCTTCATGGTGGCGCACGCTGCCTTCGCGCTCCTGTTGGCCCGCTTATCCGCGTCGGACGATATCGCCGTCGGCGCGCCGATCGCCGGACGTGGCGAACGCGCTCTCGACAACCTGGTCGGAATGTTCGTCAATACGCTCGTGCTCCGCACGCGCATCGAGAGCGCCGAGACGTTCGCGGAGTTGCTGACGCGGGTACGCGACGGCGACATCGGAGCATTCGGCCACGCGGACCTCCCCTTCGAGCGGCTCGTCGACGTTCTCGACCCCGTGCGGACGTCCGCGCATCACCCGGTCATCCAGACTGCGCTGTCGATGCAGCCGACGGCAATCGACGACATCGAGCTCCCCGGACTCCGGGTGCATGTCGAGGACATCGACGCGCGCGTCGCGAAATTCGACCTGCAGCTGACATTGGGAGAGAACATCGACCCCACGGGCGTTCCGTCGGGTATTCGCGCCGAGTTCACCTACGCCGCAGACTTGTTCGACGACGTTACTGTGCGCCGGTACGCGGCGCAGCTCGTGAGAATCCTCGAAACGGTGATCGCGGACCCGACCACGGTGGTCGGCGACGTGAATCTCCTCGACGACGCCGAGAGGGCCCGCCTGGCACCGGTTCACGGGCCTGCGAGTCGACCTACTCGACTGCTGCCCGACGTTCTGGCCGCGTCGGCGGCCGACCCGTCCGCGACTGCGCTCGTCTTCGGCGACCGTTCGATGACCTACGGAGAACTGGACCGGCGATCCAACCTCTGGGCGCGCGAATTGATCGAGGCCGGAGCCGGCCCCGAGACGTTCGTGGCCGTCGCGCTCGCCCGCTCGATCGAATCGGTGCTCGCCGTCTGGGCCGTTGCCAAGACAGGTGCCGCGTTCGTGCCGGTGGATCCGAACTACCCGGCCGAACGGATCGCACACATGCTCGGCGATTCGGGGGCCGCGTTCGGCCTCACGACGATCGAGTTCCGAGGCGGATTGCCCGACTCGACACGGTGGCTCGTGATGGACGATCCCGACCACACTGCGCTGGTGGAGTCCCATTCCTCGGCGGCGGTGACAGCGGCCGATCGCCTCGGACGGATGCACGCGGACCAACTCGCCTACCTCATCTACACGTCCGGATCCACCGGACTGCCCAAGGGCGTCGCCGTCACACACTCGGGGCTCGCGAACCTCCTGACCGAGCTGGTCGACGAGTACGAACTCACCGCCGACGCCCGGACCCTGCACTTCGCATCACCCAGTTTCGACGCCTCCGTGTTCGAGTATCTGATGGCCTTCTGCAGGGGCGCGACGATGGTGGTCGTTCCCCACTCGGTGTACGGCGGTACGGAGCTCGCCGAACTCCTGGGCCAGGAGAGAGTCACGCACGCGTTCATCACACCGGCGGCGTTGGCGTCCGTCGACCCCACGGGACTCGATGAACTCGCCGTCATCGTCGTCGGCGGAGAGGCCTGGGGGGCCGACCTCGCCGAGCGTTGGGTACCGGGGCGGGCACTGTTCAACGGATACGGGCCGACCGAGTCCTCGATGATGGTGACGCAGAGTGGACCGCTGATGCTCGGCGAGCGGATGACCATCGGCCGCCCTGTGCGCGGTGTCGAGGCTTTCGTTCTCGATGCGCGGCTGCATCCCGTGCCCCCCGGTGTGCCGGGGGAGCTGTACGTATCGGGGCCGGCACTTGCCCGCGGCTACCACCAGCGCCTCGGTCTCACCGCGGAGCGTTTCGTCGCGAACCCCCACGGCGCACCCGGTCGGCGGATGTACCGTACCGGCGACCTCGTCCGGTGGGTCGAGTCCCGCACCGGGACATACGTCATCGAATACGTCGGACGCAGCGACTTCCAGGTGAAGATTCGCGGATTCCGTGTGGAACTCGGTGAGATCGACTCCGTGTTCCGAGCGCATTCTGCGGTCGGATTCGCCGCGACCATCGCGCACGACACCGAATCCGGCGTCACAGCACTGGTCACCTATGTCTGTGCTGCGTCGGGGAACGACGTCGCCGTCGACGACCTGACCGCATTCGTCGGCGGGGCGTTGCCGGCGCACATGGTCCCCGCTTCGATCATGGTTCTCGACTCGATCCCGCTGACACCGGCGGGCAAGCTCGACCGCCGCGCCCTCCCCGAGCCCGTGTTCGTGAGCCGTACCCGATTCACCGCACCCGACACGGCGGACGAGCTCGCCGTCGCCGCAGCCTTCGCGGATGTGCTGGGCGAATCACGTATCGGCATGGACGACAACTTCTTCGCTCTCGGTGGCAACTCGTTGTCCGCCACCCAGGTGGTTTCCCGGGTCGGTTCGGCGTTCGGCACCCGTGTCTCCGTTCGCACACTGTTCGACAACCCCACTGTGCGTCAACTTGTCTCCGCAGTGGCCACGTCGGGGCCGGACGCGTCCTCGGGGCGGCCCGCGCTGACGGTGCGCGAGCGTCCCGGACGGATCCCGGTGTCGCTGGCGCAGCAGCGGATCTGGTTCCTCAACCAGTTCGATCCTTCGTCGTCTGCGTACAACATCCCACTCGCACTGCGGATGTCGGGCCGGATCGACGTCCCGGCCTTGCGTGCAGCGCTCGGTGACGTTCTGGAACGTCACGAGTCGTTGCGGACCGTGTATCCGGGTTCGGCGGACGGTGCCCATCAGGAGATCCTGCCGGCCGCCGCGGCAGAATTCGATCTCACACCGATCCGAACCGGGCCGGACCAGCTGATGCTCCGGATCGCCGAGTACGCAGCCGCCGGTTTCGATGTGACCCGGGAGATCCCGTTCCGAATCCACCTGTTCCGGGAGAACCGTTCCGAACATGTGCTGCTGCTCGTCGCGCACCACATCGCTGCAGACGGATGGTCGTTCGGTCCGCTCGCCGCCGACGTGATGGCCGCATATGCATCCCGAGTGGAAGGGCTGGCGCCGTCCTGGGAGCCGCTACCCGTCCAGTACGCCGACTACAGTGTGTGGCAGCGGGAACTGCTCGGCGCCGAGGACGATTCGGACAGTCTGTCCGCCAAGCAGATCGAGCGTTGGCGTGCGGCTCTGGACGGTGCGCCCGAGGCACTCGATCTGCCTACGGACCACCCTCGTCCCGCGGTAGCGTCGCACCGCGGCGAACGTGTGGGCTTCGAGATCGATGCCGACACCCACCGGGGGCTGGTCGAGCGCGCCCAGAAGGGCGGCACCACGCTGTTCATGGTTGTTCATGCTGCGTTCGCGACGCTCTTGCACAGGCTCAGCGGCGGCACGGACATCGTGATCGGCACACCCGTCGCCGGCCGCGGCGACGAGGGACTCGACCCGCTCGTCGGAATGTTCGTGAACACCCTGGCCTTGCGCACACGGATTCACCCCGGCGAGAGTTTCGGAGCTCTCCTGGAACAGGTGCGCGATGTCGATCTCACGGCGTTCCAGGACACAGAGGTTCCCTTCGACCGGCTCGTCGAGATCCTGCGTCCCACCCGGTCGTCCGATCGGCACCCGCTGTTCCAGGTGATGTTCGCCTTCCAGAACCTGCGACCGGTGACGCTGGAACTGCCGCAGTTGGTGGTGGAGGCCGTCGACTTCGATCCCCACATCGCGAAGTTCGATCTGGATCTGGCGCTCGCCGAGATCGTGGACGACGCCGGACACCACAACGGGATCTCCGGTGCCTTCACATTCGCATCGGAACTCTTCGAACGCGCCACCGTCGCGGGATTCGCGGACCGATTCCTGCGGATCCTCGAGGCGGTCGCTTCCGCCGACGACATCGCCGTCGGCGATATCGCCATCCTGGGTGCGGCCGAGCAACAGTCCCTCGCACCGGTGTGGGGCGGGCCGCTTCGCGTGAACGCCACCCTGCCCGAGCTGCTCGTCGCGACGGCGGAACGGTATCCGGACTCGACTGCGGTCGTCTTCGACGGTGGATCGATCGACTACCGTGAGCTGGACCGGCGATCGACGCAGCTGGCACGTGCACTCATCGGGATGGGCGTCGGCCCGGAAACCTACGTCGCAGTGGCCTTGCCGCGCTCGTTCGAATCGGTGCTGTGCGTTTGGGCCGCTGCCAAGACCGGTGCGGCCTATGTTCCGATCGACCCCACGCATCCGGTGGACCGCATCGCGCACATTCTGCGGGATTCGGGGGTCGTCGTCGGTGTCACCCGCGCCGAGTTCGCCGCACACCTCCCGGTTGTGACCGACTGGCTCGTACTCGACGACCCGGAGGTGCTCCGCGAATTGTCCTCGGCGAGCACGGAGCCGGTCGGGGACGCGGACCGCACCTCCGCACTGCACGTCGATCATCCCGCTTATCTCATCTACACGTCGGGTTCGACGGGACTGCCCAAGGGCGTGGTGGTCTCCCACCGCGGTCTCGCGAATCTCGCCGGCTCGTATACCACCGCGGTGCGGGCCACCGAGGAGTCCCGGGTCGCGCACCTCGCGTCCCCGACGTTCGACCTGTCCGTCCTCGAACTGCTCCTGGCCCACACTTCCGGGGCCGCGCTGGTGGTCTGTCCGCCCGGTGTGTACGGCGGCGTAGAGCTACACGAGGTGTTGCAGTCCGAACGCGTCACGCACATGACGATCACGAATGCTGCTCTGGCGTCCGTCGACCCGGAGGGACTGGACGACCTACGGTCGATCGTGGTCGGCGGCGACGCCTGCCCACCGGAGACGGTGGCGCGATGGGCCGACCGGATCGAACTCGTCAACGGATACGGTCCCACCGAAGTGACGGTGGGCGCCACGTTCAGCTCGGTGCTCGAACCTGGCAGAGACATCACCATCGGCGGGCCGCTGCCCGGGGTCGCCGCCGTGGTTCTCGATTCGAGGCTGCAGCCCGTGCCGGTCGGTGTCGTGGGAGAGTTGTATCTGCTGGGACCGGCTCTGGCACGCGGGTACCACGAGCGTGCCGCGCTCACGGCAGACCGCTTCGTGGCCAGTCCGTTCGAGGCCGCCGGTGCCCGGATGTACCGCACCGGTGACCTAGTGCGCTGGCGCGCAGTACATTCCGGTGTGACTGGCAGCATGACCGACGGAACTCTTCCCGGACATGCGATCGAATACCTCGGCCGCTCCGACCATCAGGTCAAGGTTCGCGGCCTTCGTATCGAACTCGGCGAGATCGATGCCGCCCTCAACGCACATCCCGACGTCGAATTCGCTGCCACCCTGGGCTACGAGTCGCCCTCGGAAACACGACTGGCATCGCACGTGCTCGTCGGTGCGGGCGCCGACCGTGATCCGGCAGCTCTGCTCGCGTTCCTGCGTCAGGCACTGCCGGGGTACATGGTTCCGTCGGCGCTGGTGTTCCTGGACACCATCCCGCTGACGCCGAATGGCAAACTCGACCGGGGCGCCCTGCCCGCGCCCGACTTCGGCGCGGCAGCCAAGAAGATCGCGTACCGGGCGCCGCGGAACCCCCTGGAGCGGTCGATCGCGGATGCGTTTGCCGAAGTGCTGGGCGGTACGGACATCGGTCTCGACACGGATTTCTTTGATGCAGGCGGTAACTCGCTCTCCGCGACCCGGGTGACCGCCCGGGTCGGCGCCCTGCTCGACATCCGGGTCACGGTGCGTGACGTCTTCGAAGCCCCGACCGTCCTCGCGCTGGCAGATTCGCTGGCGCCGCGAATGTCCGGGGCCGGCGACGGCGTTTCCGCCGGACCGGCTCTGGTGCCGCAGCCGCGTCCCGACCGGATCCCGCTGTCGCTCGCACAGCAGCGGATGTGGTTCCTCAACCAATTCGACACCTCGTCGGCGACGTACAACCTGCCCGCGGCCGTCCGGCTGACCGGATCGCTCGACGGTGCGGCACTGAGGTCGGCGATCGACGATCTGATCAGCCGGCACGAATCGCTGCGGACCGTCTTCCCCGATACGCGCGGCGGTCCCCACCAGGTGATACTCGAACCCGGAGAGGTCACCCTCGACGTCGCACCGGTCCGGGTGAGCGAAGCCGCACTGCACTCGGACCTCCAGGAGTTCCTCCTGGCCGGGTTCGACGTCTCCCAAGCCGTGCCACTGCGGGTGAAGGTGTACTCGCTCGGCGACACCGAGCACGTCCTCGCCCTCGTCGTCCACCACATCTCGGCCGATGGCGCGTCGATGGAACCGCTGATCCGGGACCTGATGATCGCCTACGCGAGCCGCGCCGCGGGCCGGGCGCCCGACTGGGCGCCGCTGCCGGTGCAGTACGCCGACTTCGCGCTGTGGCAGCGGAAGGTGCTCGGCGACGAGTCCGATCCGGCCAGCCTCGCCGCCGCGCAACGGGAGTACTGGACCCGGTCGCTCGCCGGCGTCCCGGACCAGATGTTCCTCCCGGGTGACCGGGGCAGGCCCGCCGTCCCGTCCCATCAGGGTGCGGCAACGCGGTTCACCCTCGACGCCGACACGCACCGGGCCCTGGTCGAGCTCGCCCGGGCGCACGGCGCCAGCCTCTTCATGGTCGCCCACGCCGCCCTCGCCGTGCTGCTGGGTCGCCTCAGCACCACCTCCGACATCACCGTCGGCACGGCCGTCGGCGGGCGTGGCCGGGCGGAACTCGACGACATCATCGGGATGTTCGTCAACACCCTCGTCCTGCGCACGACGGTGGACCCGGGAGCGTCGTTCGTGGCGCTGCTCGAGCAGGCCCGGGACGTCGACCTCGAGGCATTCGCCCACTCCGACCTGCCGTTCGAGCGGCTGGTCGAAGTCCTGAGCCCCGTCCGCTCCACCTCGCACCATCCGCTGTTCCAGGTGGCGCTCGGCGTGGACGCGGTGTCTGCGGACCGACTCGAACTGGACGGACTGTCCGTGGAACCGGTCGCCGCCCCGGTGAGCATCGCGAAGTTCGACCTGCACGTCACGCTCACCGAGCGGCTGGGCGACGCGGCCGAGGCCGCCGGGATCGACGCTGAAATCGTTTACGCGACAGACATTTTCGATGAATCCACCGCGTCCGAGTACGCGGCACGTCTGCGCCGGATCTTCGAGGCGGTGGTCGCCGACCCGCAACGGCCGATCGGGGACATCCCCGTCCTGGGCGAAGAGGAATATGCGGCGCTCACCCCGGTGCGCGGCGCCGACGCCCGGCCGGTGCAGTTGCTGCCCGAGATCCTCTCCGGCGCCGTCGCCGCGGCTCCCGAGGGTCCGGCGGTCGTCTTCGAGGGCGAGAGCCTGTCGTACCGGGATCTCGACGAACAGTCGAACCAGCTGGCCCGGTTGCTCGTCGACCGGGGAGTGGGACCTGAGACCCGGGTCGTGCTGGCGCTGCCGCGGTCGTTCGAATCCGTGGTGGCCGTGTGGGCGGTGGCGAAGACCGGCGCCGCCTTCGTTCCCGTCGACCCCGGGTATCCCGCCGACCGCATCCTGCACATGGTGCAGGACTCCGGGGCGATGGTCGGGATCACCGTGTCCGCGAAACAGGAACTCCTCCCGGACTCGATCCGGTGGATGGTGCTGGACGACCCGGCACTCGAGGTGCGCTGCACCCACGAATCCCGGTTGCCGCTCACCAACCGCGACCGCATGCGGCCGATCCTGTCCGATCAGGTGGCCTATGTCATCTACACGTCGGGATCCACCGGCCGGCCCAAGGGCGTCGCGGTCACGCACCGCGGCCTGATGAACCTGGTGACCGACGAGCGTGAGCTCCTCGGGGTGACGTCCCGTTCGCGGACACTGCATTTCGCCTCCCCGAGTTTCGACGCATCCGTCTTCGAGATGCTGATGGCGCTCGGCGCGGGAGCGACAATGGTCATCGCGCCGCCCACGATCTACGGCGGATCGGAACTCGCGGAACTGCTCGCCGCCGAACACGTCACCCATGCGTTCTCCACGCCGGCGGCGCTGGCGTCGGTGGACCATCATGGGCTCGACGAACTGGCCGTGGTCGTGGTCGCGGGTGACGTGTGCCCACCGGAACTGGTCGCCCGCTGGGCGCCCGGGCGACGCATGGTCAACGCGTACGGTCCCAGTGAGGCGACGATCATGTCGTCCATCACCGAACCGCTGCGGGCCGGTGAACCGGTCACCATCGGCGGCCCGAGCCGCGGAGTGCGGGCACTCGTCCTGGACGCGCGGCTGCGTCCGGTGCCGGTGGGTGTGCCGGGCGAACTGTACGTCGGGGGACCGAGCCTCGCCCGCGGCTACCTGGGACGGCCGGGACTGACCGCCGAACGCTTCGTCGCCGACCCCTACGGGGAGCCCGGCGAACTCATGTACCGCACCGGCGACCTCGTCCGGTGGCGGGAGAACCGGGTGCTCGACTTCGTCGGCCGCACCGACCACCAGGTGAAGATCCGCGGGTTCCGCATCGAACTCGGCGAGATCGACGCCGCGCTCACCGCGCACCCGCAGATCGAGTACGCCACCACGATCGGGTACGAGCACCCGAACGGGGAGACCTCCCTCGTCGCATACGTGCTCCCGTTCACCGGCGAGGACGTGGACAGGGTCGAGGTCGCGAACTTCGTGGGCCGGACCCTGCCCGCCTACATGGTCCCCGCGTCCGTCACCCTCCTCGACGCCCTGCCTCTCACCCCCGCGGGCAAACTCGACCGGGCCGCGCTACCCCAGCCGGTCTTCGCGGCGGCGGCGCGGGTCTTCGAGGCACCACGGAACCCGATGGAACTGATCGTCGCCGGCATCTTCTCGGACATCCTCGCCTTGCCCGAGATCGGCATCCACGACAGCTTCTTCGACCTCGGCGGCAACTCGCTGCTCGCCACCCAGGTGGTGTCGCGGATCAACGCCGCCGTCGACGTCCACGTCGGCGTGCGCGAGGTGTTCGAATCGCCGAACGTCGCGACCCTCGCGGCGCGGATCACCGAAACCACCACCCACGGTGTGCGCCGCCCCGCGCTGGCGGCGCGGCCCCGGCCCGACCGCATTCCGCTGTCGCCGGCGCAGCAGCGAATGTGGTTCATCAACCAGTTCGACACCGCATCACCCGCCTACAACCTCCCCGTCGCGCTCCGGCTGTCGGGCGAGGTGGACGTGCGCGCCATGCAGATCGCGATCGCCGACCTCGTCGGCCGGCACGAGGCATTGCGCACCGTCTACCCCGATTCCGCCGACGGACCGCACCAGGTGATCGTGCCCGCCGGTGACGCGGTTCCCGACCTAACCCCGGTCCCGGCACACCCCGACGACATCCTCGAGCGGGTGACAGCGCTCGTGACGACCGGCTTCGACGTGACCGCGGACGTGCCGCTGCGCGCGCGGATGTACCGCGTCGGCGCCGACGACTACGTCCTCGTGATGGTGGCCCACCACATCTCCGGTGACGGCTGGTCGCTCGCCCCGCTGGCCCGCGACGTCATGCTCGCGTACACCGCCCGCGCCGAGGGCCACGTTCCCCGCTGGACACCGCTGCCGGTGCAGTACGCCGATTACAGCCTGTGGCAACGGGACCTGCTCGGCGACGAGGCCGATCCCGAATCGGTGGCCACCGCCCAGATCGCGTACTGGACCCGCACGCTCGAGGGCCTGCCGGATCGGCTCGCCCTGCCGGCGGATCGTCCCCGGCCCGCGGTCGCCTCCCACCGGGGCGGGCACGTGCCGTTCACCATCGACGCCGGCACCCACAGCGCACTGCTGGCACTCGCCCGGGCACGGAGTGCCTCGCTGTTCATGGTGATGCACACCGCGCTCGCGGTGCTGCTCGCACGACTGAGCAACGAGTCCGACATCGCCGTCGGCGCCCCCATCGCCGGCCGCGGCGAGGAATCCCTCGACGAACTCGTCGGCATGTTCGTGAACACCCTGGTCCTGCGCACCCCGATCGATCCCGCGAGTTCGTTCGCGGACAGCCTGAACGTCGCCCGGTCGACCGACCTGAGCGCGTTCGCGCACTCCGACATTCCGTTCGAACGGCTCGTCGACGTGCTGAACCCGGCCCGCTCCCGCTCGCACCACCCGCTGTTCCAGGTGGCGTTCTCGTTCCAGAACCTCGCCGCCACGACCCTCGAGCTGCCGGGCCTGCACGTCGAGGGGCTCGACGTGCCGAACGCGATCTCCAACTTCGATCTGCATCTGACGCTGTCCGAGAAGCACGACGTCGACGGAACCCCGGACGTGATCGAGGCCCAGTTCACCTACGCCACCGACCTCTTCGACGAATCGACCGTGCGAACGTTCGCGGAACGCTTCGCCCGCATCCTCGCGTCGGTCCTCCGGAATCCGGACATCGCGGTCGGGGCCATCGACCTGCTCGACGGCAGCGAACGGCACTCCGTCCTCGCCGAGTTCAACGACACCACCGTCGATCTGCCGCCGACGACGCTCACCGACCTGTTCTCCGCCCAGGCGGCGCGCACACCCGATGCGGTCGCGGTCTCGTTCGACGGCACCGAACTCACGTACGCGGAGTTCGGCCGCCGAGTCGACGCGCTCGCCCACCGGCTGATCGATCGCGGCGTGGGACCGGAAACCGTGGTGGGACTGGCGATGAACCGGTCGATCGAACTGCTGGTCGGGCTGTACGCGGTGCTGCGGGCCGGTGGGGCGTACCTGCCGATCGACCTCACCCACCCCGCCGAGCGCCTCGTCTACGTACTCGACACGGCGCGACCGGTGTGCATCCTCACGACGTCCTCGGACGGGTTCGCCGCCGAGCACGTTCCCGTGATCGAGATCGACACCCTCGATCTCACCGGTTTCCCGCACGAGCCGGTGACCGACGCGCACCGGCTCGCCCCGCTGCGGCCGGAGAACACGGCGTACCTGATCTTCACATCCGGTTCCACCGGACGGCCCAAGGGTGTTGCGGTGTCGCATGCCGCCATCGCGAACCAATTGCGCTGGAAACAACACGAATACCCGCTCGACACGACGGATGCCGTGGTGCAGAAGACACCGGCGACGTTCGACGTGTCGGTGTGGGAACTGTTCTGGCCGCTCACCGCCGGAGCCCGCCTCGTCGTCGCCCGGCCGGACGGTCACCGCGACCCGGCGTACTTGGCGGACCTGATGCGTGAGCAGCGGGTCACGACAGCGCATTTCGTGCCGTCGCTGCTGGAGGCCTTCATGGCGACCCCGGGCGCGGGGGAGCAGCCGGCCCTGCGCCGGGTGCTGTGCATCGGCGAGGCGCTGCCCGCCGACACCGCGGCGCGCTTCGGCCGCCTGTTCGGCACGGTCGCGCTGCACAACTTGTACGGGCCCACCGAGGCCGCCGTGTCGGTGACCGCCTGGACCCACACCGCCACCGAGACCGACAGCATTCCGATCGGCGGCCCCGAGTGGAACACGCAGGTGTTCGTGCTGGACGCCCGGCTGAATCCGGTTCCCGTCGGGGTGGCGGGCGAGCTGTACCTGGCCGGTGAGCAACTGGCCCGCGGGTACGTGGGTCGCACCGACCTGACGGCCGAGCGCTTCGTCGCCAACCCCTTCGATGCGCCCGGTGCGCGGCTGTACCGCACGGGTGACGTGGTCCGGTGGCGCATCCGGGACGGAAAGGGCGTCCTCGAGTACCTCGAACGCTCCGACTTCCAGGTGAAGGTCCGTGGATTCCGGATCGAACTCGGCGAGATCGAGGCTGCACTGGCGGCGAGCACGGGTGTGGGACACGCCGTCGTGATCGCACACCAGGATCCGCACACCGGGACCGCCCTGGTCGGGTACGTCGTCGCCGAGGACGGCGCCACGGTCGACCCGGCCGCGGTGCTGGCCGAGGTCGGCGACACCGTGCCGAGCTACATGGTGCCCGCATCCCTGGTCGTGCTCGCGGCACTGCCGCTGACCGCGAACGGCAAACTCGACCGCAAGGCCCTGCCCGCCCCCGACTTCGACTCGGCGACAGTGGAATACCGTGCCCCCTCGACACCCACCGAGGAGATCGTAGCCGGGGCGTTCGCCGACGTGCTCGGCGTGGAACAGATCGGGGCGGCCGCGAACTTCTTCGACCTGGGCGGCAACTCCCTCGTCGCCACCCGGGTGGTCGCCCGGCTGTCGGAGGGGCTCGGGCGCCGCGTGGAGATCCGCTCCCTGTTCGAGGCCCCCACGGTCTCCGCCCTTGCGTCACTGCTGGATTCGCTCGACGCGACCGCAGCCGCGCGACCGGCGCTCGCGCCCGCGGTGCGCCCCGAACACATACCGCTGTCGTCGGCGCAGCACCGAATGTGGTTCCTCAACAGGTTCGACCCGGACTCCGCCGTGCACAACATCCCGGTGGCCGTCCGGCTGTCGGGCGCACTGGACGTCGACGCACTGCAGTGCGCGGTCACCGACGTCGTCGGCAGGCACGAGTCGCTGCGCACGGTGTACCCGGATTCGGCCGACGGCCCGCACCAGGTGATCCTGCCCGTCGGTGGGGTGGGGACCGAGCTGTCGGTCGTCACGACCGAGGAATCGGCGCTACCCACCCTGATCGTCGACCTCGTGACCACCGGTTTCGACGTCACCACCGAAGTTCCTGTGCGGGTCCGGATCTTCCGGATGTCGGCGACCGAACACGTGCTGGTGCTGGTCGTGCATCACATCTCCGGCGACGGCTGGTCGATGGCGCCTATGGTCCGCGACGTGATGACGGCGTACGCGGCACGGTCCGCGGGCGCTGCGCCGGGCTGGGAGCCGCTGCCGGTCCAGTACGCCGACTACGCACTGTGGCAGCGGGCACTGCTCGGGGACGAGACCGATCCCGAATCGTTGGCCGCGCGGCAACTCGCGTTCTGGACGCGCACCCTCACGGGCACGCCCGGTCAGCTGGACCTGCCGACCGACCGGCCGCGTCCCGCGGTCGCGTCGTATCGAGGAGGCACCGTCGACTTCACCGTGCCGTCCGATCTGCACAACGGCCTGCTCGGTGCGGCGAGGGACGCGAACGCCACCCTGTTCATGGTCGTGCACTCGGCGCTGGCGGTGCTGCTGAGCCGCCTCGCGGGTGCGGGCGACATCGCGATCGGCACCCCGGTCGCCGGACGCGGTGAACGCGAACTCGACGACCTGATCGGCATGTTCGTCAACACATTGGTGTTGCGACAGCAGGTCGACCTGGGCCGGACCTTCGCCCAACTTGTCGCCGACGTGCGGGAGACCGATCTGGCCGCCTTCGCCCATGCGGACGTCCCGTTCGAGCGTCTGGTGGAGGTGATCAACCCCGAGCGTTCCACCGGGCGGCACCCGTTGTTCCAGGTGATGCTCGCGTTCCAGAACCTGGACCAGGCCACCCTGGAACTGGGCGACCTGTCGGTGAGCGGCGTCGACTTCGACGTGGACATCACCACATTCGATCTGCAACTCACCCTGATGGAGCAGTTCGATTCCGACGGCCGCCCGGACGGGATGGCGGCTCGCCTCACGTATGCCTCCGACCTGTACGACGAGCCGTCCATGCACGTGTTCGGGCAACGGTTCCTGCAGGTACTGCGGGCGGCCACCGACAGCCCGGACGCCGCGGTCGGCGACATCGACGTCCTCGGCAGCGGCGAGCGGAAGCAGATCGCCGGCACCAACGCCACGTCGCACGACGTGCTCGCCGGCACCCTGACCTCGCTGTTCGATGCACGGGTCGCCGCGGACCCCGACCGGCTCGCGGTGGTCTTCGGCAGGGACGAGCTGACCTACACCGAGTTCGACGCCCGCGTGAACAGACTGGCGCGCCGCTTGATCGAGCTGGGCGTCGGCCCCGAGTCGGTGGTGGCGGTGGCGATGCGCCGCTCGATCGATCTGCTGGTGTCGATCTATGCGGTGGTGAAGGCCGGCGGCACCTACCTGCCGGTCGACCCCGACCATCCGGCCGAGCGCACCGCGCATATCGTCGACACCGCGCGGCCCGCATGTGTGCTGGTCAGCGGTGACGGCGCCCGCCTGGGTGGGGGAAGGATCCCCGTCGTCGACGTCGCCGCCGAGGACCTGTCCGGCTACGGCAGCACGCCCGTCACCGATATGGACCGGCTGCGGCCGTTGACCGCGGCGAACACGGCGTACGTGATCTTCACGTCCGGTTCGACGGGCCGGCCGAAGGGTGTTGCGGTCAGCCACGGTGCGATCGTGAACCGCCTGCTGTGGATGCAGCACGAATACGGGCTGACCAGCGAGGACGTCGTGGTGCAGAAGACGCCGGTGACGTTCGACGTGTCGGTGTGGGAGCTGTTCTGGCCGCTGCAGGTGGGTGCCACTCTGGTGGTCGCCGCACCCGACGGTCACCGCGATCCGCGGTACCTGACGGGGCTCGTGCAGGAACGTCACGTGACGACCCTGCACTTCGTGCCGTCGATGCTGTCGGTGTTCACCGCGGAACCTGATGCGGCGCAGTGTGAGTCGTTGCGGTTGGTGTTCTGTTCGGGTGAGGCGTTGACACCGGAGCAGGTGTCGCGGTTCCGGTCGGTCAGTGGTGCGGATCTGCACAACTTGTACGGTCCGACGGAGGCGGCGGTCGACGTCACGTACTGGGAGACGGGTCCGGCGGACACGCACACGGTGCCGATCGGGCGTCCGGTGTGGAACACGCAATTGCATGTGCTCGATGCCCGGTTGCATCCGGTGCCGAACGGGGTGGCGGGGGAGTTGTATCTGGCGGGGGATCAGCTGGCGCGGGGATACCTGAACCGCGCGGATCTGTCGGCGGAGCGGTTCGTGGCGAACCCGAGCCTGGTGGGTGGGCGGATGTACCGTACGGGTGATCTGGTGCGCCGCCGCACCGACGGTGCGCTGGAGTATCTGGGTCGGACGGATTTCCAGGTGAAGTTGCGCGGTCAGCGGATCGAGCTGGGGGAGATCGAGACCGCGCTCGAGACCCATCCGGAGGTGACGCAGGCGGTCGTGGCGGTGCACCGCGACGAACGCGGCGAGGAAGCCCTCGTGGCGTATCTCGTGGGACGGTGCGCGGCCGACTGGACCGACGTACGTGCGCACCTGGCTGCCCGGGTTCCGTCGTACATGATCCCGGCGCACGTGGTGCACCTCGACAGCCTGCCGCTGTCGGTCAACGGCAAACTCGACCGTAGGGCGCTACCCGCGCCCGCCCGTTCCGCGGCCGCCGAGTACCAGGCCCCGCGAACGTCGGCCGAGCGTGCCGTCGTCACGGTGTTCGAGGACGTGCTCGGCGTCGACCGGGTCGGGGTCGACGACAGCTTCTTCGACCTCGGCGGCAACTCGCTGATCGCCACCCGGGTCGCGTCCGCGCTCGGCGCCGAGCTCGGAATCGACTTCCCGCTGCAATGGATGTTCACCGACCCGACTCCGCAGTCGCTGGGGCAGCGCATCCAGCGGTGGACGTCCGACGGTGCGGGGGGCAACGGTGCGTCGCTCGACGTACTTCTCGCGATCCGCACGAGAGGGACGGCGGAGCCCCTGTTCTGCGTGCACCCGTTCATCGGGCTCGCCTGGAGTTACGCAGGGTTGAGCCGCGAGCTGACCCAGGACCGGCCGATCTACGGCCTGCAGTCGCCGGCTCTCACCGAGGACGGTCCGGGTCCGGAGACGATCACCGACTTCGCGGCCCGCTACGTGCGGGAGATCCGGTCCATCCAGCCGCACGGCCCGTACCACCTGCTGGGCTGGTCGCTCGGCGGCGTCATCGCCCACGAGATGGCGGTGCAATTGCAGGGCGCCGGGGAAGAGGTGCGTCTTCTCGGTCTGCTCGACAGCTACGTGGGACTCGACCGGAGTGTGGAGAACTCCGCGACCACCGCGGATCTTCTCGGCGGTGTCGGCCTCGACCTTCCGGGCCCGGGTGTCCTCGACGAACTCGCGCCGGACGGGCAGTTCGACGCCGAGCGGGCTGCGGCGCTGCTGCGCGTCGTCGGCGGCCCGCTGGCGGAGCTGACCGCGCCGCAACTCGACCAGATCTACGCGAATGCACTGCGCGCCCCGGACCTGATCGACGGTCACCGGCCGCGGGAATTCGACGGCGATCTGGTGTTCTTCACCGCCGCCCTCGACGACGGGTTCCACGTCGACCCGGTGACCTGCTGGGGCAACTTCGTGCGCGGGACCATCGCCGAACATCCCGTCGATGCGACGCACTGGACGATGACGACGCCCGACGCGCTCGCCGCGATCGCGCCGCATCTCGAGACGTCGCGTCGCCGTCCGAGGCACGCCGCACCCGACACGGGTAGGGACACCGATCCCGACGACAGCGAGAACCGACCGCATTCGGTGCGCTGACGGACCCTGGGCGGCGCCCGACAGACCGAAAGGTTTGGTTTGGGCCCTGTTGGGGGAATACCACGTCCAGTGGGCGGTTGTAGTGAGAATGGGCGGTTGATCACCCGGAATGTCGTGGACGTCCGACCGGGCGAGGGTTCAGGGTGCCGATTTCATACCCCAGGTGTGAGATCTGTACGAAGAGAAGACCAAACCCTTGACTCCGCCGTACCGAATAGTAGATTGAGAGCGGTCATGTGACCTACCTCTCATACGGTATGGAAGCCCGGGAGGTCGGTCATACGTGGTTTCTTCGACTGCGTGTTCGGGGCGTGACGCTCGGTGCTTGGTGTGCTCGGAATGTAACGCGCCCGCGTTCGGCAGATCGGAGTACGTGGATGAGTCCTGGCGAGACGGTGACCACCCCAGTGATCTACGGCGGCCTGCCCCGGATACGGCGAACGCCGCCCCGGCAGAGCCGAGACGGCGTTCGTACGGTTCGGTGGCCTGTGTCAGGCTCCGCGGCGCTTCGCCTTCAGCAGGTCGAGGCGCTCCTTCAGCAGCTCTTCCAGTTCCTCCTTGGAACGACGCTCGAGCAGCATGTCCCAGTGGGTACGCGGCGGCTTGACCTTTTTGGCCTCGGGCGCAGTGCCCTCGACCAGGGTTCCCTCCAGACCGTTGCGGCACAGCCACGTGCCGGGGATCTCGGCTTCGTCGGCGAACGGAATGTCGAAGACCTCACCGTTGTCGCACCGGTACTTGGCCATCCGACGGGGCGCGAGGTCGTGGTCACGGTCGGTCTCGTAGCTCACCGCTCCGAGTCGACTTCCTCGAAGTACGCG
>SEEV01000276.1 GCA_004211695.1 Rhodococcus sp. (in: high G+C Gram-positive bacteria)
AGTATTCCGGCGTTGTTGACCAGGATGTCGAGTGCCCCGAAGTCGGCGGTGGCGCGTTCGACGATCTCGGCCCAGCCGGCCTCGCTGGTGACATTGTGCGGAACGAACACGCAGGCTGTGCCCAGTTCCTTCTGGAGCACCCGGCCTTCCTCTTCGAGGACGTCGCCGAAGACGACGTTGGCTCCCTCCTCCACGAACCGTCGCACGTGTGAGGCGCCCATTCCTCTGGCGCCTCCGGTGATCACGGCCACCTTGTTCTCGAGTCGTCCCATTTTCTGGTCTCCTGACTGTCCGATGATTGTGGTGAGCAACGATGTGTCGTCTGATGTTTGCGCGCGCGTTGGGGCGTGGTCGTGTGCGATCCACTCCGTCCAACCGCCAAAGGCGATGTCCGGGAGAGTCGCCGGATCGACGCGCAATGGGTCCAGTCGTCGTCGCGGGCGTCACGCCGAAGTGTCTCCCGCTAGCTGCGTTCGACGAGGACGCAGCGTGCGCCGGTAAAGATGGTGGGCATGCATTTGTTGCAGTGGATGCACAGTGATCGTGTCTGCGCGTCGCGCGCTATCCGGTTGACCAGGTCTGGTTCGCGTAGCAGTGCCCGGGCCATCGCCACGAATTCGAATCCCTCTGCCATTGCGGTATCCATGCCGGCCCGATCGGTGATCCCGCCCAGCAGGACCAGTGGAACTCGCGGATCGGGGCGTCGCCCTTGAACAGGTACATCGGGTTGAGCAGCGAGCTGCCCATGGTCAGTTCCAGCGCATCGACGCTGCCGTCGGCCTCGAGCCACTGCGCCACCTGGATGGCCTCGTCGATCCAAAATCCGCCGGGGACGCCGTCGTCCATGTTGAGCTTGGCGAGGATCGCGACCTTCGCGCCCACCGCGGCGCGCACGGTGCGCGCGGTCTCGAGCACCACCCGGGCCCGGTTCTCCAGCGATCCGCCGTAGGAGTCCTTGCGGTGGTTGAGTTTTGGGCTCAGGAACGAGCTGGCGAAATAGTTGTGGCCGAAGTGGATCTCGACGGCGTCGAATCCTGATTCGACCGCGAGCCGCGCGGCGGCGCCGTGCGCGTTGGTGATCCGGGTGATGTCGTTGACGGTGGCGCTGCGGATCATCCGCATGCTCAACGGGTTGAAGGAACGGGACGGGGCGAGTGCCGGGAAGCCGGTGGACTTCTGATTCGCGACCGGTCCCGCGTGCCCGAGCTGGGCGGAGGCCGCGGCGCCCTCGGCATGGATGGCATCGGTGAGCCGGCGCAGCCCGGGCACCGCGTCGGGCCGCATCCACAGCTGCCCGAACTCGGTGCGCCCCTCCGGCGCGACCGCGCAGTACGCGACCGTCGACATTCCCACCCCGCCCGCGCTCGGACGCCGATGGAACTCGATGAGTTCGTCGGTGACGAGGGCGTTCGGGGTCTTGCCCTCGAACGTCGCCGATTTGATGATCCGGTTGCGCAGGGTCAGCGGGCCGAGTGTGGCGGGGGCGAGGATGTCGGGAGCAGTGGTCACCGGTGTGCCCTTTCGTGGAGAAGTGCGAGAAATTCCGGCCTGCCCCTCGACCGGAGCAGGTGTTCGTCGATGGCCGGACATATGTCGGCCACGCGGGGTTTGGCTTGGAGCCCTTCCGCGATGTCGAGATCGGCGCCGGCCGGTTCGTGGTGGCGACGGTGTCCGAAGATAGTTTCGGCCACCGCACCGGCGATCACTCCGGACGGAGGAGGGCGAGCTTTACCTGACATCCGGATCTCCCTTCGCTGCGAGCTGCATTCGTGGCGGGTCGGCACGTGTTGGCCACATGGGCTGTCCGGCGGCGGTCATCGACTGTGCCGCGGGCGCGGTTCCGTCCGGGCGGTATTTACCGCTTGCGATCGGGTGTGGCCCCGATCACGTCGGTGTGTGTACACTGTACACATCGTGGTTGGTTGTGTCACTACTCGCCGGAGAAGATTGCAGACGATGAAGAAGCCGCTGACAAGAGATCGAATTGCGCAGGCTGGCATTGCGATTGCCGATGCGGAGGGGATCGGTGCGGTGTCGATGCGTCGGGTCGCGGCCGCCCTCGCGGTCTCCACCATGGCGTCATATCGCCATGTCAAGGACCGCGACGACCTCGTGGTGGCGATGGTCGACGCCATCACAGGACAGACTCAGATGCCCACCGGCCCCGAGGCGACCTGGCGGGAGATGACCAGAACCATGGCGCTGGCCGATTGGCACGCCTTCGCGCAACACCCCTGGTTGATCGAGGTGTGGTCGACTACCCGCCGGCGGATGGACATGGCCTCCCTCGACCAGCTCGAGCTGGTCCTGGAAAGCCTGGAACGAGCAGGAATGGGCCGGACCGCGGGCTCTACCGTCATCTTCGGTGTCGCGGGCCTGACCCTCGGGATGGCGGCACTGATGATCGAAGACCCGGCGATCGAGGTCGCCTCGGGCATGGAGCTCGGCGAGTGGCGACGCCAGGTGGGATCGGACTTGGGCGATCACCTCCGCGAGACCCACGGGCGGGCCACCCGATTCATGTCGGACCTGCACGAACACGCCGGATACGCCACCTTCGTCGAGGTGCTGGAGAGCTTTCTGGACGGTGTCGCGGCCCGCCACGGCGTGGCGTTCAAAGCCTGACCGAGTCGGTGACCGGAACCGGCGCAGCGCCGTCCCGATCGAGTACGACCACAGATGCACCACTGCAACGTGTCCCAAGCCGAAGGGGAGCCCGAGTATGCACGCAGGAGAACCCTCGGAGACGGGTCTGGCCGTCTCCACCCTCGACCGGGTGTCCTTGATCCTCGACAGCTTCCGCAGCGCACCGCGCCTGACGCTGACCGCATTGTCTCGCCGCACCGGAATCCCGCGAACGAGTACGCATCGGATGCTCGAACAACTGGTGCGAATGGGTTGGATCTGCCGCAGCGGCGTCGAGTACGAACTCGGCGGAAAGCTGGTCGAGATGGGCATGCTCGCCCTGTACCAGAACAAGTTCGAGTACGTGGTGGAGCCGCTGCTGAGCGAGTTGCACCGCGTCACGGGGCATGTCGTGCATCTCGGTGTCCTCGACGGCAACAATGTGCTCTATCTCCAGAAGATCGCCGACCGGGCTGGCCCGGACCTCCAGACGCGGATCGGAGGGCGTATTCCCGCACGGTCGTCGACGATCGGGAAGGCACTACTCGCAGCCACGCCCCGACGAGAACAGGTGGATGCCGGCGTTCATGCGGAATCAGACAGCGGTCGGCAACACGGTGTTGCCTTCGGAACGTGCACCTCCGGGCTCAATTGCATTGGGGTGCGCATCGGTTCGATGGGCGGAGCGGAGGTGGGATTGTCCGTCAGCGGGCCGACGGGGCAGGTGACATTCGAGCGGCAGCAGGTTGCACCTGTGCAGCTCGCCGCTGCGGCCATCGCGCAGTACTTCGATCTGACCGGCTCGATCCGCCGTCACCTCGACCCCGGATCGCGGCAGCGCGACGGGTCCGGCTATGTCGGCGACCGGTCGACCTGGCGATAGTCCGCTCATCGGAAGCGGGAGTTGCCCGCACGGCAAACCGTTGACACGGTGTGGCGACGCCATCGGATCTGCTGGCACGCCAAGGAAATTAGAGCACACCTGTGCAGCACCTCAACGCTGTGCGTATGACACCAAGTGAAAGGAAACCCACATGGGGAACGTGATACCCCCACTTCGCTCCCACCGAGGACTGATACGCCGGAAGGCGGTTGCCTTCAAGCACTTCGCGGTCATCGGTGTAATCGGCACCGTCGCCGTGGCGAGCGTGGCGTGCAGCGCCGTTGGCGTTGCCCACGCCGCGCCGACGGGCGGCTCGTCTGATTGGCCAGCCGGCTCGCCGTCACAATGGTTGAATGGGCTGTTGTCGGACTTACCGAGCGGCTCGTCCAGCGGCTCGTCCACCGGGCACGGACAGAGTGTGCTGGCCACCGATGGTCAACGCAAACTCGAAGCGCTCGCCCGGCAGATTCTCGGAACCGAGGTCGTCCGGGACCAGATCAGCCAGGTTCGGGCGCTCTACGCCGCCGACCCCCGAGGCTCGACACCGGCGGGGAAGGCCACCATCGACCGTGCGGCGAATTCGATTGCAGCGGCCGCGGTCCAGTACGGACTCAGCGAAAACCCGGACGATCCGGTTCTGATGTGGGCGATCACCGCACCGCACGAGTTCTCGGGCCTGAGCATGCCCCGCTCCGGGTACGGTATCGAGAACCCGGACAATGTCTACCGGCAAGCGACCGTCGCGGGGAACGCGTCCTATGAGATCCGAGGCAAAATCACCCAGCCCGGACCTGTCGAGCTGCATTTCGAGCTGCGGGACGCGGTTCCCGGGACAACGGTCCTCAACAACGAGGCCGGCAAGACGATCGGAGCCTTGAGCAGCGACCAGATCACGGTAGGAGCCGACGGCTCGTTCGTCGTCACCGTCGACTCCAAGCCTGCGGACGGGCGCCGGAACCATCTGCCCATCCCGGCAGAGACAACGTCGTTCCTCGTCGTGCGTGACCTGCTCAACGACTGGTCGCGGGAGAACCCGGTCCAGCTGGACATCACGCGGGTGTCCGGACCCCCGATAGCCGCACCGAAGAGCGTCGACCAACTAGCGGAGCGCTCGGCTGAGATCCTGTCGAAGATGGCCCCCTTCTGGCTGTCCTACTTCAACCAGTACCTCTACGCGGCGGCACCGGCGAACGTGTTCAGCCCCGTGCGTGCAAGGCCCGGCGGCCGAGGCCTGTCGACCAACGGATGGTTCGACCTTGCCGACGATCAGGCTCTCGTTGCGACCGTGGACCCCGTCGGCGCCAAGTCGCTGGGAATCCAGATCACGGACCCCTGGGGAGTGGCATACGAGTACCGCGACCACACCAGCAGCCTCAACACCACCCAGTCCAAGCCGAACCCCGACGGAACCTACACCTTCGTCATCTCGAAGAACGACCCCGGTGTATTCAACTGGCTCGACCCCGACGGACACGGATCGGGGATGCTCGCGGTCCGCTGGCAGGCCATGACCGGCACACCCACACTAGAATCGGCCGTCCGCGAGGTGAAAGTCGTGAAGGCAGACCAACTACGGCAATCCCTTTCTCCCGCAACCATCTTCGTGAACCCAGGCGAAAGAGCCGCGCAACAACGCGAGCGGGCCGCGAACTTCGATCGTCGAATGACCGGATAAGACCAAGACGGCCGGGCCCAGACGCCGTCCCGGAATCCACGCCCAGCCGAGAAACCGACAGGCCCGAGGAGCGGACATCGACAATCCCGCTCCTCGGGCCCGCGGCATGAACGGCCCGATCCAGACTCCGGCGCGCACTGTAGCAGCGCCTTTCTTGCCGGCCACACCCCGATCAGTGAAAGGTGTCAGCCCATGCCTGCAGGGGTACGTGCGCTGTTCGCGCAGCGTGGTCTGGGCGGGTTCCTCACCGCAGGTGCTCCAGGAAGTGGAGCATCGCGGCATTGACCTGTTCAGGGTCCTGCATCTGGACGAAATGGCCGGCGCCGGGAATCAGATGGGTGGACCGTAGGCCCGGAACCTGTTGGGCCATGGCGCCGAGTGGATCGGGTCCCATCATCGAGAGCACCGGATCGCGGTGCCCGGCGATGAACACCGACGGAGTTTCGATCGGGGTGTCTGCGGTGGCAGCGTTCTGCTCCCACACCAGATCGAGGGCGCGGTACCAATTCAGCCCGCCGGTGAACCCGGTACGGGTGAATTCTGCCACGTAGTGCTCGAACTCTTCTGCGCTGAGCCATGACCACGGCGGTGTCGGGGCGTGGGGGAGGACGTCGAGGTAGCCGTTTCCCTCCGAGGGGTGCTCCCAGCACTGCAGATAGCGGTCGGTGTCGCTCAGCGCCCACAGCAGGCGGGCGAGAAACTCCCGGGGGCGGGCGGCCAGTTCCTGGTCGGCCCGCCCCGGCTGCTGGAAATAGTGCATGTGCAGGAAGTGCTCGCGGGCCAGCGCTGCGGATGCGGCGCTGGGGCGGATCGGGGAGCGGGGCGCCAGGGGGACGCTGAACTGCATCAGACCCGCGACGCGGTCGGGTGCCCACCGCGCCAGGTCCCACACCAGGTTCGCGCCGAAGTCGTGGCCGGCGAAGACAGCCCGGTCGAGTCCGAGTTCGTCGAGCAGGCCGATAAGGTCGGCGACGGTGCTGGCACGGTCGTAGGCGGCGGGGTCGGTGGGGCGGTCGGAGCGGCCGTACCCGCGCATGTCGGGAGCGATGGCACGCCAACCGGCGCCCGCGAGCGCGGGCAGCTGGTGTCGCCAGGAGAAGGACAGCCCGGGGAAGCCGTGGCAGAGCACCACCGGAGGGCCCGAGCCCTGTTCGGTGATGAACATGTCGATGCCATTGACACTCAGAAGTGCTGTTGTGCTGAATATTTCAGCCATAGTGATTGACCTTAAGGTGGGTTCGGTTTCGGTTCAATCGCGAGTAATGGTGCTGCTCCACAATCTTTGGTGCTGCTGACGGCGGTGCGGCCACGGTGGGTGCGTAGCAGGCAATCCGGCATCGACTCGAGGTGCGCGCTCCGGGGTTCAGTCCTGATGGGCGGACGTGAACACGGGTCAGATGATCTGGCTCTCTGGCGGTGGTGCATGGTCCGGCCCACGCGTCGAGATCGGCTGGGTGTGGCCGGTCTGTGCTCAGGGCGGGGCGTGCAGGGTCGGGCCTCTTTCCTTGCTGGTCAAAGCGAAACGTTTGTCTGAACGCCCTTTCCGATGATGCGGATTGTCGTGAAGCCGGGGAGTGTATGCACGCAACGTCGGTGTGGCCGGTGTCACCAGATCGGTTTCCCGACGGGCAGTGGCGATCGGGTTCACACGGCGTTGCCGGAGTACCGGTTCGAGGGAGACCAAGAGTTCGACGGCCGGCTCGGATGTAGCTGTTACCCAGCGGGGCGACGGTGTCTGCGCGGCTAATGCAGGACACTCTCGTGCCGGTCCCGGTCGAAGGCGGGGAGCGGGCCGCCACGGCGCAGGGTGGTGGCGAGTCCCGGGTCGGCCAGGTGCAGACGGCCGATCGCGATCAGGTCGAACTCGTCCGCCGCCAAGCGCCGCTCGAGCTCGCCGATGTTGTCGACCGTGGGGGCGGCTCCCCGGGTGCGGCTCTCGCGGAGAGAGGTGCCGATGCCGACGCTGCCCACCGCCATGGTGGTGATGCCGGTGAGCTTCTTCGCCCAGCCGGCCAGCGACAGGTCGCTGCCCTCGAATGCGGGGAGGTCGAAGCGGCGGATGCTGGCGTCGAGCACGTCCACACCGGCCTCGACCAGCGCGCCGAGGATCACGCCAAGCTCCTCGGGTGTCTCGGCGATCCGAGCGGTGTAGTCCTGCTGCTTGTGCTGGGAGAACCGGTAGACAATCGGGGTGGCCGCGCCGACCTCGGCGCGAATGGCCTTGACGACCTCGGCGGGGAACCGGGTGCGGCGCGTGAGGTCGCCGCCCCATTCGTCGCCGCGCTGGTTGGTGCCCGCCCACAGGAACGAGTCCAGCAGGTAGCCGTGACCGCCGTGGATGGCGATCCCGTCGAACCCGGCCTCCAACGCGGTGGCCGCGGCGCGGGCGTAGGCGTCGAGAACCATGGCGATGTCGTGGTCGGTCATCGGGTCGGTGGGAACCTGCGCTCGGGCGATGTAGTCGTCGCTATATGAGGTGATGCCGGGTGTGCCCCATACCCCGGAGGGGCGCATAGACCCCAGCGCCGGATCGACCGCGCTCATTGCACCCCAGAGGGGCCCGACATGCCACAGCTGCGGGATGATCCGTCCGCCCGCCCCATGTACCGCGTCCACCACTGCCCGCCAACCGCCGACTGCGGGATCGCCGCGCAGCCGCGGGACATCCGGGTGGTCCACGGCGGTGGGATGGTCGATCGCGACGCCTTCGGTGACGATCAGTCCGGTGCCGCCCTCCGCGCGGCGGCGGTAATAGTCGGCGACGTCGGGTCCCGGGACCCCGCCCGGGGAGTGTGTCCGGGTCATCGGGGACATGACGATGCGGTTCTCGAGCGTGAGCGAGCGAACCTGCAGCGGGCGGAAGAGGGGCGAGGAATCGGTCGCGTCTCCGCGAAAAGTAGTGGACATCAACGCGCTTTCAGGTTCAGGGGGGTGGCAGCGGGGCGGCGTCGGACTGGTGGTCGCACAGATAGCCGAGGAACCGCGTCAGTACGGTCCAACGACTCGACAAGGCTGCCGCCCCGCAACCGTGGTCGCAGTCATGGCGGGATAACAAGTGGCCCTTCCGTTGAGCGGAATTGCGACCACTGAGTGGGTCAAAGAATCGCCACGCCCCGCTCGCGATGGGAAATCTGGGTGGCGGCCCAAAGGTGGCGCAGTGAACTGATCGGAAGGAATGAGCGATGAGCTCCGCACCCACACCGCCGGACCAGGTCCGGATCATCGATGCCGGCAGCAACCCGACCCGCTTCGCCCGCGGGTGGCACTGCCTCGGTGTGATGGCCCCCTACCAGGACGGGCAACCGCACGAGGTCAAGGCCTTCGGAACGACACTGGTGGTGTTCCAATCCGAATCCGACGGCAAACTCAACGTTCTCGATGCCTTCTGTCGGCACATGGGCGGCAACCTCTCACGGGGCACCGTCAAGGGCGATTCGATTGCGTGCCCGTTCCACGACTGGCGATGGGGCGGGAACGGCAGGTGCACCGACATCCCCTACGCGCGGCGAGTACCTCCGCTGGCCCGTACCCGCGGGTGGACCACACTCGAACGCAACGGACTGCTCTACGTCTGGCACGACCCACAGGGCAACCCGCCGCCGGCCGACGTCACGATCCCACACATCGAGGGTTACGGAACCGGCGAGTGGACCGAATGGAGCTGGAACTCGATCCTCATCGAGGGGAGCAATTGCCGCGAGGTGATCGACAACCTCGTGGACATGGCGCACTTCTTCTACGTCCACTACACCATGCCCACCTACTTCAAGAACGTCTTCGAAGGACATATCGGATACCAGTACATGGGCAGCGTGCCGCGTCAGGACGTGCAGGTGGGTACGGCCTACGACGGCGATACCCAACTGGAGTCGTGGGCCGCGTACTACGGTCCCTCCTTCATGATGAACGGGCAAGAATTGATGGTCGACGGCCACAAGACCGAGGGCATGCTCATCAACTGCCACTACCCCGTCACCCCCGATTCATTCGTGCTGCAATACGGGGCGCTCGTGAAGAAGGCACCCGGGGTCTCCCACGAGATCGCCGAGCAGACCGCCGCACTGTTCGCGGACAGTCTTCAGACGGTATTCCTCCAGGACGTGCCGATCTGGAAGAGCAAGACGCGCATCGATAATCCGCTGCTGTGCGAAGAAGACGGCCCCGTCTACCAGTTGCGCCGCTGGTACCAGCAGTTCTACGTCGACGTCGAGGACATCACCCCCGACATGACCACTCGCTATGAATTCGAGGTCGACGTCTCTCGTGCCGCGACGTCCTGGGAGGCCGAAGTCGCCGACAACATCGCGAACGGGCGGAAGTTCACGGCAGTCCCAGCCGGACAGCAATAGTCG
>SEEV01000277.1 GCA_004211695.1 Rhodococcus sp. (in: high G+C Gram-positive bacteria)
CCTCCCGCCCACCCGTGAGCGATCCGGACTAGGTCCCGACTCGCGATCGGAGCTTGGCAGACTGCCCATCCCGTTTCTCGAGGCAGGACACGAACTGGGCATTATGCTCAAATTATCGGATAGTGCTTGCGCAGTACGGGATACTGATTCACTGTTATAACAACTTCGCGCACAACAAGGACGACGCGGCGACAGATCCGCCGACTCAGCCTCAGGCCGAGCCGATCGGGCCCATCCGCTCCCGATCGGCTCGGTTATCCCGCCGTTCAGCCGTACCCGATGCGCCCCCGCGCAACATTTCGCATGTGAGGAAAGAGATTCCGATGCACGACACCCTGCCCGTCACTCCCGGGGCCGCGACCCCGCCCGCCCAGGCCGGCGGTCCGGTGGATCTGGAGACACTCGACACGATCCGGCAGCGGGTGTTGTGGCTTTCCACCTCGATGATCCACCACGCCAACCGAATCCGGCCCAACCCCACCGGCCTCAAGGTCGGTGGGCATCAGGCGTCGTGCGCGTCGATGGTCTCGATCATGACCTCGCTGTGGTTCGAGCAACTCCAGCCGGGTGACCGGGTGTCGGTCAAGCCGCACGCCTCCCCCGTGTTGCACGGCATCAACTACCTGCTCGGGGAGCTCGACGAGAAGTACCTGACCACCCTGCGCGAGTTCGGCGGCCTGCAGTCCTATCCCAGCCGTTCCAAGGATCCCGACACCGTCGACTACTCCACCGGTTCGGTCGGCATCGGCGCTACCGCCCCGATCTGGGGTGCGATGGCCCGCCGCTACGTCGAAACCACTACCGGCGGGGCGGGCACCGGCCGTCAGTACTCGCTGGTCGGCGACGCCGAACTCGACGAGGGCGCGGTGTGGGAGGCTATCCTCGACCCGGGCATCGCCGACCTCGGCGAGGTCGTGTGGATCGTCGACCTGAACCGTCAGTCGCTGGACCGAGTGATTCCGAACATCGCCGCCAACCGGTTGGAGAAGATGTTCGACGCCGCCGGCTGGCAGGTGATCACCGTCAAGTTCGGCAAGCTGCTCGAAGAGTTGTTCACCCGGCCCGGTGGGCAGGCGCTGCGCACCCGGATCCTCGACATGCCCAACCCGGAGTACCAGCGGTTGCTGCGGTGCAGCGCCGACGAGGTCCGTACCCGCCTGCCCGGGAACGGCCCCGGCAGCGCCGAGATCAGCGCGCTGATCGCCGGTCTCGACGACGCCACCCTGATCGCGGCCATCCGCAACCTCGGCGGCCACGACCTGACCGCGCTGACCGCGGCCTATCGGCAGATCGACGACACCCGGCCGACGGTGATCATCGCCTACACCATCAAGGGCTACGGGCTGCCCACCCAGGGGCACCCGCAGAACCACTCGTCGCTGCTGTCGGTGGACGAATTCGCCTCGCTCGCGGCCGATCTGGGCATGGACCCGGCGTCGCCGTGGGGCCGGTTCGACGCCGACTCCCCAGCCGGGCGGCGGTGCGCGAGTAACGCGGAGCGGCTGCGCCGGAACCCTGTCCCGGCGCTGCCCGCGCTGACGATCCCGACCGACATCGGCCGCACCCCGAAGGGCACCGCGACCACCCAGGCGGCGCTGGGCCGGGTGCTGCTGGACCTGACCCGCGAGGCTCCCGAGGCCGCGAAACGGGTGGTCACGGTCAGCCCGGACGTGAGTTCGACGACGAACCTCGGTGGGTGGGTCAACAAGGTCGGCGTGTGGTCGGCGGCCGAACGCCGCAACTGGTTCGAGGACGACCGCGAGACCATCATGCACTGGAATGAGCGGCCCACCGGGCAGCACATGGAACTGGGCATCGCCGAAACCAACCTGGTCGGGCTGATGGGTGAGCTCGGCGCCACCTGGAGCCGGTGGGGGCAGCCCCTGTTCCCGATCGGGGTGATGTACGACCCGTTCGTCGAACGCGCCCTCGAGCCCTGGTCGTACGGCATCTACGCGGGCGGGCAGTCGATCCTGGTCGGCACCCCGTCCGGTGTCACCCTGGCCGCCGAAGGCGGTGCGCACCAGTCGATCAAGACCCCGTCCATCGGTCTCGAGCAGCCCGGCTGCATCAGCTACGAACCGGCGTTCGCGATCGACACCGAGTGGGCCTTGCTGGCCAGCATCGGCCGGCTCGGTCGCCCGGACGGCACCTCCGCCTACCTGCGGCTGTCCACCCGCCCGGTCGATCAGACCCTGGCCGCGGTGCCCACGGACCCGGCGGCCCGCGAGCGCCGTCGCCGTCAGGTGGTGGCCGGTGGCTACCCCCTCGTCCGCCGAGATGATGCGCAGGTGACCCTCGTGGCGATGGGGGCGATGGTGACCGAAGCCCTGGCCGCCGCCGACCGGCTCTCCGAGCAAGCCATCCCCGCCGACGTCGTCTGCGTGACCAGTCCCGGGTTGCTGTTCGAGGCGGTCCAGGCGCGGCAGGGCCGCGGGTCCGGTGAGAGCTGGATCCTTGATCAGCTGTTCCCGGCCGATCGCGCCAACCCAATGGTCACCGTCCTCGACGGCCACCCGCACACCCTGGCGTTCCTCGCCGGCATCAACCAGGTGCGCAGCACCGCACTCGGAGTGAGCAAGTTCGGGCAGGTCGGCTCCCTCGACGAGGTGTACCGCTACCACGGCATCGACACCGACAGCATCGTGCGGGCCGCACTCGACATCATCCCCTGATCACCGAGACCCGCACGCACACAGGCCAGGAGCAGACAACACGATGACAACCGAACAACTCGCAGGCACCACGGTGCGGATGCCGGCACTCGGGGAAAGCGTCGACGAGGGCACCATCACCCGGTGGCTCAAACAACCCGGTGACCATGTCACCGCGGAGGAACCACTGCTCGAGGTCGCCACCGACAAGGTCGACACCGAGATTCCGTCACCGGTCACCGGGATTCTCCAGCGCATCCTCGCCGAGGAGAACGACGTCGTCGCAATCGACGCCGAACTGGCAATCATTAGCGAATCGTCCAGTGGTCCGGCCGACAATTCTCCTGCGCTTCCCACACCGGCACCCGCCGTGCCTCCCACACCGGCACCCGCCGTGCCTCCCACACCGGCACCCGCCGTGCCTCCCACACCGGCACCCGCTGCGGATCCGGCACAGACCGCAGCAGCGGTGCCCCCGGCCCCGGCGACGGTTCCCTCGCTGTCCCCGGGGCCGGAGACGGGCAGCGCAGTTACCGCCGTGACGCAGTCCTCCATCGGCTCGATCACCGAGAAGCTGCCGCGCATTCGCCGCACCATCGCCCAGCGGATGGTCGAGTCGTTGCAAACCGCCGCTCAACTCACCACGGTCCTCGAGGTCGACGTCACCGAGGTCGCCCGGCTACGAGCGGCGCACAAGGACGACTTTCTGCAACGGACCGGAATCAAGCTGTCTTTTTTACCGTTCTTCGCCAAAGCCGCCGTCGACGCGCTCGCCGAGCACCGGGTCCTCAACGCCTCCCTCAATGCGGACGTGACCGAGGTTACCTACTACGACCACTGCCACCTGGGCATGGCCGTCGACAGCGAAAAGGGGCTGATGGTGCCGGTCATCCGCGATGCCCAGCAACTCGGAATCGAAGGCCTCGCCCGCGCGATCACGGACAAGGCCGACAAGGTCCGCACCGGCAAGATCACCGCCGACGAGCTGTCCGGCGGCACCTTCACCCTCACCAACACCGGAAGCCGCGGCGCCCTGTTCGACACCCCGATCATCAACCAACCCCAAACGGGCATCCTCGGTGTCGGTGCCGTGGTCGAACGACTGATCCCGACCCGCCATGAAGGTGAGCTCCGCATCGACGTGCGCTCGATGGCCTACCTGTCCCTCTCCTACGATCACCGCATCGTCGACGGCGCCGACGCCGCCCGCTTCCTCACCACCGTCAAAACCAGGATTGAAAAAGGCTTTACAGCAGTAGAATTGACATGAGTTCAACCAAAAGAAATCGGGCCTGGGAGGAATGATGACCCGAGACACACACGCCATGCTGGCGTTCGCCACCAAATGGTCCCGTTTCGGCGGAGGAGACGAATACATCCTCCCCGAGTTCGGAATCACCCCCACGGTGTTCTACCAACGCATTCTCGCGATGGTGACCAGCACCCTGATCAACGAAGTCGACTTCGCGACCCGCACGCATCTGCGGGAGTTCTGTTCTCACAAAATCGTTCAGGCGAGGGCAACTCCTGCTGTACAGGTTTCACGGTAGGGCTGCCGAACACCCTGCAGCGCCCCGACGGGGGGCGAGGCCACTGCAGGATGTTGACTACTTCGAACATGTTCGAGGCCCGGCGATTCGACTCGCCGGGCCTCCTCCTCGTCTGCGGTATGTCGACCGCCTCACTCGCCGCCAGGTAGGGCAACGATCGTGATTCCCAGATGCACGAGACGAGACACGCCGGCCCAGGGGCCCAGCATCGGAAATACCGTCCGATCCAGCGTCACATCGGCAACGAGTTCGAGTGCACCGTCACCAGCCTCGACCGACCTGAGCTGCAACCGCACCGGAGCAGCGGTACCCCGTACAGTGACCTCGCACGGGATGCTCTCGTCCGAAAGGCAGGCATTATCGATCGCCACACGGATCGTGGGGTGCTCGTCCGTGTGGAGGTAGTGCGAGGACCTCAGATGCCAATCACGCGGTGCCAGGCCAGTACTGATCTCGTTGGCGTCGAGGACGCCAGCACCGGCGAGCTTGCCGCCACCGATTTCTATCGAACCGTCACGAACGGGGAAGTGCCCTCGGACCCACATCACCCCGAAGGCTTTGGCGCGAAAGGTGACAGCCGACCGCGCGGTGTCGACGACGTACGTTCCCGCGGGTATCGAGTCGGGCGAGGAATTGGATGGCACGGAGTGAATGTCGGGCATAGCGGAGAGCTCCTCGAATAGGGTGGCCTACGCCACCTTCGCAATATGTGATAACAGCCATACTAAACGAGTTCGATGGTCTTTCAAACCCTCTCCACCGCCACAGGTTCGGCTGTTGCGTAGACGAAATGAGGATACGGGGGAAGTCCGAGAGGTCGGCGTCGATGCTTGGCAAGATGCCCAGCCGCACGGGGCGACTGCCGTTGAGACCGTGCAGATTGATCAACCGCGGCGTCGCCGATTGCGCTCCCTGCAAGTCACTGATTGACTGTTGGCACAACAGGCCCGGGGAAGTGACCATCCTTCGCGTGGCCGCCGGGAGAGCTCACGAGGCTGTGGTCCCGGACTATGACACCGCGGACGCTACCGAGAACGGCGGGTCCGAATCGCAACCGTAGTCTGCCGTCGCGAATTGGACCGCGGACCGAACCTAGGAACTGCACGTGAGCTCATCTGTCTCTACTGCCCCTGTCACACAGCGACATCTCTCTGCGGTCAGCGAGAGTGACTCTGCTGTTCCCGATGCCGGAACAGGCGATTCGGACGCTCTGGCTGGTCGCTGTCCGGCACGGGTCACCGGGGCGCAAGCGGTGGTGCGTTCGCTCGAAGCGCTGGACGTAGACGTCGTCTTCGGCATCCCGGGCGGGGCTATCCTGCCGGTCTACGATCCGTTGGTCGACTCTCCTCGAGTCCGCCACGTGTTGGTGCGTCATGAGCAAGGCGCTGGGCACGCCGCGACCGGTTACGCCCAGGCCACGGGCAAAGTCGGAGTGTGCATGGCGACGTCCGGTCCGGGTGCGACCAATCTGGTTACTCCCCTCGCCGATGCGCAGATGGACTCGGTGCCGGTGGTGGCGATCACCGGGCAGGTCGGGCGCGGTCTGATCGGTACAGACGCCTTCCAGGAAGCCGACATCTCGGGCATCACCATGCCGATCACCAAGCACAATTTCCTTGTTACGGACGTCAAGGACATCCCCCGCACCATTGCAGAGGCATTTCACCTCGCCGCCACCGGCCGCCCCGGAGCGGTGCTCGTCGATATACCCAAGGACGTCTTGCAGGCCACGACCACCTTCGCCTGGCCTCCGGCCATGCGTCTGCCCGGCTATCGACCGGTGACCAAACCGCACCGCAAGCAGGTCCGTGCGGCCACCGAACTGATAATCGAAGCGAAGGCGCCGGTCCTCTACGTGGGCGGTGGTGTGATCAAAGCCGAGGCCTCGACCGAGCTGATCGAGTTCGCAGAACTGACCGGCATCCCCGTCGTGACGACGCTGATGGCGCGCGGAGCGTTTCCGGACAGTCATCGACTGCACTATGGGATGCCCGGTATGCACGGAACTGTCGCCGCAGTGGCGGCACTGCAGAAGAGCGACCTGCTGATCACGCTTGGTGCGCGGTTCGACGACCGCGTCACTGGTGAGGTGGCCTCGTTCGCGCCCGGCGCGAAGGTAATCCACGCCGATATTGACCCCGCCGAGATAGGGAAGAACCGATTCGTCGATGTTGCCATCGTCGGCGACTGCAAGAAGACAATCGCGGCCTTCATAGATGAGATCAGTGGTCGACCCGACCGCATTCCGGCAACAGACCTGGCGGATTGGCTCGCGTACCTCGATGAGGTCCGTCGCGCGTACCCACTCAGCTACGACCGCCCCGCAGACGGATTGCTTTCTCCGGAATTCGTCATCGAGTCCCTCGGCAAAGCTGCCGATCCCGACGCGATATATGTTTCCGGCGTCGGACAGCACCAGATGTGGGCCGCTCACTATATCGACTACGAAAAGCCGCGCACCTGGCTCAATTCTGGCGGCTTGGGCACGATGGGGTACGCAGTTCCAGCGGCACTCGGAGCCAAACTCGGAGCACCGGACCGCGAGGTGTGGGCGATCGACGGAGACGGGTGTTTCCAGATGACCAATCAGGAACTGGCCACCGCCGCGATCGAAGGTGTCCCGATCAAGGTCGCCCTGATCAACAACGGAAACCTCGGAATGGTGAAGCAACTTCAGGCGATCCACTACGAGGGCAGGTACTCGAACGTCGACCTCGGTACGCACGCCCACCGCATTCCGGACTTCGTCGGCCTCTCCGAGGCGCTCGGTTGCGTCGCCCTGCGATGTGAGCGTGAGGAGGACGTCGACGCGGTCATCGCCAAGGCGCGCTCGATCAACGACCGCCCCGTTGTCATCGACTTCATCGTCGGGGACGACGCCTTGGTATGGCCGATGATCGCCGCCGGCGCCAGCAACGACCAGATCATGGCCGCGCGCGGAATCCGCCCCCTGTTCGACGACAACGAGAGCTCTCCGAGAGAGCCGCGCTCGAGGAACTGATGGACAAGCCGTGAACTCCTACATCCTCCCCGGTCGCTTGGCGGACGTGCATGATGGTCTTCAACACGCCGTCGAAGGGGAGCACATCGGCCTGTCCGGCATCTTCGTCTCAGAACGGTGGGAAACCAAGGAGATCGCATCCGTCATGGGGGCGCTTTCCAGGTCACCCGACCGTGTTGGGCTCCTCGCCGGCGTCAACCACTTCGGTACCTCCCATCCAGTGGTGCTCGCGGGGATGGCGCAACTCTGCAGACGTTGACCAAAGGTCGCTTCCAGCTTGGATTCGCACCGGGTCGCTTCCCACTTCCGGGCATTCGGCACTCCCGCGCTAGGCCTGGACGGAATGCACGGCTGTGCAAGCTTGTTGCGTCGGCTGGGCGGGTGAGTCCGTTGAATACCGCGGGCCCGCCGGCATCTATCCCGAGATGAAGTTGGGAAATACCCTGATCCGCCGCCAATGATCCTTGCGTGCGTCGGTGAAAAGATCTTGCAGCTTGCCGGAGCACATTTCGACTGGGTGATTCTGCATCCGTTCGTGACCACAGAGGCGGTAGCCACACAAAGCGTGGAACCGATCGAATCGGACGTGGTCCTCTACGAACGCGAGGCCCAGGCTCGGCGCATCGCTCACCAGGATCTGGGTGAGCTCACCGACCTTTGCAGATCGAAGGGCACGCCGATCAAACTGCAGCCTGACGGCTGAAGATTCTTGCTGGTCCGACAGATCGAGCGGTATCAAGAAATCCGATCGGTGCAGCGGGGTGCTGACCCGCTTCTGAAGCTGACGCGGGGGCCGGGGGTGCAGGCCACCGGCAAACCGTTATAACATAACTTGACGACGGACAAGGCCGTCGAAGTTGGAGATAAGGACCGAGCGGAGGATGCGGTGACGGCAACCACACAGGAGCAACGGTCTTTCGTGCGATCGCTTGCGCCGACATCGGTTCCCAATCAGGTAGCGAAGGAGATCCGTCGCGCCATCTTGTGCGGTGAACTGCGCCCGGGACAGACCTTTTCACTGCGCGAGATCTCCGGCCAGCTCGGTGTCAGCTTCATTCCGGTACGCGAGGCTCTCCGCGATCTCGAAGGCCAGGGACTCGTCATCACCCGACCCGGCAAGAGCGCGATGGTGGCTCCACTTGCACATGACGATCTCCATGGCATCTATCGTCTGCGTCGACAGATCGAACCGGAGCTCGCCGGGCGTGCGTCCAAGCTGCTCACAATTCAGGATTTCGACCGGCTCGAGGGCTATCTGACGATGTTCGCCGACGAGACGTCGGGTATCGACGACGTCTACGACGCCCACCACGCGTTCCATTACGAACTGCTGCGGCCGGCGGCGACGGCTTGGGATCTGCGCACTCTCGAAGGGCTGTGGCACGCCGCGGAGCGGTACGTCCGGCTCGCCTTTTCCGGACGCGACGCCGAACCGGACGAGCCGAACCGACGGTGGCGAACGCACAATGAACTCCTAGTCGCCACGCGTACCGGTGGGATCCGCCAAATTGCGGCGGCGACACGCAAGCATCTCGATGACAACGAGCAGATCGCGCTCCGCGCGCTCGACGATATTGCCCCGTAGCCGTGCCGGCGTCCGCGTTCATGCGGACGCCAGCACGATGTGAGCACCACAGTTCCCGCGGTGAGTGGTGTGGACGCAGGGATTCGTTACGAAAGCGGAGTCTTGACGTAAAAGCACCTAGGCCCGCACCCCATCATGAAGTGGGGCGCAGGCCTAGGTGCTTTGGGTGACGGCCTACATCTGCTATTTCAGTTCGGCGAGGACGGTGCCCTGGGTGATGGCGGCGCCGGGTTCGACGGCGAGGCCGGTGACGGTGCCGGCCTTGTGGGCGTTGACGGGGTTTTCCATCTTCATGGCCTCGA
>SEEV01000278.1 GCA_004211695.1 Rhodococcus sp. (in: high G+C Gram-positive bacteria)
CCGCGCTCGAGGGCGAGACGGCCAAACCTGTCGGACCTGTGGTACACAATGATCAGGTGAACGCAGCCTGATGCTCATCGGGCCGCCACCGAAGTTCCACGGAACTCGGGACATCCTCTTCCCAGCGACTGCCAACTGCTCAGTTCCACCGCGGCGAAGATCGCAGGTCGCGGTGTTGGTAGCTGACCGCGCCGCGCTTCTAGCGTGTGGGGTCTTGTGTGCCCCGGATCAGTCGTCGCGGTCGGGGAAAGCCCCGTACCGGCAGCACGCTCGATTCCTATTACTGTCGAACGTTGGACAGTCCGCCCGCATTGTCGACTACGTCGTGGACAGTCGTAGCACCCGTGGTCGCGCGCATCTCGTGCTCGAGGGCGAGCGCGTCGGCACCCTCGGGCATCGCCGGAGCCGGAAGCCGCCAGACCAGTGGGAGCTTGTCTTGAACGACGCGCCGATATGCGTAGAGCACGACCGAGAACAGCAGGATGCACACTGCGATCACGGACTCTCGGGCACCGCCGTAACCCAGTAGTTCGGGATTCAGGACACCGATCACGGTGATGAAGACGTTGAACACCACCAGGACTGCCACGACCGGAATCCAGCCAGTGCTCCGCCGAATCGGCCGTGGCCAGTTCGGTCGGTCCTTGCGCAGCAACAGGAATGCCGACAGTCCCAAAATGATCGATAGAAGATAGCCGAGGTTGCTCGCCAGCAAGATACTCACCGGATGGCCCACCAGGACCATGACGGTCGCGTTGAGGAGCACGTCCAAGGTGAGGGACCGGCCAGGCACACCCCAACGGTTGACCCAGTCGAGTTGCTTGATGGTCATGCCCTCCTGCGCAAGCCCGAAGAGGGCGCGACCCCCATCGGCGGTCGTGGAAATCATCCCGACCAGCAGTGAGAACGCGATCACGATCGTTCCGATCCAAGCCGCGCCACCGAACGCCTGGCCGAACGCCACAGCGACATAATTCACCGGGTTGTCCCGGATCACGCCCTCTCCAAGACCGCCTGCGAGGGCGGTCGGGACGACGACGAACAATACGATCATGAACAAGGAAATTCGGGACATGGCCTTGGAAGTATCGCGTGCAGTGTCCTTGTACTCAGGAGCGAACGAAGCAACGATCTCACCCGCGTAGACTGCCCACGCGGTCACGTAGAACACGACAGCGACCGTTCGCCAGTCGCCCGCGACCGACCACGACAAGTTGGCCGTCGACCAATGGATCGACGGGCTGACCAGACACGCCACCGACACCACGATGAGACCCGCGACAACCAGCAATCCGAGCACCTTGTTGACCGTGGCACCGAACTTCAAACCGAAGTAGTTGAAGGCCCACGCGAACAGCATGGCACCGAGAGCGAAAAGGTGCTCGAGCCCGAGCTGGTTGCCCAAGATGCCGAAGGCGAGGGTGTTGTCCTGAAACCAGGTCGCCTCGATCAATTCTCCGAAGACGACCGCCGCCATCGAGATAGTCAGAGACCAACCAATCCAGTAGCCGAACGCGGCGATGGCTCCAAGCGGGGCGAAGTATTTCTTCCAACCCTCGATTGCATAGCGTGCGACCCCTCCGGAGTCGCGCGGGAACATTGCCGCCATCTCCGCAAAGACCCGGCACTGGAGATAGCTGATGACAGCGCCGATGAACCAGACTGTAATTGCAGTCCACGCGCCGACTACGCCGAGAAGGTAGCCGAATGTCACGAACAACCCAGTAGGTAGGGCAAGCCCAAGCGCCATTCCATCGCGCCAGGTCAGTGTCTTGGAGAGTTTGTGATGGTCGACGCTATCGCTCATCGTAGTGCTCCTACTTTTTGGTCAGCATGGCTGAGATTGGGAACGATGCGCTAACCCAACTTAGTTCGGGCAGCGACCACTAATACCGTGTACTCGTCGGACCCCGATGGCTGAGGGTCCTCATGTTCGTCGCGTTGGTGCTCAATCACCAGCGAAAGTGCCGCTGCGGCGACGGGCCGCGAGGTACAGAACAACGCTGATGACCGACAGAAGAGCGGTGTAAACGGGGAAGACCCACAACAAGTTACGGCTCTGCAGCGAGACGATCAGATAGGACGCGGTGCCACCGAAGGCTGCTACTGCGACGCCGTAGCCCAGACCGGTGCCGGTCGCCCGGCAGTACTTCGGCATCAGGTGACGTGGACACGACGTTGTAGAGCGTCATGTTCGCCGCAAGCAGGACGCCGCCCAGCAGCAGGACCACGGTGAAGGTGCTCAGGCCAGGGCCGGCGTACAGCAGCATCAGGAAGATGCCGGGGACGACCGCGAGTCGGGTGACCACGAATGCCCGGGACAGGCCCACCTGGTCTGCGATCCGGCCAGTGATGATCGACCCGGCCAGCATGATCACGCCGAGCACGCTGGTGATCGCGAATATCGTGGTCGAGTTCTCGCCGTAGGCGCCGCGAGCCAGGCTGGGCAGGCCGACGTTCCACGCGTAGTTGTAGGCCTGCGCGGCACCGACGACGAAGATGATCGCGGCCAGGCCGAGCCAGTGCCGTCCGACGCCTTCCCAGGTGCCCGATGTGCGTTCGGTCTTCTCGTCCTCCGACAGCGTCTCGGGTAGAGCGCGCCGCAGGTAGAGCACGCAGAAGCTCATCGCGGCGCCGACCAGCATCGGGACCCGCCAGCCCCACGTCGACATGGCGTCGCCGCCGATGACGTAGCTGGTCGCGAAGCTGACCAGTGAAGCGAGCAGGATGCCGAAGTTCTGGAAGAAGCTGATGTAGCCGGCCGCCCGGCCTTCGTGTCCGGCCGGCATCAGCTCCACGGCGTACGCCGTGGACAGCGGCGCCTCGATGCCGGTGGACAGGCCCTGTAGCAGCCGGCATGCCAGCAGCAGGATTCCGGCCCAGACGCCGATCGAGTCGTAGGAGGGCAGCAGCGCGATGCTCAGGGTGGTGACGGCCATGATCCCGACCGACCAGAGCATCACCTGGCGCCGGCCGACGCGATCGGCGACGTTACCGAGCAGGACTCCGCCCAGCGGCCGGACGCAGAACCCGACCGCGAATACGGCCAGCGCGTCGAGGGTGGACGACACCGGATCCTGCGACGGGAAGAACTGCGGCCCGATGAACGCGGCGAGCAGGCCGAAAATCATCCAGTCGTACCATTCGAGGGTGTTGCCGAGGCCGAGGCCGAGCATCGCCCTGCGGGTGGACGGCGGGGAGGCGTTCGCGCGTTGCGTCGCCGACTCGGAGATCGCCGTGGGGTCCTGGGTGTCGGTCATTACGAACTCTCCGGGGATGTCGGGAGGACCCATATTCAGGTGCACTCGGTGGAGTCCTGGGCGCGGAGCTCCCGACGGGGCAATCCCCTCAATCGTGGAGACCTGAGGTGGGTATGGTCGGTTCCGGCCGGCGGGCGCAATTGCGATTGCGCGGACGATTGATGGTGCCGAACGTTGTGTTTAGTTCACATCGATTGCGCTCCTTGTAATTTCAAATTGACTGCGCGCCATCGACGACCAACGTCACACCTCGCATGAACTCCGCTGCCGGTGAGGCCAGGAAGCCGACCGCCTGTGCGATGTCGTTTGGCGTCGCCAGCCTGCCTGCCGGGATGCCGGATCGATAGGACGTCAAGTCGCCGACGACCTGTCGGTCCTTCGGGACACCGAGTTCCTCCCACTGACGACGCTGCATCTCGGTGTCACAGGAACCCGGCGCGACAGCGTTGACTCGGATTCCCTCAGCTGAGAGCTCGAGTGCGAGGCATTCGACCATCATTTTGGTGGCGGCTTTGGTGGCGCAGTAGGCGCCGAGGTCGAGGCGCGGCTTGTGCGCACAGTTCGAGGTGATCGCGATCAGCGACCCACCACCCTCGGCGCGCATGTGGGAGATGTGGGGACGGAAGGTGTTGAGCACCCCCAAAGTGTTGATCTGAAAGTGGTTGACGAGGTTGTCGACCGGATCGCTCGCCAACCGACCGGATACGCATCTGCCTGCGTTTGCGACCACAGTGTCGGGCGGCCCTCCCAATGCATCTGCCAGGGCAAGAGCTGCGTTCTCCATAGCAACGGAATCGCTCACGTCGCACTCGGCGAAAGCTACCCGGTCCTTCAGTCGGGCTGTGGGCTCCTGCCGGTCGATTACGGCGACAGCAGCTCCATCTGACAGGAGTTTCTCGACGATAGCCTCGCCGATGCCTTGGCTGCCCCCGGTGACGATGCACCGCATCGGGTTACTAGTCATCGCTGTTTTCCTTCCAAGCTTGGATGTATGCGTCGTGTACGGCGGCGGCCAGCTCGCCCGGCTGTGCCGCGTCACCGATCTTGATGGTGCGAGCTCCCGGAATGCGGGTCGGCTCCTTCCTCCGGGGGTTGCGCAGGTCGTAGAGCAATATGTGGTGGATCCGGTCGCTCTTCATCAGCCGCTTCGGCAGGGGTACTCGGGACAGGACTCGGATGAGGATGCGGACGAGGGGACCGAGGTTGCCCACGTACGTGGCGCCCCGGGCGTCAGCGACCACGTCGACCTCGGTACGCCATTCGGGCGGTGGTTCCAGCTCCCCCTCCACACCGATGTGAACGCCGGCGTCGACGGCCTCCTTCCACAGTCCGTCGAAGTAGCGATACATCCGCTGTCGATCCGGCCGGTAACCGTTGAAGGCGGGTGCTGCCGCCGCCTTCCAGGTGCGGTCCCGTGCGATGACGTACACCTCGTGTCCCGCTCGTGCCGATTCCACTGCGTAGGTCAGGCCTGCCGGGCCGGCACCGAACACGAGTCGACGCTGCGCGGCGAATCCAGAGGCGGGCCGGTCGGTGGTCGTCACGGTGGGGTTCACCGCGCAGGCCAGCTGTTTACCCGAGCGCATGGTCCGCACACAGTGATTGCACGCCAAGCACTCTCGCACCTGCTGCTGTTGCTGCGTCTTGCGCGCCCAATGGGGATCGGCGATCTGTCCGCGCCCCACCGCGACGAAGTCCGCCCACCCCTGCGCGAGCGCGTCCTCCGCCACCGCCGGGGTGTTCACACGCCCCACCGCGATGACGGGCAGGCGCGTATGTGCCTTGACTACGCGCGCTGCGTCGAGGAATACGCCGTCCTCGTACGGCATCGGCGGAATCATGATCTCGGGATCGACGGACTTGTAGTGCCCGCCGGTCACCGAGACGGCGGAGATGCCGGCGTCCTCTATGTAGGGAAGGAACGCGAGCGAATCGTCCAAGGTTTGTCCGGCGGAGTAGTAATCCTGACCGCTGAGGCGATAGGTCAGGGGAATGTCGACAGCTTCAACGATGCGGCGCACCAATGACGCGACGAAGGCGTACCTGGCCGCGGCGTACGGCAGCACCCGATTCTCGTCGGCGCTGATCAGCTGCGCTAGAAGGTATCCATGGGCACCGTGAAGCTCGATCATGTCGAACCCCGACTCCTCAGCCCGTCTGGCCGCGGCGACGTGATCCACCACGAGCTGCTCCAGAGAGTCCTCGTCGAAGAGCTGGGGAAAGTTCACGAAACGTGCCGTCTCGAATACCGGTACCGGCCCCGCCGTCGCGGCCAGGGGGCGCCCGCCGAGTTCCCTCGGGAGCGCCCTCGCTCCGCCGTGACCCAACTGGATGCCGGCCCGGGCACCCTGCTCGTGGATGGCATCGACGAGAGAGCGCAACCCGGGTACGTACTCGTCCGAGTCGATGCCCAGCTCGCGCCCTCGGTGTCGACCACGACGCTGCGGCGAGGCCATCTCCACGATCACAAGACCGCAGCCACCCCTGGCCCGCTCCTGGTAGTAGCTCACGAGCTCCCGAGTGACCTCTCCGGAGGGGGTGGCCAGCCGGGTGGTCATGCTGGGCAGGACGACCCGGTTACGAATCTCGACGCCGCCGATCGCGCTCGGACTGAAGAGGTGGACGTAGGACATGGGCGTTACACGAGCCCGGCGCTGATGCAGGCGGCCTCGAGAGTGGCGAGCTCAGCCTCGTCGACCTCCACCAAGGGGCGTCGCACATACGTGGCGTCGCGCGGGATTCGACCCAGGATGCCCAGGGCCGCCTTCATCCGATTGTGCTGGTCGAAGAAGGGATCGGCGTAGCAGGCAACGGCGAGGGGGTAGATGCGATCCCATGCCTTTCGCGCCCCGTTCAGGTCACCGGCTTGCATGGCGGCAAGGAGTTCACTCTGCAGATCCGCGACGATACTGCCGTGACCGCTCAGCACGCCGTCGCTGCCCACCAGAAGGGACGCAAAGAGGGCGCGGCTGAAGCTGCTCAGGACCGAGACGTGAGGAGCGTCGGCCTTGATCGCTCGCCAGGTGTCCTCGTACTCGACGATGTCGTAGGACCATTCCTTGATGGCCGCCACGGTCGGGATGGTCTGACAGATTTCCAGGGTGGTCTCGAGCGGCAGCGTGAGAGGATTGCCGACCGGATACTTGAAGATGATCAGAGGCACGTCCACGGCTTCAGCGACCGCTTCGTAGTGGGAGCGCTGGGATTCCGATCGCCGCTGCGACCCTCCGGCGAAGACTCCCGAGGGGAACACCAAGAGCGCCTTCGCTCCAGACTCGACCGAACGTCGTGCGTCGGCAGCGGCCCGGGCGCTGCCGTCGTCGTAGACACCGGCAACCACGCCGATGGATTCCGGAACCACCGAGACGGCGTGCTCGATCATGCGCTGCCGTTCCTCGGTGGTCAGGGTCGCGACCTCCGATGCGTGGGCAGTGGTGGTGATCCACTCGACTCCGGGTATTGCCGCAAGCCACCGGAGGTGAGTGGTGAGTGCATCCCAGTGAATTGCTCCACCCCTCGACATTGGAGTGAGGTGGGCTGGAATCAGACCACGAATTGACGAGACTGAGTCGCGCTGGACCATGATGTCCCCTTTCTGATGCGGTTAGAAGAAAGGTAGGAACGAGCGCGGTGGACAAACAAGGGACAGTCCTGCATAGCGATATGCATTCGTGCAGAAATTGCAGGTCAGATGGGTTTCGGGTCCGTGCCTGCGCGTATGCGATCAGAGGCAAATTGTCGAGACTTGTGGGTGAGGAGCTTTGAGATGCCACACGTCGTGAAAGGTCGACCCGATCGGATTCTCACGCGCAAGGTGACCACTCCTCGGCTGGGTAGCCGTAGAACGCTAGCCGGCGCTCGAAGCCATCAATGAATTTAGAGGTGGCCTTGGGCAGCTTCGCGCGGTAGGCGTGGCGAACTCCTTGGCCTGGCCTGGGCGTGCTCCTTGCCACCGTGTTCCAGAGCTGAGCGAGGGCCTTCTGCGATACCGGACGCCAATTCCTCCAGTGCCGCCGAGTTATTCGCCATAACCCGAGCGCGGCGTCATTCATCGCCAGTGCATGGGCACGCGTCTCGCGCCACCTGCGGAGCCCACATCAACCGGACGCACCGTGCGTAGGGTGCACGCTATGGCGTCGGCTGACCCTGCCCTCGCCGGCTACCGCTACCTGGCCGAGGACTGCGCACCGGCGGCGACTGCGACGGGACTGTTCGTGCACCGCAACACGTTACGTAACCGGCTGAAGCTGATCGAGAGAACTCACCGGCCGCGATATCGATTCGCCGAGCAGCCGCACACACTTCTGGCTCGCCACGACCGGCTGGGAACTCGGCTCCGCCGCCGACCTGTCGTCACTACTCGACGAACGCGGACCACAATGACCGACAACGCCCAGATCGCCTCGACCTCGGCGCCCGCCCGGCCGGCACGGTACTCGCCGATGGCCTAACCCTGCCCATGTACTCCGCACCCCACGGAGCACTATTCGGCTCACCGACACCGGTCCCACACAACCGAGTCAGAGACTCGGAGACGTCGCCTTCGTCGACCTGTACACCCCATCGGCCGAATCGGCAGCAACCTACAACGCCCAGACCCTCGCCTGCCCGGTGAGCGACAAACCCGCACCAGGCCCGGGCAACTACCGCCTGCTGGTATCCGCGAACCGACCCGTGGCCGGCTTAGTGGACATGCTCGACGTCCTACCCACCGCCGTTCCCGCACTGAGTCCCCTTCCTCCGCGTCCTCGACCTCGAAGCGGCGCCCGGGTCCGGGTGCCGGCCACCGAATCAGCGATGGGCCCTTCGCCGTCCTCGCCGACCCATTCGGAGTCACCGTCGGAATACAGCCCCGGCCTCCGACAACCTCCTCCAGCAGCACATATTGATCACCACGGCGTATTGATCACCATACGACTGTGGGCATGCACAGAATGTGCGCTTCGAGCTGTGCACGCGCATATGTTGTCACGTCGAATTAGTGATTAAGTTCATTCTCACTTGATCCAGCCGAGCGGATCACCATCACCCATCGACGGTCAGCCGGTGCTGCTTACTCCGCATCCGACGAAGCAAGGTGCGACCGACGATGCCCCCGAATGGCAGATCCCTCCCCCACGATGGAGAAAACGACATGACCACCGCCCCCTCGCCCGCACCCGACCAGCTGGACACTTCGGTTGCCAAAGTCGACCTGTCGGATCAGACCTTCAAGCAGCTGATCGATGGGCAACTAGTCGAAGGCGCATCGAGTCAGCCGGTCCGCGACCCGGCAACCGGTGAGGAAATCGCGACGGCGCCGGTCGCTGATGAGAAGCAGGCCGATGAGGCATACCGGGCTGCGGCTCGCGCCTTCGGACACTGGCAGAACACCACCGTGGAGGAGCGGTCACGAATCCTGCACCAATTCGCGCAGCGCATCGAGGCTCGGCGGGAGGAGATCTCCCGGATCATCACCTTGGAAACAGGCAAGCCGACTGCCTCAGCCGACGGTGACGTCGACTCGGCCCTCATCTGGATGCGCCACATCGCCGACCTGCGTCTCGACGCCGAGGTGGTGCGTGACGACGAGGACTCGCGGATCGAGATCCACCGCAAGCCCATCGGCGTGGTGCTCGGGATCATCCCGTGGAACTTCCCCTTCTTCCAGACCATCTACAAGGTGGCGCCGGCATTACTTGAGAGGATGTCCCGAGTTCCGTGGAACTTCGGTGGCGGCCCGATGAGCATCAGGCTGCGTTCACCTGATCATTGTGTACCACAGGTCCGACAGGTTTGGCCGTCTCGCCCTCGAGCGCGG
>SEEV01000750.1 GCA_004211695.1 Rhodococcus sp. (in: high G+C Gram-positive bacteria)
GCGTCGAAGTCGGCGAGCCGGACGAGCCCGCCGCTCCGGTCGGGCAGTTCGAAGGCGGGTGCCGGGGTGCCCAGCGCGATCATGGTTGATTCGACGGCCACAAAACGAGCCTAACGTGCATCCATGCCGTCGGACCGATCGTTCATCGGTCGCTGCGGTGGTCGAGGCGGCTGTAGGACACGAAAGCGCGATGCTGCCGGTATCCCACCGTGGTGGGGGATTGGTGGGTTTGTCAGCCGTAGCTTCAGTCGAACGACGCCGGTGGGCGCACCATCCCACAGTTGTTCGGTGATGTCCTGAAAGCACACCAGATGAGTGCCGTCGCCGGGTTGCGGCACCGAATTACTCAGTGCGTCCCGCTCGACGAAACCATCCCGGTGGCGCCGGTCGACGATCCGGCCGGCGAATTCGTGCAGACGGGTCACCGCGTCCCGACCGCTCGACACCGACTCCGGGTCCACGAACTCGGCGATCGACCGGCCCTTGAGCCTCCATCGGATAGCCCAGCATGTTCTCGAGCGCTGTATCGCGTGCACCATGAGCCCCATGTGGTCGGTGGAGAGCACGGAAACGGGGAGCCGCTGCAGCAGTACCGATGCGGGCAGCCGCTCAAGATAATCCAGCGGGGTGTCCGGTTTCGGTGCTCGCCGCTCCATGCTTCGCCTATCCGACGTCTTCACCTGCGTGTTGCAGACATCGCCGGGGTAGATCACTCCTGGCCTTCCGACATGAAATCTGGAAACCGACACGGATTCTTTTCATGGTCGAATCTGTCTCATCGGCCTCCCCTCCTGCTTGTGTTGTGCCAAGTGGTTTGATGTGTCGTAGCGCGCTGGTGTCTCTGTGTCCCCGTGTCATCTCGTAGAAGGATTGGGTGTTCCTGTCGTTCGTGGATCCGTCGTTGCGTCGGACGTACCTGAACGGCCACGGCGTGGACTCGGTCACCGCGGTTCGGTTGCTTGAGTATCAAGCAATCCCGCCGGGACACCGGTGTTTCCTCGACGCCCTGACGCCGGTCACTCTGCCCCGGTTGGTCGCCTCATGGGTAGGTTCCGCGGAGCGGTGTCACTTTCCAGGTTTCGTGTCAATGGGCGTGTCACATTCCAGATTTCATGTCACGGTCCCGCACGATTGATGCATGCCCGGCACGCCCGCTGGCTCGACACACGTCAGGTACGTGACGTGTGACGGCGACTTGGTGGACACGACGGCCGAGGTAGTGCCCGCCCTCACCGAGAGAATTTTCCGATGAAGCCGCAGCCGAGGCCGCGGACCGGACGAAGGATTTGTCGACGGCGGCCGGATCGGACGAGGAGGACGCGTCGGGCTGACGAGGCGCGACCACCTCGCATACGTCGGATTCGGGTGGCGTCCGGCAAATACCGTCGCCCGCCGTGGTGCACGGTGTGAGGTTCGCGCCGACCGTCGACCGGAAGGAGGCGACATGACCTTTCGTGAAGTCCGTGAACCCGTTGCCGCAGTTCGACATCGGCGGCACCGACCTGGGCATTCCGTTCCGGATGCCCAACGGTCAGATCGGCTTTCTCCTCGGCGACACGTTCGCCGGGTCCCAGCCTCAGGTGGGGGGACCGAACTGGCGTTCCCCGATGCTGCTGCGCAGTGGCACCCATGATGTGACCACGCCGATCACCTTCGCGTCGGCGGCCCGCAACGCCCGCCAGCTGTGGGACTACGTGCACGACAACCCGGAATACTCCACCATCCTGCCCTGCGATGCCATCTCGATCGGCAACAGAATCTACCTCTGGGTCATGGTCACACAGGGACTCGGCAACGAGAAGTGGTGCGAGATCCGGTATTCGGATGACCTCGGTGAGAGCTGGACCGACACCGGCGTCAAATGGTCCACTGCGGTCTACGGCGGCAAGCGCACCATGATCACCTGGGAGAAGGGCGGTGACGGGTTCGTCTACATCATCTC
>SEEV01000022.1 GCA_004211695.1 Rhodococcus sp. (in: high G+C Gram-positive bacteria)
GCGCCGGTGAAGTCGTTGAAGGTGCCGCGGACCTTGCTGACCATCAGGTGGCGGACGGAGAAGCCGACGGTGGAGTGGACCGAGTCGATGGCCCAGGTTCCGGCGGTGAGGTTGGGCAGGGTGGCGGTGAAGGCGGTCATGAAAACTCCTAGGGCTGTCGAACGGGCACTCGAAACAACGAGGTAATTGAATCTGCAACTACTACGTTAGCCCGAAGTCGTTGCGGAGTCAACTAAAATCTGAGGAGGGTCGTGAACTGCGGTGTTAGTTCGTCGGCCGGACCGGATGATGGCTGACGATGGAGATCCGGTTGAAGGCGTTCATGGTGACGGCAATCCAGCTCACCGCCGACATCTCCTGCGCGGACAGGAACCGCCGTGCGAAGGCGTAGTCGGCCTCCTGGCTGTGCGCGTCCGGCAAATTCGTGACCGACTCGGCCAGAGTGAGCGCTGCCACCTCGCGGTCGGAGAACAGCGTCGTCTCCCGCCAGGCGGGCAGAACCGCGAGGCGCTGCTGGGTCTCGCCTGCCGCCAGCGACGCGGCGACGTGAACGTCCAGGCAGTACGCGCAGCGGTTGATCTGGGACACGCGCACGTTGACCAGCTCGACGAATCGCCGGTCGAACCCGGCCTCCCGGGCCTCGTGGCGGATGGCCTTGGCGACGGCGATCTGCGCTTGGTAGACGGCCGGGCTCTGCCGGTCGATGTGAACGTAGTCGTTCTCCGCTGACGTACTGCTCATGACCAGCCTTTCCGGTGTGGGACTCAGGGATGCTCCAGCAGGTGGGCGCGCATTTCGCTGAAGTCGTGCCCGAGGAGGGTGACGTCCCGCGGGCTGAGCAGGTCGAACATGTTTCGCCGCACCTCCGCCACATGTCCGGGGCTCGCGGCGGCGAGCTTGGCGGCGCCGGCGTCGGTCAGTTCGGCGAGTGTTCCCCGCTTGTCGTCCTCGCACTCGACGCGCCGCACCCAGCCTGCATCGACCAGGCGGCTGATGGCCCGGGTCACGCCGCTGCGGGTGGTGGTGACCGCGTCGGCGAGTTCACGCATCCGCAGTTGCCGCTGAGGCGCCTCCGACAGCACGACGAGCAGTTCGAAGTCCGTGAACGAGATGCCGGCGTCCCGGGTGAGCTGCCGATCGAGGGCCTGCAGCAGCAGGCGTGTGGCGTCCAGGTAGGCGCGCCAGGTGTTCTGTTCTTCGGCGCTGAGCCATCTGGTCGGTTCCACAGGACCAGCATAGCCCAAGTAGTTGACACCGCAACTACTTGGAGTAGGGTGGTGTTAGTTGAAAGCGCAATTACTGCGCTCCGCGGAGAGGGGCAGGGCAATGAGCACCACAGACGAGCAGGAGCGTTCGCAGAGATTCGCGGCGCAACGCGACCGGATTCGCGCCCAGCATCTGAAGCCCGCGTCGTCGAGGCCCGCATCCTCGGCCCGCGGCCTTCACCACACCGCACTGATCAGCAGTGACGTCGAGCGCACCGTCCGGTTCTATCAGGACCTGCTCGAGTTCCCGCTGACCGAACTGATCGAGAACCGGGACTACCCCGGGTCTTCGCATTTCTTCTTCGACATCGGCAACGGCAACCTGCTCGCGTTCTTCGACTTCCCGGGCCTCGACATCGGTCCGTATCAGGAAGTGCTCGGCGGACTCCACCACATCGCGATCAGCGTCGAACCGGACCGGTGGGAACACCTGCGCACGAAACTGATCGACGCCGGCGTCGAACTCGTCGAACACAGTGAGGTGTCGATGTATTTCCGCGACCCGGACGGCGCCCGCCTCGAACTCATCGCCGACCCGCTCGGCGAAATGTACGGCTCACACGTTCTGTGACAATCCTGGAAAGGCAACGCCCATGACTGCCGCCCTCACCCCACCCCGCGTGGATGTCCGCCGAGCCGCCGACCGCTTCATGACTCAGGCGGGCGGCTGGCTGGATTCCAAGCACTCCTTCTCGTTCAGCCACCACTACGACCCGGCCAACACCCACCACGGGGTGCTGATGGTCAACAACGACGACATCGTCGTGCCGGGTCAGGGATTCGACACCCACCCACACCAGGACATGGAGATCGTCACCTGGGTGCTCCAGGGTTCGCTGGTACACCAGGACTCGATGGGACATTCCGGGGTCATCTACCCGGGCCTCGCCCAGCGCATGAGCGCGGGCACCGGAATCCTGCACTCGGAGAAGAACGACTCGTGGCGGCTGAACGGTGCCACCGACGAGCACAGCGATCCGGTCCACTTCGTCCAGATGTGGGTCTTGCCCGACGAAGCCGGCATTACACCCGGCTACGAGCAACTCGAAATCGACCACGAGTTGCTCGCCGGGGGACTGGTGCCCGTCGCCTCGGGCATCCCCGACCACGCCGACCATTCGGCGATCCGGATCAAGAACAAGTACGCCGCAATGCATGTCGCCCGCATGCAGCCCGGACAGGCGCCGATCACCCTGCCCGACGCCCCGTTCTTCCACGTGTTCGTCGCACGCGGCGAAGCGTCGATGGAAGGGGTCGGCATTCTCGCCGAAGGTGACGCCGTCCGGCTCAGCGGTGGCGGCGGTCAGCAACTGACCACCGACACCGGCGCCGAGATCATCGTGTGGGAGATGCACGCGACAATCGCCGGGTGACGCGAGCCGCGGGGCAGGAGCGTGTGTACGTCCCCGCCCGAAGGAGTTCGGCCGTATCTCCCAGTCGCAGTTCACATTCGCTGCCCTCCGGCACGGTCAGGGTCAGCGTGAAGAGGTCGTCGGCGATCCGCCAGTTCACCACGATGGTCCCGTAGGGGCTGCAGTGCTCGGCCCGGGCGGACCCGATGCCCCCGCCGGGGCGGGGGTCGACGATGAATCTGCGGTAGCCGACGGTGCCGGGGCCGGTGGTCTCGGCGGGGCGCAGTCCGGCGACGAACTGGTGGAGAAACGAGACGACCGCACCCTTGCTGTAGTGATTCAGTGAGCCGGTGGCCCGGCCGTTCTCGTCGACCCCGTCCCAACGCTCCCAGATGGTGGTGGCCCCGCGGTCGATCATCTCCATCCACGACGGGCTTCCGGTAGACAGCAACACCCGGTAGGCGGTGTCGAGGTGTCCGTTGCGCGCGAGCACGGGCAGCAGCATCCCGGTGGCCAGGAATCCGGTGCCGAGGCGATAGTCGTTGTCGGCGAGCACACGCGCGAGTTCGTCCGCGAATCGCTGACGAAGCTCGGCCGGGACCAGCTCGAACTCCAGGGCGCGAACATAATTCGCCTGGGTCGGGTGGGTCAGCGTGCCGTCGGGAGTGACGAATTCGCGTTGCCAGGCGCGGACCGCTCCCGCCGCGATCACAGCGTACCGGCGGGCGTCCGAGTACGTCCGCCATCTGCGCGAGGAGCCCGGCCGATCGCGCGAGGTACGCCGTGGCGACCACGCTGTGATCGCGGTGCGGATCAGGAGCGGGAACCTCGTCGGGTTCGAGCCACTCACCCCAGTGGAACCCGGTGTCCCACAAGTACTGTTCGTGGTCTTCCGGTGTGGGACGCAGTCGGGCGCGGTCGGGATGCCGGTGGTCCCGGGCAGTGCCGGCAGCCAGGTCGACCCACCGGGTCATGGAATCGTACTGGCGTTCCACGACGTCGACGTCGCCGTACAGTCGCCACAGCTGCCACGGGACGATGACGGCGGCGTCGCCCCATCCGGCCGAACCGTTGGAGATGTCGGCGAAATGGTTGCCCGACGGCTGGTTGCCCGCCGGGTTGGGCACGATGGTGGTAACCGTCCCGTCCGGCCACTGGTCGGCGGCGAGGTCGCGCAGCCATTTGTCGCTGAACCCCGCGACGTCGTGCGTGAAGGCCGCCGTTTCGACATAGATCTGCCAGTCTCGGGTGAAACCCGACCGCTCGCGCTGGGGGCAATCGGTCGGGACGTCGCAGGCGTTGCCGCGGAAGCTCCACACCGCGGCGTCGTGGAGCTTGTCGAGACGACCGTTGTCGCAGGTGAAGCTTCCCACCTGGTCCAGATCGGTGTGCACGACGGCGGCCGCGATCGACTCGGGCCGCGGCGTCGTCGGAAGCCCGTCGATCTGGACGTAACGGAATCCGTGGGTGCTGTGCCGCGGCTCGAACACCCCACCGGGCCCGGACGACACGACGTGGTCGACCTGACCGGCCGGCAGCGGGTCGCCGGTCGCGAAGTCGAAGGCGCGCAGGTGATCCGTGTCCACGCTGCCGTCGGCGGCCAGGGACTCGCCATGCGTGAGGGTCACGTGTGTGCCGTCGGGGCCGAGGTCGGTCGCGACGACCCATCCGTTGACGTTCTGCCCGAAGTCCGCGACGTAACTGCCGGGTCGCGGCGCGGTGACGGCCACTGCGGCCAGGTTCTCGATCCGGCGCACCGGGGGCGCCACGCCGGTGATCAACCGGTCGCGGTCGTCGTAGAGCCCACCGCGAGCGACCACGGCGGGGTGGTGTTCCTCCTCGGCGGACGCACGGCGCAGATCCACCCGCTGCCCGTCCATCAGGTCGGCGGCCTCGATCTCGCTCGGTGCGCTGGTCCAGCCGTCGCCGGTGCCGAAGCGCTCCGACGTTCCGTCTGCGTATCGGATGTGCAGTTCCGCGAGTGCGGCGACGCGGTCTCCGAAACCGTCACCGCGGCGCTCGAATCCGTGCCGTCCGCGGAACCAGCCGTCGCTCAGCAGGATCGCCAACTCGTTGTCCCGCGGTTGCAGGAGTTCGGTGACGTCGAAGTGCTGCACCTGCAGGTGTGTGCGGTACGCGGTGAAGCCGGGGGTCAGGTCCTGATCGCCGACCCGGATGTCGTTGACGAAGAACTCGTAGATGCCGTGGGCCGTCGCGAACAGCGAGGCGTGGGCGATCTCGGCTCGCGGTTTCCAGGAGGCGCGCAGCCGATAGGCGGGACGGTGACCGAGCGCGGGGACGTCCGGCTCGTGCGGTTTGATCCAGTCGGCCGTGAGGTCGCTGCTGTGGAGGAGTCCGGTGGTCCACGGGCAGGGTTCGGACCACTCGCTGGGCCCGAGGTCGGTCCAGCACCGCACCTGCCAGGTCCGTTCCTCGCCCGCGGTGGGCACCGGATCGGTTGCGGTCCAGGGGCGTACGAGAACATGGTCGCGGCCCTCGACGACGTCGGTGGTGAACAGGGTGCGGGGCGTGCGACCGGAGATGCTCCGGACCCGGATCTGGTACGCGTGCTGCTCGGTGCTTCCGCCGGGCAGCCACCACGACAGTCGCGGATGGGGCGTTCCGCAGGGTTGCCCGGGCCGCAGATGTTCGAGGCGGAGGTGCGTCGGTGCCGTCATTCGTGATACCTGTCTCGTGAGTTCGGTGTCGCGGGTCATCGGATCGACCGCACGAAGAGGACGGCCGCACCGGCGACGGCCGCGCAGCCGGCCAGCGCGCAGAACAGAAGTGCATAGCTGTTGCCGGTGAGCGGGAGGATCCCGGCGCCGATGACGGGGACCACGGCGTAGGGGAGGGTGGCCGCCACCTGGTACACGCTCATGGCCTTGGCCGTCTGCCGGACGTCGGGAATGACCGCGGCGGCGATCGCGATGTCGACCGTGAGGTAGCACGCCTGGCCGACCGTGAAGGCGACGAAGGCCACCAGGAACCCGCTGACGTGCGGGTTCAGCGACACGTACACGAGTGCGCCGCCGGTGAGGAACGAGGCGACGGCGACGAACGCCTTGCGCCGGCCCAGTCTGTCGGAGAGGAATCCGGCGAGCAGGAACGACACGATCGAGACGGGTGTCGTGACGGCGGTGGCGTGGGCGTATTCGGCGGCCGCGTCCTTGATGCTCAGTCCGGCCGAGTCGACGAGGAAGTAGGTCGCGTAGGTGGTGAGCCCGACCATCGCCAGTCCGAACAGGAACCGGCTGATCCAGTTGAGTGCGAAGTCTGCGTGCCGGATCGGGTTGATCCAGTAGCTCGCGGCGAACTCACGAAAGCTGTAGGGCGGCAGCGTGGTCGGGTCGACGCCCGCGTCGGCGCCGCGGATGACCACGGCCACCACGGCGAGGCACGCGACAGCGGCAATGCCGGGGACGATCATCATCGGTACCGGGTGTTCGGCGAGGCGGCTCCCGAGGGTGACGCCGGCGAGCACGGCGAGCGCCGTCACGAAGCCGATCATTCCCGACAGCCGGGCCCGGAGGTGGTCGGGGACGAAATCGGGAATGAGCGCGACGAACCCGGCCAACGCGGCGGAGTAGCCCAGCTGGGCGAGCGCCCAGCCTGCGGCGATCGTCGCGACGTTCGTGGCAAGCGCGATCACCCCGAGCCCGGCGAGCGCGACGAGTCCACCACCGATCAGCCACGGGGTGCGCTGGCCGAGGCGACTGGTCGTCCGATCGGACAGCGAGCCGAACAGCGGCGTCGAGACCAGCGCGACGAGGGCGCCGATCAGCACCACCGTCGACAGGCCGAGCGTCTTGCCTTCGGCGTCGACGCCGAAGATGCGGATCGACAGCGTGATGATCGTCGGGGTCAGACTGCCGAAATACACCCCGAATGCGCCGACGACCAGGGCGGGGACGACGTAGCGGGGCCGCGGCGCGGTGACCGCGGTCGGGTGGCCGAGGTGTGCGGGTGACGAGTGTGTGGAGCGAACGGTAGCCATCGGCGTTCCGCCTTCCGTGAAGTGAAGATCCGCGCGGCGAGGGTGGGGCGCAGCGGACGTCGCAGTGTGATGCACAGCACCGTACACGAAAACCGGGTGTATCCGGTTTTCAATTCGGGAAAGTTGCTGTCGTATCGTGGCGACATGGGAAAACGGGCGCGTGGCAGCTACTCGGTGGGCATCGAGCGGCGCACGCGGATCGTGGAGGCCGCCGCGGTGCGATTCTCGACGGAGGGGTACCACGCGACCACGATGGCCGGCATCGCCGCCGACGCCGGGATCAGCGACAGTGGTCTGCTGCACCACTTTCCGACGAAGAAGCACCTGCTGCTCGCCGTCGCGCAGTACCGCCTCGACACGTCCGCGGAGTGGTGGGACACCCTTCCCGCGGAGGCGTCGGGTCTGGCGACCCTGGGCGCGATGGTCGACGCCGCGCGGCGACTCGTCGGACAACCGGGACTCATCGAACTGTTCGTGCTGGTGAGCGCCGAGGCGGCGGACCCGAGCAGCCCGGCCCATACCGTCTTCGCGGAGCGCTACGACGCCGCCGTCGAAGCCCTCGCCGCCCGCCTGCGCGAGGGCGTGCACCGAGACGGACTGCCGGCCTCGCTGGACTACCCGGCGCTCGCCCGGGAGTGCATTGCGGTGAGCGACGGCCTGCAGTTGCAGTGGGTGCTCAGCGACGGGGCCGTCGACATCGTCGAGGGTGTCCGCGAACATGCCGCTCGGCTGACCGTCGCGCTGAAAGGCGCGGGCGAGGCGGAATCCGGTTCTTCCGTTCGGGTTGCCGAAGCTGCTACAGTGCCCGACAGGCAGTGACCTAAGGAAGGGCCTTACAACCGCGTGCGCGGCGACCCAGGCCCGGGTCCTGCATCCGAAGGAGTTCAATCCCTTGGACACGGCTTCGACCGTCGTCCGCCGATCCACCGTCGAGTACGCCCCCGGGCTGCTACTCGATCTCGTCCGTCCCGCCGAAGCAGAGCATCCGTTGCCTGCGATCGTGTGGCTACACGGAGGTGGTTGGCGGCTTCAAGACCGCACCGCTTGCCCAGACCTGGTGCAACACTTCGCAAGACACGACTATGTCATGGTCAGCATCGACTACCGGCTTGCGCCCGGGACCCGCCACCCCGGCCAACTTTTCGATGTCCGGCGGGCCGTGCGCTGGCTGCGCGCCCACGCCGCGGACCACGGCATCGACCCCGACCGGATCGGGGTGTGGGGCTCGTCGGCCGGTGGGCACCTCGCGGCATTGACCGGAGTGCACTCGGCCACAACACGATTGCCCGGGGAGGAACCCGCGACCGTCGACAGCGCGGTGCAGGCCGTCGTCGACGGGTACGGGCCCGCCGACCTGCCCGGCCTCGCCGACCTCTCCGCGGAACGGACACCGGGGGAGGACAATTCCCCGGAGGCGTCGCTGCTCGGCGGCGCGATCCGGGACCGACTGGACGCGGCGCGATCAGCGAGCCCGGCGCTGCAGGTCGGCGCCGGTGCGCCGCCGTTTCTGATCATGCACGGTCTCGCCGACAATCTGGTGCCGTCCGGGCAGAGCGTGGTGTTGTACGACGCGCTCGTCGCTCACGGCAACGACGCCGTCCTCTATCTGATCGAGGGTTTCGGGCACGGTTTCTTCAACCCCGGCCACGTCCTCGAACTCGGCCCCGACCAGACGCTCGACCAGGGGCATCTCGAACGAGATCCGCAGGCGCCGGCCTCGACCCGCGCGGTGAGCGACTTCGGTCGCGCACTGACCGAGCGGTTCCCCTCCGCCTCGTTCGAGGCAGTCGAAGCCTTCTTCTCCCACACACTGAAGCCAGGAACACCCACGCCATGACTACTTTCGACATTCCCACCCTCGACGACGTCCACGCTGCCGCTCCGCAACTCGACACCCTCCCCGGCCGCTGCGTGCCCTACTTCGTGGCCGCCGGGGAGGGTGAGCGCCACGAACTCGGCGGGCAACTGATCACCGTCATCGCCCGGCCGGAAGACACCGGCGGGCAGTTCGGTGCAGCATATGTCTACGGCGGCAAGGGAACCGAGAGTCCGTTTCTCGCCCACGAGTACGAACACCGCTTCCTGTACGTCACCGACGGACGACTGCAGATCTGGTTGCCCGGCGAATCGCACCTGCTGGTGCCCGGCGACTCGGTCACCATCCCGGCTGGGACGCCGTACGCGTACCACATGCTCGCCCACCGGACCCGGTTCCTGAGCTGGCTCACCGTCGGCGACGGGCACCGGTGGTCGCAGGCCGCCGGTGCCGCCACCCAGTCGCACGTCTTCGACGCCGGGGCCACGCCGATGTCGGACGCGCGGCAATCCGAATTCGCGGACCAGTTCGGTATCCGGTTCCACGATCTCGAGAAGAAGGACCTGCCGGCTGTGCCCGCCACGGTGTTGCCCGCCGTCGTGTCCCCCTACGTGCTGCAGGCCGGGGAAGGCGACCGCTGGGCGAGTCTGGATCAGCTGAACACCTACCTCGCCCGTCCCCGGAACACGGGCGGCACCTATTTCGCGATGCACACCATGGGTGGGAAGAGCGCGTACATCCCCCGTCACTTCCATCGCGAGCACACCGAGAACTTCTTCTGCATCGAGGGACGAATTCTCCTGCACGCCAACGGCCGGGAGATCATGCTGACCAAGGGCGACTTCCTCCATGCACCGGCCGGGACGATCCACAGTTTTGCGTTCGACAGCCACGACACGCAGATGCTCGGCCTGCTGACCACCGGCGTGTTCGAGAAGTTCTTCGAATACATGAACACCCCGACGGACGCGCACGTGCACACCGAGGGTGGCGACATGACGTTCCCGGCCGAAGGGTTCGCGCGGGCGCGTGCCGAGCTGGACCTCGAGGTGGTCGGACCGCCGCCGGGACGGGGCGACGGACGGTGAGACCGGCCCGGCGCGCACGCCGCCGGAGCGGCTGAGCTCTACACTCGAGCCATGGCGATCCAGAGCACCGTCACCCGGGCAGAGTCCCTGGTCGCCCACATCCAGGACCGGATCGCCGCGGGTGAGCTCGCGCCCGGTGACCGGGTGGGGACCCGCAAAGAGCTCCAGGAGGAGTCGGGGATGGCCCGCGGAACGGTCATCGAGGCCGTCCGGCTCCTGCAGGATCGGGGAGTCATCACCGTGCGCCCCGGGCCCGGCGGTGGCCTGTTCGTCGCCGAACCGTCGTCGGTTGTCCGGCTCGGGCGCACGCTGCTGACGGTCGAGGGTGACGCCGCGGGAGTCGCCGACGCCATCGCCGTCCGCGAGGAACTGGAACCCCTGGTGACGGAGCTGGCGGCCCGCCACCGGACCGACACCGACGTGACGGACCTGCGGCAATTGATGACCGTCCTCGAGGACTCGGCGGGTGATCCCGAGGCGTTCATCCGTGCCGTGTGGGATCTGCACCGCCGAATTGTGGCCGTCGGCCCGAATCAGGTGCTGCGCGAAACCTATCTGAGCCTCGAAACCTACGTGGAGCAGCACGCGACGCGCGCCAGCCGCGAACGGAGCGCCACCAACAGCGAGTACTTCGCGCGCCGGATCGACGTGCACCGCGCACTGGTCGACGCCATCGAATCCGGCGACCCGGCCCGTGCCCGCTCCGCCGCCCAGGCGCACGCTCACTAGTTCGCGCCGCCCCTTCTCGAAGTCAGTCCTTGACAGGGCGCCCCGGTCTGTGGCTACCATCACACATAACGGTTATAACCGTTTACGAAGGAGCTAATCCTTCTTCCCACTGACCAGGAGTGTTCCGCATGAATTTCTCCACGTCCTCGCCCGGCCGCGGCAGAGTGCTCGTGCCCGTCCTCTGCTGGGCCGCTCTCCTGAGCGACGGGTACGACCTGTTCGTCTACGGCGCCACCCTGCCCGCCCTGATCGGGCACGCCCCGTGGTTCGTCACGGCGGGCGCTGCCGGCACCGTGGGCAGCGCCGCCCTGGTCGGCGTCCTCGTCGGGTCACTGACGGCGGGGACACTCACCGACATCCTGGGTCGTCGCCGCCTGTTCCTCGCCTGCCTGACGGTCTTCTCGACGGCGACGCTGGTCACCGCGGTCGCCCCCACTTTCGAGGTTTTCGCCGCGACCCGGCTGGTCGCGGGCCTGGGGATCGGCGGGTTGATGCCCACCGCGATCGCGATGGCGGCGGAGTTCGCGTCCCCGGCCTACCGCTCCCGCATCCTCGGCGTCGTGCTCACCGGACCGGCGTTCGGCGGAGTCCTCGCCTCGACGGCGTCGCTGCTGCTGCTCGAGGAGTTCGGCTTCCGGCCGGTCTACGTACTCGGTGCGGTTCCGTTGATCACGTTGCTGCCGTTGGCATTCGCCCTTCTTCCCGAGTCGCGTTCCTTCGCGGTCGAGCGACCCTCCGAGGGCCGGAAGTCCACGTCGCCGGTGGCCACGCTGCTGAGCGACGGGATGGCCCGCGCGACGGTCGGCATCTGGTTCGTCGCCATCTGCAGCATGCTCACGATGTTCGGGGTGACCACCTGGCTGCCGCAGATCATGCGCAATGCGGGCTACCCGATCGGTTCGGCGGTGACGTTCCTGCTCGTCTACAGCGCCGGCGCCATCGTCGGGACGCTGCTGGCCTCCGTGCTGGCCGAACGGTTCGGTCCCAAACCGCTGGTCCTGGCCGGGTTCACCACGGCCGCAGTCTCTCTCGCGCTTCTGGGCACGCATCCCCCGACCGCGGTCCTGATGCTGCTGGTGGCGCTGGCCGGATTCGGCGGCCTCGGCACCCAGAACATGCTCAACGATCACATCGCGACGTTCTACCCCGCCCGGTTCAGGGCGACTGGACTCGGATGGGCGCTCGGCATCGGCCGGGCCGGCGCGATCGCAGGCCCCACCTACGGCGCACTCTTCGTCGCCGGCGGAGGAGCCGTCATCGTCAGCTCGCTGGCATTCGCCGTCCCGGCACTCGTGGGCGGAGTCGTGATGGCGACCCTCCCGAGACGCCCCCGCACCACCCCCGCCGAGTCGGACCACCTCGAATCGGCCACCCCGCGCGGCACCGAATTTTCCCGCTAGAACTCGCCACCGAAGGGTGGCGGACGAACAGGATGAAATAGATGAAGATTGTCGGCTACCGCAAGAAGGATCAGGACGCCGTGACCGTGGGTGTCCTCCGGGACGGCTGCGTACGACCACTCGCCCCGCTCGACGAATTCTGGAACGACGCCGCCGGCTGGCTCGCACGGGCAGAGCACCTCGAGACGACCGAGATCGATGTGACGCTCGTGAGCGTGGTGCCGCCGGTGCCCGACTCCGCCCGCGTCATCTGCGTCGGCCTCAACTACAAGGCGCACGCCGCCGAGGGCGGCTTCACCCCGCCGCCCCACCCGACGCTGTTCGGGCGATGGACCCCGTCACTGAGCGTCGACGGAGCCCCCACGCCGGTCCCGGCGAACGAGGCGGGCCTGGACTGGGAGGGTGAGGTGGCCGCGTTCATCGGCACCCGGCTCGAAAGCGTCGACCCGGAAACCGGCCGGGCCGGGGTGCTCGGCTACGCCTGCTTCAACGACCTCACCGCCCGCAAGGCGCAGAAGCTGACGGCGCAGTGGACGCTCGGCAAGAACGGCGACCGGTCCGGCCCGCTCGGGCCGATGGTCCCCGCGGATGAGGTCGGGGACCTGTCCGACGGTCTGCGGGTGCAGACCCGCGTCAACGGCACCGTCGTGCAGGACGGCAACACCCGCGACCTGATCTTCTCGGTCGGCGAGATCATCGCCCTGATCAGCGAAACCTTCACCCTGCACCCCGGCGACATCATCGCCACCGGCACTCCGGAAGGCGTCGGCTACGTGCGGAACCCACCGTGGCTGCTCGGACCCGGCGATATCGTCGAGGTGGAGATCGACAAGCTCGGCGTCCTGCGGACCCCGATCGTCGACGCCAGCGGAAGGAAGGGCGCATGACCGACAACGCGTCCGAAGTGGAGCGGACCCCGGTACTGATCGTCGGTGGCGGACCGTCCGGGCTGGCGGCCGCGCTCGAGCTGGCCCATCACGGGGTGGCGAGCCTCGTCGTCGAACCCAGGGTCGACGTCGACGCCGAACGTCCCCGCGCCAAGACCACCAATGCCCGCACCATGACGCACCTACGACGGTGGGGGCTGGCCGAAGCTGTCCGTGCGGCGTCTCCTCTTCCCGTCGAGTGGGCGCAGGACATCGTGTTCTGCTCGACCCTGCTGGGGCATGAGATCACCCGGTTCGAGAACGGTTTCCAGCTCGACGTGGCGCAGCCGACGGTCGCGCCCGAACGTGGCCAGCAGGCACCGCAACCCATCGTGGAAACCGTGCTGCGGGACGCGGTGCACCGCAGCGAGCTCGCCGTCCTGCAGTTCGGCGCGCGGGTCACCGCGCTCGAGGAACTCCCCGACGGGACCGTCCGTGCCACCGTCGAGGAGCCGGGGCGGACCCGGACCGTCCTGGCGGACTACGTCCTCGGTTGCGACGGCGGCGGCAGTGTCGTCCGCGAGGCCATCGGCGCCCGGTTCGAGGGCACGTCCGGCGAACTCCCCAACCTCAGCATCCTGTTCCGCGCACCCGGGTTGGCCGACCGGGTGCCGTTCGACAACGCCGTCCATCACTGGGTGATGGCACCCGGGGCGGCGGGTATCGTCGGCCGGCTCGACCTGCAGGACACCTGGTGGGCCATCGTGCAGGGCATCGATGTTCGGGACGACGCGGTCGATGCCACCGCGCTCGTGCATAGTCTGATCGGAGAGCGCGTGCCGGTCGAGATCGTCGCCACCGATCCATGGGTGGCTCGAATGCTGTTGTCCGACAGCTACTGCAAGGGATCGATGTTCCTGGTCGGGGATGCCGCGCATCTCAATCCGCCGTGGGGCGGGCACGGGTACAACACGTGCATCGGGGACGCCGTCAACATCGCGTGGAAGGTGGCGGCTGCGGTGCGCGGCTGGGCGGGACCGCAGTTGCTCGACAGCTACGAAGCCGAACGCCGACCGGTCGCCGCCCGCACCATCGCTGATGCCGGATCTCAGGAAAAGGCATTGGCACACCACTTCTCCACCGTCGAGATCGGCGGGGACGGGCCGAGTGCGGAGGACGCGCGCCGCCGCACGGCGGAGGCCCTCGCCGTGAAGAAGAGCGAATTCCATTCGCTCGGTCTCGTTCTCGGCTACGCCTACACCGCCTCACCCGTCGTCGTTCCCGACGGGACGACGCCGCCCGCGGAAGACCCCGTCGAGTACGTGCCCTCCGCGTGCCCCGGGTCGCTCCTGCCGCATGCGTGGTTGGACGACGGGCGTTCGCTGTACGACGCCCTCGGCAGGGAGTACACCCTCATCGTGCTGGACGGTGCCGCACAGACTCCGCGGCACACCACGGCACTCGACGCCGTGGCGGCGAAAGCCGCCGAACCGGGCGTCCCGCTGACGGTGCTGCGGCTGTCCGACCCCGCGGGCACTCTGGGCGCTCTCCTCGGCGCCCCCTTCGTCCTCGTCCGGCCCGACCAGCACGTGGCCTGGCGGGGGAGCGACCTCGCGGGCGCGGAGAAGGCGATCGACATCGCGGCGGGATGGTGACGAAACCTGCTCTCGCCGAACGCTGCTCCTCCACCCACTCGAGAAGGAAGATTCACGTGTCTGCTCTCCATGAGGCGCCCCAGACGGCCACCAAGCTGCTCGTGACCGCCATGGGCCTGATCGATACGTTCGACCCCGGACAACGGGCGACCGCGATTATCGAAGACTTCGACGACCCGCGGCGGCTGAACTGGGACATCATTCCCAAGCCGGACCGCACCGGCATCCCGCTCCATCAACTGGACCGTCACCAGAAGGTGCTGGTGTGGGACCTGATCCGGTTGGCGGTTCCGCTCCGCACCTTCACCAAGGTGCTGGCGATCCCGCAACTCGAGCACGTGCTCCGGGACTACGAGCAGGATTTCCTCGGGCCGGCGCTGCAGACCTGGCGGACGTCGGACTCGTACTTTCTGACGTTCTTCGGCCGGCCGGGATTCGAGGACACCTGGACGATGCGGTTCCTCGGGCACCACGTGTGCCTCAACCTGACGATCGTCGACGAGCGGTGGATCTCCGCCACCCCGGTCGCGTTGGGTGCGCAACCCACCGAATACGACGGAGTGCTCAAACCCCTTGCCGACGACGAGGGCCTGGCCTTCGACCTGCTGGCAACCCTGAACGACGAGCAGCGCGGCCACGCCGTCATCCACGACGTCGCACCGGCGGACTTCGTCACCCGGCAGGTGCCGCGGATCGGGGCGTACGAGTACCCCGACCACTACGACCTCGGCATGCCCGGCTACACCATCACCGATGCCGACCGCGTCGCCCTGAAGTTCGTCCGCGACCGGCCGTCCGGGATCAGCGGCGCGAAACTGTCCGGTGACCAGCAGCAGGCGTTGCTGGGACTGGTGGACTGCTACCTCGAACGACTACCCGAAGAGGCCGGTGAGCGCCATCGGCAGGCGCTGCGTGACGGGGGCATCGATCGGGTCTTCTTCGCCTGGGCCGGCGCGCAGAAACGAGGCGCACCGCACTACTTCCGCATCCACACCGATCGGTACCTCATCGAGGCGGTCAACGCCGTCGGCGGCGGAAATCACCTGCACACCGTGCTGCGGGACTTCGACAACGACTTCGGACACGACCTGCTCGCACTCCACGCGGGATCGGATTCGAAGTGGGGTGGCGGTCACCTCACCAGCCGCACCGTGTCCAGCGAACTGGCCGATCCGCACTTGGAACCGTGAGGGGTCCGCGCGGACTGTTGCGCCCGGTCGGGCGTGTCGCGCGAGTGTGAGACTCGTCAAGTTTGCTCATTTCGGTTTCCCAACGGCCTGATCAGCGGTGACACTGTTGATGCAGACAATTAACGTGGACGAAACAATGAGGTGAATGGTGTTGGGTCGCTCGAAGGCAACCGTGGTGTATTCGGTGTCGGGTCGGCCGTCCAACCCGTTCGCGCGACCGGTCGACCGCTTCGCCGCCACCCTGAGAACCGTCATCGTCTCGGTCGCGGGCCTGCTGATCGTGCTCGCCGGTGTGATCGGCGCCTGGCAATGGCACGGGGCCAGCGAGCGGGCCGCGCAGCAACGCGCCACCACCACCCTCGTCGAGGCCGTCACCAGCGACGCCGCCCCGATCACCATGTCACCCCGCGGTTCCGTCCGCACCACTCCGATGGTGAAGGCGACGTGGACGTGGCAGTCGGAGTCCCGCACCGACAGCATCGAGGTGCCGTCGGGGACGCCGGCGGGAACCGAGAAGCGCATCGTCGTCAACGCGGACGGAAGCTGGGCCGGCCCGCGGATCACGACCTCCGACGTCGCAAGCGCCGCCGTCGCGGGAGTGCTCGTCACCCTCGGTGCGAGCGCACTGCTGCTCGGAGCGGTCTGGGCCGTCTGCGCCCGCGCCGTCGAACGCCGCCGCCAGCAGTACTGGGACGAGAGCCTCCACCGACTGTTCGCCACCTACAGTCGCTGAGCCCGCGGGCACGGCGCGGCAACCGCGGTAAGGCCGTGTCGATGCCGATCGCGCCCGGTCCGGCGGTTTGGAGGTGCGCGCGCCGGGCTACTCAGGAGGTGGCCGCGAAAGGTGGGAGCGATGTCCGACAGGGACGCTTCGATATTCGAGAGCGAACGGGAACTCGACGAAGAGTCCGTCCGGAAGGCGCAAAGGGCCGTCGCTTCTCACTCGATCGATGCGGACGACTGCCGGACGTTGCTCTCGATGCTCGGTATTCCGCTCGTCCCCCCCGCCGGCAGCGAGACGCTGTCCGGCGCGGCTGGTGCCGAATCATTGTGACAGTCGACTCCGTCTGAGGTAGTCCCGTCCGGCGTTGCGATGATGCGGGATGCTTGCGGCCCCGATCAAGGCGGCGAGCAGGGCGATACCGGCGAGGATCAGGTAAGTGTGGGCGTAGCTGCCGGTCCAAGCCGACAGGGCGGTCCCCGCCCATGGTGCGAGGGCCATGATGATGACGATCGGCGCGGACATCAGCCCGTTCAGCCGCCCGTAATAGGTGGCACCCCACCGATCGGTGATCGCGGTGGCCTGAATCAGGGTGAAGATCCCCCGAACCAGCCCGGCCCCGATGGCGACCGAGATCAGCGCCACCACCGTGGACACGATTCCGAGCAGGGCGGTGGCGACCGCGGTCGCGGCGAGAATCGCGACGATCCGAGTGCGGGCGGTGGTGCGGGCGGCCAACGGCAGGTAGCCGATGCGGCCGAGGACCTGCCCGGCCCCACCCAACCCCAAGGTCAATGCGGCCAGCGACGGGGAGAAGCCCTGCTCGATCAGCAACGGCACCAGGTTGAACACCCCAGCGAATCCTACGAGCGCACCCAGGCTCAGCGCGATGACGAGGGCGAGGAACGCCCGTGAGCGGGAGGCGTCGCGGTGATCGACCGGATGCGTGCCAGTCGGTAGGGGTGGGTCCGGCCACCGCCCGCGAAGTCCCAGCAGGTGCCCAGGCACGGTGATGATCGCCAGGATGACGGCGAGGACGAGATACGTGGCTCGCCAGTCGTATCGGTCGACCAGCACCGCGGTGAGCGGGGCGAAGACAGTGCTGGCCAGCCCGGCGGCGAGGGTGAGGATCATCAGCGCCTTGACGTGCTGGTCGCCGTACCAGCGGGTCAGCGCGGCGAACGCGGGCGGATACAGCACCGCGCCCATCGCGATCCCGGCGGCGATCCACCCGGCGTAGAAGATGGTCAGGTTCGGAGCGGCCGCTACCACCAGCAGCGCGGAGACGGCGAGGACGGATCCGGCGGTCATCACCGTCCGCGGCCCGACACGGTCGATGATTCGTCCGGCCGGGATGCCGGTCAGGGCGGCGGCGAGCTGGGACAGAGAGAACGCCGCGGTGAGCGCAGGCAGCGACCACCCGGAGTCCGCCGAAATGGACACCGACAGCACCGGAAACGCGTAATACAGGATGCCCCAGCTGGTGATCTCGGTCAGGCACAGCACCGCCAGGACCCGCCGCAGACCGGCCTCGTCGAGAGACACGCTCTGCGGCAGGGTCCTGGTGTCCGTCATCGGTTATCCGCCCGCGCGTGCTGACAGGGTGACCAGCTGCGGAGTCGGTGCGGAGCAGCACCCGCCCTCGGCGGTCGCGGGCTCGGGGTCGTCGAACACCCCGGCGCCGCCGCACACCCCTGTTTCGGGGAGGGTCAGCTCGACCCGGGCGGCGGATTCGTGGTCGCCGTCGAGGGCGGCCGCGATGGAGCGGACCTGCTCGTACCCGGTCATCGCCAGGAACGTCGGGGCGCGGCCGTAGCTCTTCATTCCGGCCAGGAACACATTCGGTTCCGGATGGGAGAGTTCGGCGACTCCGTGTGGGTAGACGGTGCCGCAGGAGTGCACGTTCGGGTCGATCAACGGCGCCAACTGGGTCGGGGCTTGAAGCACCGGGTCGAGGCCGAGGCGGATCTCCGACAGCCAGGACAGGTCCGGCCGGAACCCGGTGAGCACCACCACCTGGTCCACGTCGTCGATGCGGGCGCCGGTATCGGAGACCAACGTCACCTGTTCGCCGTGGGGTTCGACGGCGGCGGTGCGGAAGCCGGTGACCACTTGCAGCATCCCGTCGTCGACGGCCCGCTTGGCGCGTAAACCCAGGGCGCCGCGGGCGGGCAGCTGATCGGCCTCGCCGCCGCCGAAGGTGGAGCCGACGTCGCCGCGGCGCATCACCCAGCTGATCCGGGTGCCCGGGGCCTGCTTCTCCAGATTGGCCAGCGCCACGATCGCGGTCAGCGCGGAGTGGCCGCTGCCGGCGATCACGGTGTGCTTGCCGGCGTAACGGGCGCGTACGGCCGGGTCGTCGAGGTTCGGGACCCGGTAGTCGATCCGGTCGGCGGCGGCCCTCTCGCCGAGGGCAGGCAGTCCTTCGCCGCCGAGCGGGTTCGGGGTGCCCCAGGTGCCTGAGGCATCGATGACAGCCTGGGCGACGACGCGGTCGTCGGTGCCGTCGGCGCGGCGCAGGTGCACCGACAGCGGTTCGGTGTCGCGGCCGGCGTCGACGACCCGGTCGCGGCCGCGGCGGGCCACCCCGATCACCTCGGTATGCAGCTGCACCGTATCCCCGAGGGCGGCAGCCAGGGGCTGGAGGTAGTCGCGGGTCCAGTCCTGGCCGGTCGGATATCCATCGTCGTCGGGGGCGGTCCAGTCGGTGGTCGTGACGAGGAGGCGGCGGGCGGCGGGGTCGATCAGCTCACCCCAGCGGGAGAACAGCCGCACGTGGTTCCACTCCGCGATCGCGGCACCGGCCATCGGACCGCGCTCGAAGACCAGCGGGGTCAGGCCGCGCTCGCGGAGCTGCGCCGCGGCAGCCAGGCCGACCGGTCCCGCTCCCACTACGACTACGGGCAAGTTCGTCATCTCGGAATCCTTTCATCGATATTCATCGATCCTCTGATTTTGGAGAGTATCGATGAATATCGATGAATGCAACCATCGACGGATATCGATATAGTGAAGGCATGACTTCCCTGGACATGCCGGCCGTCCGCACCGCCGCGGTGGACTCCGTGGACGCGCTGGCGCCGGACGATGCGGCCACTTACGCCGGGTGGTTCGCCTGCCTGGCCGATCCCACTCGGGTCCGGCTGCTGCACCAGGTCGCCAGCCATCCCGCGGGCATCACCGTCGGCGAGCTCGCCGAGGCGCTGGGCATCGGACAGCCCACCGTCTCGCACCACGTCCGCAAGCTCGCCGACGTCGGATTCGTCACCGTCCACAAGGACCGCACCAGCACCGTCGTCAGGGTCAACCCGTCCTGCTGCACCGGCCTCCCGCACGCCGCCGATGCGGTGATGGGCGTCCTGACCCCGCGCCCGTGCTGCCCGGACGACCTACCCGACGACGTGACCGTGCGCCGGATGCGCGAGCAGGACTGGGACGACGTCCGCCGGATCTACGGCGAGGGCATCGCCACCCGCACCGCCACCTTCACCACCGAAGTCCCTGCCCGGGACACCCTGGACGAACAGTGGCTCCCCGATCATCGGTGGGTCGCCGAGATCGACGGCACGGTGGTCGGCTGGGCCGCCCTGAGCCCGGTGTCCGGACGGGACTGCTACCAGGGCGTCGCCGAGAACTCGATCTACGTCGGTGACGGGATGCGGGGGCGCGGTGTCGGCAAGGCCCTGCTGCGCACCCAGGTGATCGCCGCCGACGAGGCCGGCCTCTGGACCTTGCAGACCTCGATCTTCCCGGAGAACCGGGCCAGCATCGCCCTTCACCATTCCGCCGGATTCCGCACCATCGGTGTGCGCGAACGGATCGCCCAACTCGACGGCATCTGGCGCGACACCGTCTTCCTCGAACGTCGCACCCCCGCCGCGGGCTAGCCATGACCGAACCGCCACCACCGGTGGATCGGGCAGCGATCGCCGCGGACCTCGAGCGCGCCCGGATCGCGCTGCACGGGCTGGTCGAGGGCGCGAGCGCCGAGGTGCTCGATCGACGCTCGTCCGGTACCCGATGGACGAACGAGCAACTGCTGTTCCACATGGTGTTCGGCTACATGGTGGTGCGCCGACTGCTGGTGCTGGTCCGGGTGTTCTCCCGGCTGCCCGACCGGGTCGGCCGAGGATTCGCGTGGGTTCTGGACGCGGCCACCCCGGTGTTCCACGAGATCAACTACCTCGGCTCGTGCGCGGCCGCGACCGTGTTCGACCGCCGCCGGATGGGCCGACATTGCGACCGTGTCATCGCCGAGCTGCAACGCTCCCTGTCCAAGGAATCGGAGACGAATCTGCGGCGCAGCATGGCATTCCCGGTGCGCTGGGATCCGTTCTTCACCGAGACCATGACCCTCGAACAGGTCTACCGGTACCCGGGCAAGCATTTCGACTTCCACCGCGCCCAGCTCACACTCGGCTGACGCATTCAGCCGAGTGTCGCAGCGCAGTCAGGCTTCCTGAGGCGGACTCCGCCAGCGACTCGGGCGAGCTGGCGGTGCCCCGGTTCGCGGCAACGAGTCGAGGCATCAGTCGCACGTAGGCGACCATGCCGATCACCTCGCGTGCATCCTTCCGAACCAACCGGCGTCTATAGGTGTGCCGACATCCCGGCACCCGACATCGAGTACGAGGAAACTTTCATGACCACCATTCCCACCGATACAGACACCGACCGCGCGCTCAAGGCAAAGCACCGGGCGTTGTGGGCCTCCGGCGACTACCCGACCGTCGCCGCCGAGCTGATCCCGACCCTCGGCGAGGTGCTCGTGGAGGCGGCCGATATCCGCTCCGGCCAGCGGGTGCTCGACGTGGCCGCCGGCAGCGGCAACGCCGCGATCCCGGCTGCCGCACGTGGCGCCACCGTCGTCGCGTCGGACCTGACGCCGGAACTGTTCGTCGCCGGGCGAGCGATCGCCGCCCAGCGCGGCGTCGAGCTGGACTGGGTCGAGGCCGACGCAGAGGCGTTGGCGTTCGACGACGACAGCTTCGACGCCGTCATCTCGGTCGTCGGAGCAATGTTCGCGCCGCACCATCGGCAGACCGCCGACGAGATGCTGCGAGTCTGCCGGCCCGGCGGCACCATCGCGATGATCAACTGGACACCGCAGGGCCTGATCGGCAACCTGTTCAAGACCATGGGACCCTACGCACCGCCCCCGCCGCGCGGTGCGACCCCGCCGCCGTTGTGGGGCGACGAGCAGCACGTCCGCGACCTGTTCGGCGACCGGGTGACCGCGCTCGACGCGCACCGCCAGTCGCTCGTGATCGACCGCTTCGCAGACCCGACCGAGTTCCGGGAGTTCTGGAAACGCAATTATGGCCCGACGATCGCTGTGTACCGCCACAATGCCGCGGACCCGGATCGGATCGCGAACCTCGAGCGAGATTTCCTGCAGTTCCTCACTGCATGGAATCGGGCCGATGCGCCCGGTCGGACACTGTACGAGGCTGAGTACCTGCTCGTCACCGCACGCAAGCGGTAGCCCGCATTGGCCCTCGGTCACCGGCAGCGGGTCCCAGGATCGCGGAACTCACCGCCTTCGCCGCAGAGTTGAGAATGGCGGCATGCGTACCACTGGGAGGTCGCCGCCCGCGCCGGAGTGAATGTGCAGACGCTGCGGTACTACGAGCATCGAGGCCTGTTGGAGGAGCCGCCCCGGTCTTCGGCCGGGCATCGGTTCGCCTGTTGGGTTTGCCTCCTGCTTCGACATCTGTCAATATCGACATATGTCGAAGCAAGAGGTATCGGAGAGCGGTGCCTGCTGCTCACCCCTGGCACGCGAACCCCTGACCGAGGACTGGGCCGGGGATCTGGCCCGGATGTTCAAGGCACTCGGTGACCCCGTCCGCCTACGCCTGCTGTCGCTGATCGCCTCCCATGCCGGCGGCGAGGCCTGCGTGTGCGACATCTCCGCCACGATCGACCTGTCCCAGCCGACGATCTCCCATCACCTGAAGGTGCTGCGTCAGGCCGGGCTGCTGGACTGCGAGCGCCGCGGCACCTGGGTCTACTACTGGGTGATCCCCTCCGCGCTGCAGCAGCTGTCCGCCGTGCTGCTCACCGAGAGCGGACCGGTCGTCCCCTCCGAGGCGTGCGCCACGGAGGTACCGGCATGAGTGAGGTAACCACCACCGATCACCCCGCCGTTGTCGGCAAGCTCTCGACCCTCGACCGGTTCCTGCCGGTGTGGATCGGCGTCGCCATGGTCGCCGGCCTGCTCCTCGGCCGGATGATCCCCGGACTCGGCGACACTCTGTCCGCCGTCGAGATCGACGGCATCTCACTGCCGATCGCCCTTGGTCTGCTGATCATGATGTACCCGGTGCTCGCCAAGGTCCGCTACGACCGCCTCGACACCGTCACCGGCGACCGCAAACTCCTCATCGGCTCACTGTTGCTGAACTGGGTGCTGGGACCGGCGCTGATGTTCGCCCTGGCCTGGCTGTTGCTGCCGGACCTGCCCGAGTACCGCACCGGCCTGATCATCGTCGGCCTCGCCCGGTGCATCGCCATGGTCATCATCTGGAACGACCTCGCCTGCGGCGACCGGGAAGCCGCCGCCGTGCTGGTCGCGATCAACTCGGTGTTTCAGGTGATCATGTTCGCCGTCCTCGGCTGGTTCTACCTCTCGGTTCTGCCCGGCTGGTTGGGCCTGGAGCAGACGACCATCGACACCTCGCCGTGGCAGATCGCCAAATCGGTGCTGATCTTCCTCGGCATCCCGCTGCTCGCCGGTTACCTGACCCGCCGCTTCGGTGAGAAGGCCAAGGGTCGCACCTGGTACGAAACCAAGTTCATCCCGAAGATCGGGCCCTGGGCGCTGTACGGGTTGCTGTTCACCATCGTGATCCTCTTCGCCCTGCAGGGTGAGCAGATTACCTCCCAGCCGTGGGACGTCGTGCGGATCGCGATCCCGCTTCTCGCCTATTTCGCGATCATGTGGGGCGGCGGCTACGCGCTCGGCGCCGTCATGGGCCTGGGCTACGAACGCACCACCACCCTGGCGTTCACCGCCGCCGGCAACAACTTCGAACTCGCCATCGCGGTGGCCATCGCCACCTACGGCGCCACCTCCGGGCAGGCATTGGCCGGTGTCGTCGGCCCGCTGATCGAGGTCCCCGTCCTCGTGGGCCTGGTCTACGTGTCGTTGGCGCTGCGCAAACACTTCTCGCATTCCGCTGGTTTCATCGACACCCCCGCATCTCCATCTGTGACGAAGGAGTCCTGATGTCCGAGAGCCCGCTCGATGAGGAACTGCGCTCCCAGGTCCATCGGGCGCAGCCGGAACTGTTGATGCCGCAGGCGGTGCTGTCCCGTACCGCGGAGGATCTGGCCGCGAAGTACACCGGGGTGTTCTCCCCGCAGACGGTGGAGCGGTACGTCTTCGAGTCCTACACCGCGCTGCGGCGCACCGCGAAGGTGCACACCCACCTGACCACCTTGGCGGGCCGGTTCGCCGCCGACCGGCTCACCGCCCTGGCCCAATCGCAGGGTGCGGCACCGAAGGATGTGCCCGAGGTGCTGTTCGTCTGCGTCCACAACGCCGGCCGCTCCCAGATGGCCGCAGCCTTGCTCGATCACCACGCGCAGGGGCGGGTGCACGTCCGGTCCGCGGGCTCGGCACCGATCCACGCGATCAACCCGACCGTGGCCGAGGCGATGACCGAACTCGCCCTGGACCTGGGCGCCGAGTACCCCAAGCCGTTGACCGACGACGTCGTCGCCGCGGCGGACGTGGTGGTGTCGATGGGCTGCGGCGACGCCTGCGCGGTCTACACCGGTAAGCGGTACCTGGACTGGGCCCTCGACGACCCCGAAGGCCCACCCCTCGAAACGGTGCGGGTGATCCGCGACGATCTCGACGCCCGGGTGCAGCAGCTGCTGCGCGAGCTCACCACCGTCCCGGCCTGACAGAACCGGCCGGACCCCACCGACTTCCGTTCTCGTTCCACCGAAAGGACCTCCGTTCATGTCCGACACCCCGAGCGTGTTGTTCGTCTGCGTCCATAACGCCGGCCGTTCCCAGATGGCCGCCGGATTCCTGCACCACCTCGCCGGTGATCAGATCGAGGTCCGCTCCGCCGGATCCGCCCCGGCCGATCAGGTGAACCCGGCCGCCGTCGAAGCGATGGCCGAACTCGGCATCGACATCTCCACCGAGTCCCCGAAGACTCTCACCGTCGACGCGGTGCAAGCCTCCGACGTTGTCATCACCATGGGCTGTGGTGACACCTGCCCGGTCTTCCCCGGCAAGAGCTACCGGGACTGGGTCCTCGAGGATCCGGCCGGTCAGGGCGTTGACGCGGTGCGCCCGATCCGTGACCAGATCAAGGCCAAGGTCGAGGCGCTGATCGCCGAACTCGTCCCCGCCACCGCCTGAACCGGGTGACCACCATGAGCAAGCCCTCCGTGTTGCGTTGTCGGCGGAGTCGCTGCTCGAGGTCGGTGTCGACATCACCGGGGAAACCCCGACCCTCGTCGACCCGCAGCTGGTCCGCGACGACATTGCCGCCCGCGTCATCCGGCTCGCCGACCAGTTGACCACCACCGAATCCTGAACATCCGAGGAGCAACCGTGTCCACCATCGAAATTTTCGAACCCGCCCTGTGCTGCAACACCGGCGTCTGCGGCGACGACGTCGACCAGGTGTTGGTCGCCTTCTCCGCCGACATGGACTGGGTCCGCTCCCAGGGCGGGGACATCGCCCGATTCAACCTGGCCAGCGAACCGCTCGCCTTCGCGGAGCGCGAACCGGTCACGGCGTTCCTGCAGGTCTCCGGATCCGAAGGACTCCCGCTCGTGTTGGTGGACGGCGTCACCGCGATCACCGGCCGCTACCCAGACCGCACGCAGCTCGCCAAGTGGGCCGGACTTACCGAGGCCCCGGCCGCGGCCGCCCCGGCCGGGATTCAGATGCTCGGGCTCACCGACACCACCGACGCCGGATCCTGTTGCGCCGCCGACAATGACAACAGCACCAGCTGCTGCTGAAAGGCATTGTCCGCAATGAAGTTTCTCGACGCCCCGCCCCGCTTCCTGTTCTTCACCGGTAAGGGCGGGGTCGGGAAGACCTCGATCGCCTGCGCCGCAGCGATTCACCTCGCCCGCGACGGCAAGCGGGTGCTGCTGGTCAGCACCGACCCCGCCTCGAACGTCGGGCAAGTGTTCGGGCTGAAAATCGGCAACACCATCACCGACGTTCTCACCGTACCCGGGCTGTCGGCGCTCGAGATCGACCCCGAGCAGGCCGCCGATGCCTACCGCGAACGCATCATCGGACCCGTCCGCGGGCTGTTACCGGAGAAGGAACTGGCGTCGATCACCGAGCAACTGTCCGGGTCGTGCACCACCGAGATCGCCTCGTTCAACGAGTTCACCGCCTTACTCACCGACCACGACACCGTCGCCGGGTTCGACCACGTGCTCTTCGACACCGCACCCACCGGGCACACCATCCGGTTGCTGCAACTGCCTGGGTCGTGGACCGACTTCCTCAACAACGGCAAGGGCGACGCCTCCTGCTTGGGCCCGATGTCCGGCCTCGAGAAACAACGCAGCATCTACGCCGATGCGGTCGCTGCCCTCGCCGATCCCCAGCGGACCCGCCTGGTCCTGGTCGCCCGGGCACAGCGCTCCCCGCTCGCCGAGATCGCCCGCACCCACACCGAACTCGCCGACATCGGCCTCACCCGCCAGCACGTCGTGATCAACGGTGTCCTCCCCGCCCCCACCGGCGGGGACGAGCTGGCCGCCGCCATTCACCAGCGTGAGAAGGCTGCGCTCGCCGCCCTTCCCGCCGACCTGGCCGGGCTGCCGCTCGACCTGGTCGAGCTCAAGGCCACCAACATGGTCGGCGTCGCCGCCCTCGACACCCTGTTCATCACGAACCCCGACATCCCGCTGCCGGACTCGGCGCCCGCCCCCGCGGTGCCGGATGCACCGCTGTCCGCTCTGGTCGACGAGCTCGCCACGGGCGAGCACGGGCTGATCATGTGCATGGGCAAGGGCGGGGTCGGCAAGACCACCCTCGCCGCCGCGATCGCCGTCGCCCTCGCCCAGCGCGGGCATGAGGTGCATCTGACCACCACCGACCCGGCCGCGCATTTGACCGAGACCCTCGACGGGAACCTCGACAATCTGCGGGTCTCCCGGATCGACCCGGCTGAGGCCACCGCCGCGTACCGGCAGCGGGTGCTGGCCACCAAGGGCGGCGCCCTCGACGAGCAGGGCCGCGCCACCCTCGCCGAGGACCTGGCCTCCCCGTGCACCGAAGAAGTCGCCGTCTTCCAAGCGTTCTCCCGGGTCATCCACGAGTCGCGACGAAAGTTCGTCGTCGTCGACACCGCCCCCACCGGCCACACCCTGCTCCTCCTGGATGCGACCGGTTCGTACCACCGGGAGATCACCCGCCAGATGGGCGAGGGCAGCAACTTCACCACCCCGCTGATGCGACTGCAGAACCCGCAGGAGACGAAGGTCCTGCTCGTCACCCTCGCCGAAACCACCCCCCGCCTCGAAGCCGAAGGCCTGCAAACGGACTTGCATCGCGCCGGGATTCAGCCGTGGGCGTGGGTGGTCAACAATTCCCTCGCCGCCGCGGCCCCGACCTCGCCGCTGCTGCGGCAGCGGGCCGCGACCGAACTGGAGGAGATCGGCGCCGTCACCGCCGCGCACCACCGGTTCGCGGTGGTGCCGAAACTCGCGACCGACCCGGTCGGGGTCGATGCGCTCACGGCGATGGTCGGGGCTGCGCAGACGGTGCCGGTGAACTGAGCAGCGGCGGCCGCTCGCCGAGGTCCTGGGCACCGCGGGCTGATCCTGCTGATCTTCGCCCTCGCCCGCACCGGGTCGGGTCGGCTGTCAGCAGCAGCGGGGCGTGATGGCGGGCTGGTGCTCGTCGCCTTGCGCGACGGGAGAGCCGCTCTCGCATGAGCATCCGCCCGCGGGATCGGCGGCGAGCAGTTCGGGGCTGGTACCGAACGTGTCGGAATCGGCGAGCATGGTGTAAACCTCCCACTGCTCACCGGCCGGGCCGGTGACCCAGACCTTGTCCTGGGTGGCGAAGCAACAGGTAGTGCCGATCTGCTCCTCGGTGAACAGGCCCGCCCCGGCGAGCCGGGTGATCTCCTCGTGCACGATAGCGCTGGACTCGACCTCGACCCCGAGGTGATTGATACTGCCGCCCTTGCCGGGGTTCTCGATCAGCACCAGCTTCAGCGGCGGCTCGGCGATCGCGAAGTTCGCGTAACCGGGCTTGCGCTTCGCCGGATCCGCGCCGAACAGTTTCGAATAGAACGTGACCGCCTCGTCGAGATCATCGACGTTGAGGGCCAACTGGATACGGGACATGACGCCACCTCCACCAGTGCGACATATATCGAAATAGCTGATACCCCCAGCGTTCCACCTTTTTGACTTAAGTCAAGACCGTGGGAGGATAGGGTATGCCCAAGACCTTGCCCCTGGTCGACATGTCCGCACCGGTGTGCTGCCCACCGGTCGCCGCGGGCCCGGTGGACGACGCGGCGGCACTGGAGGTGGCGCTGCGACTCAAGGCGATCGCCGACCCGGCCCGGGTCAAGCTGATGTCACTGCTGCTCACCGCAGAATCGGGCGCCGAGACCACCGGCGACCTCGCGGCCACCATCGCCCTGTCCGAGTCGACCGTCAGCCACCATCTCGGTCAGCTCCGCACCGCGGGGTTGATCGAATCCGAGCGGCACGGGATGAACGTTTATCACCGCGCCCGCCGGGACGCGCTGGCGGCACTGTGCTTCGTGCTCGACCCGAACTGTTGCTCCTGAAACCCCGATCATCCGGATGTTCGGCCGAATCTGCCGCTGACGTAGGCGGCGGTGGTCCCCGGCACCGCCCGGTGCGTCCGTTCCGGGTGGACGTCGTCTGTTGTCGTGTCACGTACTCACCGCACAACTCACGGAGTGTTCCCATGAAGGACGACAGCGTTCAGATCCCCGCCGGCCAGAACCAGATCGAGGCCGACACGGCGCCGACTTGTTGCAGCACCGACAAGCAAGCCACCTGCTGCGAGCGCAGCGAAAAGTCGACGTGTTGCGGTAGCGAGGCGACCGCCCACGGTGGTTGCGGCTGCCAATAGATACCACCACTGAACAGGGGCTGGACGTTTTCGGGCGTCCAGTCCCTGCGTGCCGTCGCAGCGCGTGTGTGTAGGCCGCAATCGAGGAAGCTGTAGCCGAGCGCTCTCCGAGCGGCGGGCACGGGACGGTGCGGCTATCCGTCGGACGACGATGTAGCCCCACAGTCGCAGTGCCCGCTCCGGGACTGGAAATCGTGCACGTGACCGCGGCGGTCCTGGCTCACCTCACAGCAGGCCAGCAAGCGATTCCGCAGGACGGCGCGGCCGCGCTGGACGCGGGACTTCATCCCGGACACCGAGATTCCGGCCTCGTCCGCGGCGGCGGTGTGGCTTCTCGCCTCGAGATCGACCATCCGGACCGCGGCGGCCTGCTCGGTGGGCAGCCCCGAGAGCATCGGTACCAAACACTTCGCGAGTTCCCGTTCGAGGCGCTCGTCCGCGTCGGAGTCACCACCGCCGCTCTCCTCCGGCACAGCGTCCACCGACAACTCACGTCGGTGCGGCGCCGAGCGGTAGAAGTCGGTGATCGCGTTGCGGGTGACCGTGTACATCCATCCCAGGACCCGGTCCTGATCGCGCAGTTCGCCCAGGCCCTTGGCCATCCGCAGGAACACGCTCTGCAGGATGTCGTCGGCGTCCTCGGGACGATTGACCCGACGGGCGATGAAGGCCCGCAGGTCAGCAGAGAACTCCCGCCACAGCCGGTCGAGGTCGGCGCTCGCCGCCGGCCTCGTCATATCACTGTTGTCCATCGTTCCTCCCTCTCCAGCATCCACCGGCCGGGACGTGTTCGCCATGCCCCGAGCGCGTCGGGTCAGTTTTCTCTTCGTAGAGACGACGACGGAGAGGATCGGACGCATCCTGCGTCCTGATCCCGGTTGCGCCGTCTGTACAACTGTCGAGACCTGGAACCGAAAGCGCTCCTCGCGGAAGCGATCGATTCCCGGCTCGAGTCCGAGATTCTTTCGTCGAACGTGGTCGTGGCTATCGATGTCGCGGTCGCCGATTCGACGTCATGTCGCGTTCCGGCATGAGAATACGAGCCTCCTCCACAGCATCTCCACAGCGAATCTCCAGGGCCCTCGTACCGGCGACCGTTTGTATGGACGTAGTCCCCGAACAGCCCATGGAGAGGTCCTCATGACGAACAGCCCACGTCACCATTCCGACGAAGTGCACGAGCACGATCGCGGTCTCAGCCACGACCTGAAGTCGATGTTGTCGCGTCGGCGCGCACTGTTCGTGTTCGGCGCCGCGGGTGCGTCGGCGCTCGCCGCGTGCTCGACGGCGTGCTCCACGGCGTCGTCGACAACATCGGCCGCGGAGGCGTCGTCGACCGCGGGGGACGTCGCTGCCACCGGAACGTGCGTGGCGGCGGCGCCGCAGGAAACTGCGGGACCGTATCCCGGTGACGGCTCCAACGGCCCGAACGTTCTGGTCGAGTCGGGGATCGTGCGTCAGGACATTCGCAGCAGCTTCGGGTCGTATTCCGGGACGGCGGAGGGTGTCGCGACGACGATCGAACTCACGCTGCAGGACCTGACGAAGGACTGCGCGGCCGGCGAGGGTATGGCCGTCTACCTGTGGCACTGCGACCGGGACGGCGAGTACTCGCTGTACGGTCAGGGCATCACCGAGCAGAACTACCTGCGCGGCGTCCAGGTGGCGGACTCCACCGGCAAGGTGTCGTTCACGTCGATCTTCCCCGCCTGCTATTCGGGGCGGTGGCCGCACATTCACTTCGAGGTGTTCGACTCACTGGAGTCGGCGGTGGCCGGCGAGGACGCCCGTCTGACATCCCAGATCGCGGTGCCGCAGGACGCGTGCACCACGGTCTTCGCCTACGACAGCGGCTACGCGAACAGTGTCCGCAACCTCTCGCAGGTGTCCCTGGACTCCGACAACGTGTTCGGCGACGGCTGGGACGCCGAATTGGCGACCGTGTCCGGTGAACCGGCGAGCGGGATGACCATCTCGATCACCGTCGGCGTCGCCGAGAAGTCGGCGAACACGCAGTCCGCGCCGAGCGGTCCGGGTGGGGGCGGCGGACAGCCGCCGATGGGTGCGCCCAGTCGGTAACCCTCGTCAGCTGACGTGCCACCCGGGTGGTCTGTCGAGTTCGTTCCATTCGCGGGTCAATTGAGCCTGGTGGTGGCGGAAGGCCATCACGTGGACGACGAGGAAGAAGAGACAGTAGCCGCCGGCCGCCGTCAGCCAGATGCCGCACGCGACGCTCACCGCGGTGGCGGCGTTCTGCGAACCGGTGTCCGGCGCGGCGACGATACCGCCGCTCGGGTCCAGCCAGACCGTGATCGTCTGGCCCGCCTTCGCGCCCGCCGCGGTGGGGACGTCGGCGGTGTGTGTCACCCCGCTCACCGACCATTGCACCCGTGCATGACTTTGGTACTGGGGCGAGGCGGGAAGGGGTTCGCCTGCGGCGCCGTTGCGGGAGTCCTCGACGAGCGTGGCGGGCGCCGGTTGCCGGGTGGCGAGCTCGGCCTGCGTCTGCTGGTCGAGCCGGGTGTACGTCGCCGTTCCGTAGGCGGCGGCCAACGGCACCATCGCGAGCACGAAGAGCACACCCACGATGACGATCACGGATTGGAGCCGGTCGTACCCCCGCATGAGTGGGTTGAGGCTCCATGGCCCCAGTCGCCACAGGCGTATCGGTGCTGCACATGTGTGGCTCATCACGCACCTCCTGTGATTGCCCACCCCCATTGTGCAACCCAAACGCCTGCAGGTGTAGGGCTTTGTGGCACCTGTTTGTGTTCGAACGCGAGCGGTCCGGCGTCACGCACCGATATCGGCGAACGCCCCGGTCAACGCGTCGATTCCCGCACGGACCGTGGGACGGTCGTTGTCGGCGCGGCGGAGGGCGTAGATCTCGCGTTCGAGCGTCGGGCGCACCGGGACGATTGCCACGTTGTCCGGTACCCAGACCCGGGCCAACCGCGGCACCAGGGCGGCGGCGAGCCCGTGTGCGACGAACTCGAGCTGAGCCGCGAATTCGGGGACTTCGTATCTGATCTGTGGTTCGACGCCGCGGCTGCGCAACGTCTGCACCAGCCAGGTGTGGAACACCGCGCCCGCCTTCCACGTCGTCCACGGCATGTCCGCGATCTCGTCGAGGTCGACGTGAACGCGGGAGGCCAGGGGGTGGTCCCGGGACAGTGCGACGTCGGCGGAGTCCCGATGCACCAGGGTGTGAACCGCGTCCTCGGGGAGCTGCAGGGGCATGGTGACCCAGCTGTCGACGATGGCGAGGTCGAGTTCGCGGCTGACGATCGACGGGATGAGTTCCTCGGTCTCGCCGACGATGAAGCTGACCCGGAGCTGCGGGTGGCGCCTGCGCAGCGTTGCCACGGCGGTCGGCACGACCACTCGGCCGGCGGAGGAGAAGGATCCGATCCGGAGTTCGCCGACCACGTCGCGGTCGAGCGAGACGACCTCGGATTCGGCCCGTGCCAGGAGCGATATCACTTCCTGCCCGCGCCGGGCGAGGAGCCGGCCGGCGTCGGTGAGCTGAACGCCGCGGCCGGCGGGTACCAGCAGTGCGACGCCGACCTCCCGTTCGAACTTGCCGAGTTGCTGCGACACCCCCGACGGCGTCACGTGCAGTGCGCGGGCGGCCGCGCCGATCGATCCGTGTTCGGCGACGGCGCACAACGCGCGGAGTCGATCCAAGCTCAACATGGTAGTGATGCTACCGTTTTCATGACACGACTATTCACTTGTGGTGATGGGTGGGGGCTCGGAGAATTTACCGGGTGACTACCGCCCTCCGCTCCCGTCCCCGTGCTCTCGTCGGCCCCTCCTTCAGCATCGCGTCCGTGGATCCGCGACTGCTGGTTCTCGCGGGTGCGGTGGCGACGTCGCTGACCGGAAGTCTCATCAAACTGTCCGGGGTGGAGCCGGCCACGTCGACGTTCTTCCGCTGTGCGCTGGCATTGCCCATCCTCGGGTTCCTGGCGCTGCAGGAGTTTCGGCGTTTCGGCGGGATTCCGCGCCGGGTGGTGGCGGCGCAGGTGTTCGGCGGCATGATGCTCGGTGTCGACTTCGCGCTCTGGGCGCGGTCGATCCACCTGATCGGCGCCGGCATCTCGACGGTGGTCGTCAACGTCCAGGTGATCGTCGTGCCACTGCTCGCGTGGATCTTCTTCCGCGCGCGGGTGCCGGTCCGGTTCGTCGTGGCGGTTCCGTTCCTGTTCGCCGGTGTGGCCCTCGCGGGCGGAATCCTCGGCGGCACAGGCGACGGAGACCAGTTGTTCCTCGGGACGGCGCTGTCGCTGGCGGCGGGGGTGGCGTACGGGATCTACATCTTCGTCATCGGCCGCGCCGGATCCGCGCACCGGGCGTCGTCGCAGGTGTTCGTGTCGACGGTTGCCGCCGGGGTCGTCGGGACCGCGGTGGGATCACTGTGGGGAACGGTGGATCTCACCCCGGGATGGCCCGCGGTGGGCTGGTTGGCGGCGCTGTCGCTGAGCAGTCAAGTTCTCGGCTGGGTCCTTATCGGATTCGCCCTGCCGAGGCTCGCCGCCGAGGTGGGCGCCACGTTGCTGCTGCTCCAGCCGGTGCTGGCGATGCTGGTCTCCATCGTGATCGTCCACGAGCGTCCGAGCCCCGGGCAGTTCGCGGGCTGCGCGGTGGTGGTCGGTGCGGTGTGGATGGTGACCCACGTGAGGCCGGCCGCCCGACGCCCGGTGACCGCCCGCCTCGCCGAATGATCGACGAGGCGTGGTCGGCTCAGACGTTCCATCCCGTCCGCAGCCACGGGTCGTCGGCCGGCGGTTCGGGGGGGCGCTGTCTCTGCTTGGCCGCGTACAGCGCACGGTCGGCGTGGCGATAGAGCGTGGTGAGTGGGTCGGGTTCGCCAGTGCACGACGCGGCGCCGAAGCTGAACGGGGTAGGGCTCCGCCGGGCGAGTCGATCGATCGCCGCGGGTAATTCGTCGTGGTGCTCTCCGACCACGCAGCAGACGAATTCGTCGCCGCCGACCCGGGCGAGAAGGGCGCCGCGGGGCATGCTCGCGGAGAGGTAGTTCGCCAGGTCGACGAGAACGGCGTCACCTGCGGCATGACCGTAGTGATCGTTCGTCGACTTGAACTGGTCGACGTCGATGAGCGCCAACGCCACGGAGACCTGCCCCGTTCCGGCGCTTTCGAGTGCGTGCCGGAACGCGAGCTCGAACCCGGCGCGATTGAGCAGGGCCGTCAGCGCGTCGGTACTGGCCGACTCGATCAGGGTCCGGGTCAGGGATCCGAACATCTCGGCCGCGCCGAGCACGCACGCGACGCCCACGACGAGAACTGCGGCCTTCACCGTCACCGTGTTCACGTCGACCGGCACCAGCGTGAGGGCGGAGGGAGCGACGGCGACCGCGACCACCATCAAGGCGGTGAGACAGCCGACGAGGAGTCTCGACTGCAGTTTCGGGTAGAACACGACGAAGTACATCGCCAGGAACATCGCCGCGATCGCGCAGAGCAGTTGGGCGACGGCGAGCACGAGACCGGACATCACGATCGGTGTGGCGAGGAGCGTAGCCGCCGTGCAGACCCGATAGGCCCGCCGACTCGGTCTGCGCCCGCCCCGGTACACGACCACGAGTGCGAACAGTCCGAGAAGGACACCGGCGGTGCGCGCCGCAACGGTCTCCGGCCGGATCGCCAACCCGACCATCGGAGGGAGGACGAACCCCGCCACGTGCAGCGCCGTAGTGATCCACAGGTAGCGGCGCAGGATGCGCGGCTGATAGTCCTGAAGGACCGTGTCGACGGACGAAGCAGCGAGGGGCCTCACCCTGGTAATTATCCAGCAGCGGCGGCCGGAAGGGCGGGTCTCACGACAACCGCCTCCGACCGCACCGCTCCGACCCGTCAGCTGGGCGTGGACGCCGGGGTCGCGAGGGCGTCGTCGTGCCACGGCGGTGTCTGGAAGGTCGCTCCGTACATCGGGAGTTGAATCTGTGCGCCGTACCGCGCGAGCTGATCCCACGGACGGTTGAGGCCGAAGGTGCCGTAGGTGCGGACCCGGGTCACGGCGTCGAGGTCGAGGGTGTCGACGAGGACTTCTTCGCCCGAGCCGGCCTGCTGGCGGATGGTGCCCTCGGGGTCGACGACGACGCTCGCGCCGACGCCGGCCGGGTCGGCGCCGTTGACGTTGACGACGTACACCTGGTTGGTCCACGCGTTGGCCCGGGAGCAGACGAGTTCCATCTCGCGGTCGCGGGTGGTGGTCAGGGTCGGTTGGATGATCACCTCCGCGCCGAGCCAGGCCAGTTGGCGCGCGGTCTCGGGGAAGGAACCGTCGTAACAGATGGCCAGACCGATGCGGCCGGTGCCGGGGATGTCGAAGACGACGAACTCGCTGCCCGGGGCGGTCTGCTCGTACGGCTGCCAGGGGAAGACCTTGCGGTACCGGGCGACGACCTCGCCGAGAGGTGACACGGCGATCGCGGTGTTGTAGATCTTTCCGTCGTCACCGCGCTCGTAGAGGCTACCCGGGACCAGCCACAGACCGGTCTCCTCGGCGAGCGAACAGATCCGGTCGATGTGCGGTCCGGCGAGCGGCTGCGCCACCCCGTCCATCCAGTCGGCGCGGGCCTGCAGGAGGGGCGCCTCCGCGGCCAGCATCAGTTCGGGAACCACGACGAGTTCCACGTGGGGGAAGGTGTCGCGCACGGCGCGGACCTGGTCGGCGAATCGCTGCCAGGTGGCCTCCACGTCGAACGTGACCGGGGCGGTCTGGATGGCGGCGATGGTCAGTGTGCGCATGGTTCAGTCCTCTGTGACGGTCAGTTCGGTGACGGCGGTCCGGCCGTCGCGGAAAAAACGGCGGAAACGGGTGCGGACGAGCACCATCACCACGGCGCCGACGGCGATCGAGCCGACACCGAGCAGGAACACCCCGCCGATGCCGTGGAACGAGGTGGCCCCGTAGTCCGGGTCGAGCATGTCGTGGGCGCTGCGTGCGAACGCGGCGAGCATGATCGTTCCGCCCAGTGCGGGCAGGATGCCCCGGAGGAACAGGTCGCGCGGCGAGTCGGTCAGCCGGTGGCGGAAGTGCCATACGCAGGCGAGTCCGGTGACGCCGTAATAGAAGGCGATCAGCAGGCCGATCGAGAGGATGGCGTCGCCCAGGAAGTTGCCCGAGACGAGGGTGAGTACGGTGAGCAGCACGGCGGCGGTCGCACCGAAGAACACGGTGCCGAACGCGGGGGTGCTGTATGTGGGGTGAATGCGGGTGAAGGCCCGGGGGAGAGCGCCGTGCGAACCCATGGACAGGGTGGCACGTGAGCTGCCGATGACACAGGTGAGCAGGGCCGAGATCGCGGAAACGCAGATGGCGAGTTCGACCACCTTCGACAGACCCGTGCCGAGCACCGGCGGCCCCAGCGTGGCCAGGATGTCGGCGGCGTTGTCGGCATTGCTCAGGCCCAGCCCCTCGGTGCCGGTGCCGGCGAAGCTGATCGCGGCGAATCCGGTGAAGAGGTACGTCCCCAGCAGGACGACGGTCGAGATCACCGCGGCCTGGCCGGGGATGCGGTCGCTGTCGCGGGTTTCCTCGTTGACGGTGATCAGCGCGTCCCAGCCCCAGTAGATGAACAGGCACAGCAACACGGCCTCGGCGAACGGGCCGAAGCCACCGAACGCCAGCGGGTTGAGCCAGGACAGGCTCGGCGCGGGTGGTCCAGACGAAGGTGGTGCCGCAGTCCGGCATCTCGCGGTTCAGCTCACGAAAGGCGAACGCCGTCAGGAGGATCGGCACGAATCCGAGAAGGAGGGCGGCGGGCGCGAGGTTGCCGACGACCATCGTTACGAAACCGAGGGTGACCGCGATGCTGTAGGCCGGCGCGACCGAGGACAGGCCGAGTGCGACCGCGGCGAGCAGGCCGACGGAGCCGCCCCGGAGTCCCTTCCCGGTGGGCGTGGGTGGTGGGTCGAGGCTGGTCTCGGCGTCGGTGGGGTTGGTCGACACGGTGGCTCCTGAGTTCGGAAACGGATTCGTTAAACAGAAATTTAAGAGAAGTGTGATCTACCTGTCAATAGCTGGGCAGGTATTGTTTAAATCTCCGTATAAGAACTAGGGCGAACAGGGGCGACGGCAGTGGCGCGGAAGAAGGATCAGGGGGCCAGCAGGCCGGCGTCACCCCGGCCGCGGTGCTGTACTACGGCGACCTGGATGCCCTGATCTACGACACGTATCAGCGGGCCATCGAGCGATTCAGTCAGGAGCGCGAGCGCGTCGCCGAACAGTTCCCCGACGCGCGCGACCGCCTGCGCGCCTGCATCGACCACGGCGTCGCCAGCGGTCCGGACGACGAACTGGTCCGACTCCTGTTCGAGTGCTGGCCGAGAACTCTCCGCGACGCCAAGGCGGCGGCCCTGGACAGTTCCCTGACCGAACGTCAAATCGCCGTCTACTCCGGCATTCTCGTCATCGGACAGACGCAGGGCCACTTCACGCTCACCGACCCGCCGCGCCTGCTCGCCGCCAACTTCGTGGCCATGGAGGACGGCTACCAGATGGAGGTGCTGGCCGGACGCCGCAGTCGCGCCGAGGTGATCACCAGCCTGCACTCCTATGCTCGCGCGGCCACGGGTCACGACCTGAGCGGCTAGGTCGAGTACGGGAAACTGGGAGTAACAGATAGGTCGGGCCCGCGCTCGACGACCTGTCCGAACTGCTCGACGCGGAGAAGATCGCGCAGGCACTGCCCGCGGTCGAGCGATTGGGCAGGCTCGCGGACCTATTACCCGGAGGCGGTCGGCGCTACGCTGCAGGCCGGTGACGAGGGTTCGGCGTCCGGGTCGTCCCCGATCCCGGCGATCGGCAGGGCGGCCAGTGCGCGGTCGAAGGCGTCGACGAGCCATTCCCCGGTCACCTCGACCAACAGGGTGTCCTCGCCTCCCGGCTGCCTCTGAACGAAACGCACGGTCCACGGGTGCTGCGCGTCCGGATCCGAACTGAGGTCCCCCGGCGCATTGGTGGCGAGCAGATGGACGCTGTGTTCGAAATCGACCCTGACCGCGTATCCGGAGCCGGTGTTGACGACGGTTGCCGGTCGGTGGGCTGCCAGCGCGAGCGTCATCAGGGCATCGGCGTAACGGGTGGTGTGCTGCACGGTGAGTGGCATGAACGATCACCTTTCGACTGTTGTGACCGTCGCGCTGCCCGCTGTGTTCGTCCTGCAGGCACCCCGGAGATCGTTGGTCCGGAAGACAGACTTCCGGCAGATCACGAGAAGATCGAAGTGGAAGGGGCGTCCTCGCGCACTGTGCGCGAGTGCTACGCCAGAACGGAGCACGGACGTCGGACGACCCGTGAACTCGGTAGCTGTGTACTCAACTACGACTAACCGTACGGGGCGGGACCGACATACGCGACACGGGGTCGTGCATCCGACAGCACGATGGCCCCATGACCTGGAGTCTTGGGACCACCGTGCGGTGCCGTGCAGGTGGGGCTCAGTGCTGCAGCACCGGGTAATCGGTGTAACCCTTCGCGCCCTCCGAGTAGAAGGTCAGCGGATCGGGGGTGTTCAGCGGCAGGTCTTCCTGCCAGCGCCGCACCAGGTCGGGGTTGGCGATCGCTGGACGTCCGACGACCACGGCGTCGGCATGACCGTCGTCGAGGAGGGCCAGCGCCTCGTCCCGGCTGGTGACGACCGAGAAACCGCTGTTGACCAGCACGGGACCGCCGAATCGCGCCCGCAGGTCCTGAACGAGGGACCCGGCCGGGTCCTGGTGCAGAATGCTCAGGTAGGCGGGCGTCAGCGGCGCGATGGCATCGACCAGTGCGCCGTAGGTTGCCCGAACGTCGTCGGCATCCAGCTCCAGAGCGTCCTGGATGTTGTGTTCCGGCGAAATGCGGACACCCACACGGCCGGCGCCGATCGCGTCCGCGACGGCCTCGACCACCTCGATCACGAAACGCGCCCGGTTCGCGGGGGAGCCGCCGTACGCGTCCTCCCGCTGGTTCGACGCCGGTGAGAGGAACTCGTGCAGCAGGTAGCCGTTGGCGGCGTGGATTTCGACCCCGTCCAACCCCGCCGCCACCGCATTCCTCGACGCCTGGACGAACTCCTCGATCACGGCGGGGAGCTCTTCGGTGCTCAGCGCGCGGGGGACCGGGTACGGCTCCTTGCCGTCGTAGGTGCGGGTCTCGCCCTCGATGGCGATGGCGCTGGGTCCGACGACCTCGTGTCCGCCGGTGGTTCCCGCGTGGGTGACGCGACCCGCGTGCATGACCTGGGCGACGATCCGACCGCCGGCCTCGTGCACCGCGTCGGCGACGTTCTTCCACCCGGCGACCTGCTCGGGTGTCACCAGCCCCGGCTGGCCGGGAAAGCCCTGGCCGGCGTGGCTGGGGTAGGTGCCTTCGCCGACGATCAGACCGAGGGAGGAGCGCTGCCGGTAGTGCTCCACCACCAGCGGTCCCGGCACGCCGTCGCGCCCGGAACGGACGCGGGTCAGGGGTGCCATCACCACACGGTTGGGCAGTTCCAGTTCGCCGAGGGTCAACGGGGAGAAGAGATTCACAGATATATGTCCTTTGTGCGTCGTTCGGCTGCACCGTCCTCCGTGCGGCCGTGCAGTATCGGGTCCATGGGGGGAACGGGCACACGGTCCCGCCTATTCCGAGCTGAGACGGCCGTCACCCTGAAGATGTTGCATGTCAAGGGGAGTCGGTCGCGTTACCCGAGATCGCTCGCCAGGACACGGCTCTGCTCGAGCGTTTCGAGGATCAGCGAACTTTCCAGCCGGTCGACGTGCTCGAGCCACTCCGCTTCGAGCATCAACTCACGCCCCATCGTGATCGGGCTCCCCTGGTTCCTGGGCAGCACGCTCACTTGCAACCCTGACCGCTCGACTACAGGCTGTGACCGCGCTCGAGGAGTGCGTCGAGCCAGAGCAACCCTTCGACGAGAGATTGCATGCGGCTCAGCGCGGTGTCGGCCGGTGCCGGTGGTGGGGGAGCGGATCCCGTCCGGTGCCTGCTCTGCAGGTGCCGGACGACGGCGGTGAACAACCACTCGGCGGGTTCGGGCAACTCCTCGTCGAGTGTGTCTCCGTCGTGCACGAGGGGGACGACGTTGACGAAGCTGTCAACGGCGTCGTTGACGCTGGCCGTCGGATCCGCGATGAGGTCGGCGATGGTCGTGACCATCCACGTCACGACCGAGGTGAACGGCGATCTGTCGGTGACGTCGCACGCGATCTGCGAGATCGCAGGGGCGAGCGCGTGGAAGTCCCGTTCGCCCACCAAGGTCAAGAGGTGGCCACCCAGTCGAGCGGCACCGTCAGGCCCATCGATCACCATTCCCACGGCAGGTATTCGGCGCCGGCACGGTTGCGGATGGGCGGGGCGAAGAGGCTGTGCCTCGAGGTAAATCCACACCAGTGCATGGCCGTAATCAAGCATTGACTCGAATGTTTGTACTGCTTATCTGCTTAAGTGGACCTATGCTGGTCAAGTGGATTTCGCAGCTGAGGGCCCGGTGGGTGGCGTGGACTACCCGCGTACGTATCAGGAGTTTCGGGAATGGTTTCCC
>SEEV01000751.1 GCA_004211695.1 Rhodococcus sp. (in: high G+C Gram-positive bacteria)
TCGCGCCTTCCATCATGGAATTTCGGGCGGCATCCAGAATGACAGGACCATCGACGCCTATCCAGTGCGGCAAGAACTGGACGGGCAGGCCGGCGCCGTGCAGCTCGTGGCCGAGGTCGGCGAGGGCGGCACGGCGCTCCAGATACGGGGCCGGCGTCATATCGTCACCGTCGGCAGCGAGAACGTCGAACGGAAGGTACGTGACCGGCACCTGCCGGCGCAGGGCCGTGGTCGGCCGCAGAGTGTTCGCCCGCTTCTGCAAGCGGACGAACGACGGCCGCCCCTGGGCAAGGGCCACGATCTCGCCGTCCAAGACGATGCGGCCACGCCCGCCCAATTTCTCGGACAGCGCCGCTACCACCTCCGGGTACGAGGAGGTGACGACGTTGAGATTGCGGGTCCACAACACCGGCGGCTCACCGCCGCCGACCGCAGCCAGGAGGCGGAAGCCGTCGTACTTCATTTCCGCCGCCCAGTCGCCGGTGTTCTCCGGTGGGTTACCCGGGGTGGCCAGCATCGGCGCAATCAGCCGCATAGGGCCGATTGTGCGCCCATTAACGCAGCTCCGGCGACCTTCTCCGGGTCACGTTGCCGGGAGTGCGGCGCGATCCCCGACCCGCGAGGGCCGCCCGGACTGCTCGACCGCCGGTGGCATGACACCCTGTCCGAAACAGTTTTCACCCCCGCGACGCTGGAAGGACCCCGCACCACCCATGACCACCTGGACCCTCTGGATCGGCGCCCTGTTGGTCGTCGGCGGCTCGGCCGCCCAGCTCACCCATCGCACCGCGGTGGCCCGCGTCCTCTGGGTGCTCGCCGTGCTCGCCTTCATCGCCACGACCGTCGGGGCGGTGACCGCTGCCGAGTTCTCACTGCCGTTGGTGTTGATCCTCGTGGCCGCGCTCGCGGCGACCTGCGCCCTGATCACGGTCACCCGTGAGCCGGCCAAGGCCAAGGCCGCGGCCGTGCGAGGGGGCGCGCAGTGATCACCGCGGTCTGCGCCATGGTCCTCGGTGTCCTGCTCGCCGGATCGGACCTGGCCGGCCGGTGGCGCAGTCGTCGGTCGGAGCGGGTGCGGATCGCCGAGATCGCCGCCGGTTTCGACCGCTTCCAGTGGTGGGTGCTCGAGGATTTCGCCGAGGCACGCCAGGCGTTCCTGTACCGCGACCGCAGGCAGGGGGACGAGAAGGTTCGGGCGTTCCTCGCGGCCCGCGAGGCCGCCATCAACGTCGGAATCCCCGACGAGGTGGCGGTGTACCGGCTCGCTGACCAGATGATCCGGGAACGGGACCAGCAACGGCTGGGATAAACCCGCCCGTAGCGGTGCGGCCCCGGAAGTGTCCGACGAGTCCGGCCGTACCCGTCAGGTCCGTCGAGGCGCGCACCGCGTAGGTGCCGGTGACAGCAGGTCGATCGTCGGCTCCGCCCCACCGCCACTTCATGTACAGAGCAACAGGCCGCCACACACCAATCTGCGGAACCCCGCAGATCAGGACCGGGAACGGGTCACGGTCTGGGCAGTGAGTGGCGACCTGTTGCTCGTCGCGATCGTCACCGTAGGTCGTCCCTCTGACAAAAATGGGTCGAAACACCGGCGCCCGCCCTCGACGAGATGCGCCAGCTCCTCGACTCCCTGCAGATGCTGCCCGCGGACCAGCCTGTCGAGGACAAGGCGGCAGCACGCATTTCTGTCCGAATGCCATGCCCGCGCCGAGGGAAGCTGCCGCACACTGCGCAAACAGGTCTCCTACGCCGAAGAGTTGACCGCACTTCTCGCCGGGCGCTCACCCGCGATCGCTGCGCGGCGGCCGGACGAGGTTGTTGCCCGTCACTGAAGATGCAGATGATCGCGTCGCTGTAAATGCAGACGGCTTCGGACTGTTTTCGAGGTTTTCGTCGGCATGGTGACGGCGTCGTCGTCACGTTGAAGGCGCG
>SEEV01000752.1 GCA_004211695.1 Rhodococcus sp. (in: high G+C Gram-positive bacteria)
GACGATTCCCTGGGTGACATGCCGGTGGTAGGTGATGTCGGTCAGGTTCTCGAAACCGGGAACCGGTCGCCAGTGCTGCGGGTTGAAAGTCACGGCTCCGAGGTTATCGGGTGCCGTTGGCGGGTGTCCGCGCGCGCAGGAGTTTTGCCCGGGTTTACCGTGCAGGTATGAGCGAACAGGCTGCCGACGTCACGAGTCTCGACGGCAAGGGCGACGACGAGTACGAGCACCACGGTGGGTTCCCCAAGTTCGAGCCCGCCACGCCGGGTCCGGACTGGCCACGGTTCGTCGAGGGAATGCGCACGTTGCAGGACCTCGCGGTGTCCGTCGACGCCCCCGAGGACGTGCTCGTGCAGGCCGCTGACCAGGTGGAGAAGCTGGCCGAACTGCTCGGGCCGTACGTGGCACCCGAGGGGCGGTCGCCGGCCGGGCGGACCATCGAACTCCCGGGCCGGGGCAGCCTGCTCATGCCGCCGTGGAATATCGAGAAGTTCGGGCCGGACGGGGTGCGCAGCACGGGCCAGTTCCGGCGCTACCACCTCGGCGGCAACGGCGCCGCGCACGGCGGCACCCTGCCGCTGCTGTTCGACGACCTGATGGGCATGATCGTGCACGCCTACGGCCGCCCCATCAGTCGCACCGCGTCTCTGCACGTCGACTACCGCGCGATCACCCCGCTGAACACCACCCTCACCGTCGAAGGCGAGGTGGACCGCGTCGACGGCCGCAAGACGTACATCAGCGCTCGGCTGACGCACGGTGACACGCTCCTCGCGGAATGCGAGGCGCTCATGCTCGTGCTCCTGCCCGGACAGCCCTGACCCCGTGACGTCGCTGCCCTCCGCCCGGGAGGTCCTGGCCGACGCCGTCGTGGTGAGTCTGCCCATGCGCGTGCGGTTCCGCGGCATCACGACGCGAGAAGCGTTGCTGCTGCGCGGCCCCGCCGGGTGGGGCGAATTCGCGCCGTTCCCGGAGTACGCCGACGACGAGGCGGCGCACTGGCTGCAGTCGGCGATCGAGGATGCGTGGCTCGGGCCGCCGCCCGCGCTGCGCACGCAGGTGCCGATCAACGCGACCGTCCCCGCCGTCGACGCAGACCGGGTGCCCGACGTGCTCGCGCGGTACCCCGGCGCCCGCACCGCGAAAGTGAAAGTGGCCGAACGTGGTCAGACCCTCGCCGACGACGTCGCCCGGGTGACCGCCGTCCGCGCACTCGTCCCGAACGTGCGCGTCGACGCCAACGGTGGCTGGACGGTCGGCGAGGCCGAGACCGCGCTGCGCGCCCTCACCGCGGACGGTCCGCTCGAATACGCCGAGCAGCCCTGCGCGAGCGTGCCCGAGCTGGTGGAGGTCCGCAGACGGTTCCCCGACGTACGGGTGGCAGCCGACGAGAGCATCCGGCGCGCAGAGGATCCGCTGAAGGTCGTGCGGGCTGGCGGGGCCGACGTGGCCGTCGTGAAGGTCGCGCCACTGGGCGGGATGCGGCGACTGCTGTCGCTCGCCGACGAGCTGGCTTCGCACGGCGTGCCGGTGGTCGTGTCGAGTGCGCTGGACACCGCTGTCGGCATCGCCGCAGGTGTGGCCGCCGCCGCTGCGCTCCCCGAACTGCAGTTCGCGTGCGGACTCGGTACCGGCGGGCTCTTCGAGGCCGACGTGGCCCTCGGCCGCGAACCGGTGGACGGCAACCTCGCCGTCGGTCCGGTGGTACCCGACGTCGAACGCGTCACGGCTCTCGCCGCGTCCGCGGAGCGTTCACGCTGGTGGGTCGAGCGGGCGCGCCGATGCCATGGCCTGCTCGAACAACGCGGCGCCCGGTTTTTCGTATAGTGTCTGGCCGGACCTGATCGCTCAGTCAATACGGAGGCATTGAAAGTGGTTGCAGCTCTGAACGAAACCCTGCTCGACGAGTCGCGCGTTCCTGCGGTCATCG
>SEEV01000753.1 GCA_004211695.1 Rhodococcus sp. (in: high G+C Gram-positive bacteria)
GCCATGACCGCAGCCTCGATGCCCGGGGTGTCACACAATCCGGTGACGTTCAATCCGTACGACTATGGCTTCCACGAAGATCCGTACGTCACGTATCGAAGACTGCGGGAAGAAGCGCCGGTCTACTACAACGAGGAACTCGACTTCTGGGCGCTGTCCCGGCACGAGGACGTCGTCGCGGCGTTCCGCGACAACCAACGTCTGTCGAGCGCGAACGGGGTGTCGCTCGACCCGGCGGCCTACGGCCCGCACGCCCACAAGACGATGTCCTTTCTCGCACTGGACGATCCGCGGCACATGCGGATGCGCCAGTTGGTGTCCCGCGGCTTCACGCCGAGGCGGGTGAACGAACTCGAGGGGCGGATCGCGGATCTGACCCGGCAGTACCTCGACCCGGCGCTCGAGGCGGGGGAGTTCGACTGGATCGCCGAGTTCGCCGGTAAGCTCCCGATGGACGTGATCTCGGAGCTGATGGGGGTGCCGGAGGCCGACCGCGGCGAACTCCGCCGACTCGCCGACCTGGTGGTGCACCGCGAGGAGGGGGTCCTCGACGTGCCCCACGCCGCGATGGAGGCGTCGCTCTACCTGGTCGGCTACTACGCCGACATGCTGGCCGAGCGGCGGAAGAAGCCGACCGAGGACCTCACGTCCGCCCTGCTCGAGGCGGAGATCGACGGCGACCGGCTCACCGACGACGAGATCATCGCCTTCATGTTCCTGATGGTGGTGGCGGGCAACGAGACCACCACCAAGCTTCTCGGGAACGCGCTGTACTGGGGCTTCCGCTATCCCGACGAGGCGCGGCACGTGTTCGACGACGCGAGCCGGGTGCCCGAGTGGGTGGAGGAGACCCTGCGTTTCGACACGTCCAGCCAGATGGTCGCGCGGACGGCGTCCGTCGACCTGGACTTCCACGACCGGACGATTCCCGCCGGCGACAAGGTGCTGATCCTCATCGGCTCCGCGAACCGCGACTCGGCGGTGTTCGAGGATGCTGACGACTACCGGATCGGCCGGGACAGTTCCAACAAGCTCGCGAGCTTCGGCGGCGGCACCCACTTCTGCCTCGGCGCCCACATGGCGCGGCTCGAGGCGCGGATCGCCCTCACCGAACTCGTCTCCCGCATCGACGACTTCGACATCGACGAGGCGAACAGTGTGCGGGTCCATTCGACCAACGTGCGAGGTTTCGCCGTCCTCCCCATGAAAGTGCAGGTCCGCGATGCCTAGATTCGAGCCCAACCCGCAGCGGCGACCGTCGATCGTCGCCGGGGCGTCTTCGGGAATCGGCACGGCGACGGCCTACGCGCTTGCCGAGGCCGGTCATCCCGTCGCGCTCGGGGCCCGCCGGCTGGCCGAGTGCGAGGAGATCGCGGAGAAGATCCGCAGCAACGGGGGAGAAGCGTTCGCGCACCATCTCGACGTCACCGACACCGCCTCCATCGACGAGTTCGTCGTCGCGGCAGAAAAAGCGCTGGGCCCCATCGAGATCGCGCTGTCGGGAGCCGGCGACCTGGAGTTCTCCGTCGCGCACGAGATGGACCCCGATCAATTCCTCGCTCAGGTCGACGTCCATCTGGTCGGCGCGCAGCGTCTCGCGCACCGCATCCTCCCCGGCATGATCGAACGCCGGCGCGGAGACTTCGTCCTGATCGGATCCGACTGCGCCGACACACCACGGCCGCGGATGGGCGCCTACAACGCCGCCAAAGCAGGTGTTGAAATGATGGGCCGACAGATGCGAATGGAGTTGGAAGGCACCGGCGTCCGAGCGTCGGGCGTGCGTCCGGGCCCCACCCAGACGTCCATGGGGATGAACACCACCGAGGAGGTCATCGGACCCGTCCTCGAAGACTGGGCGAAATGGGGATTCGCCCGGCACTCGTACTTCCTGCGCGCCTCCGCGATCGCCGACGCCGTCGTTTCCAGCTCGCCGACAAGAAGGTGGTGCTGCTGTCCGGCGCCGAGGCCAACGAATTCTTCTTCCGCTCCACCGACGAGGATCTCGACCAGCAGGCCGCCTACCCCTTCATGAAACCGATCTTCGGCGAGGGCGTCGTGTTCGACGCGAGCCCCGAGCGCCGCAAGGAGATGCTGCACAACCAGGCGCTGCGCGGCGAGCAGATGAAGGGCCATGCCGCGACGATCGCCCACGAGGTCGACCGCATGGTGGCGCAGTGGGGCGACGAGGGGGAGAT
>SEEV01000754.1 GCA_004211695.1 Rhodococcus sp. (in: high G+C Gram-positive bacteria)
GCTGGGCGGACGGCCGTCGCCTGTACAACGCCTACGGCCCCGCCGAGACCACCATGTACACGCTCAGCACCGGACCGCTGGTGGTGGGGGAGCCGGTCACGATCGGTACACCCGTGCACGGTGTGTCCGCAGTGGTACTCGACGACCGGCTGCGTCCGGTGCCTCCCGGCGTGTCCGGGGAGCTGTATCTGGCGGGCAGCGGGCTGGCCCGCGGATATGCGGACCAGCCGGGGTTGACGGCGGAGCGGTTCGTCGCGGCCGAAAACGGTGCACGGCTGTATCGCACCGGTGACTTGGTGCGCTGGCGGAAGACCGCCGTCGGATACGAGCTCGAGTACCTGGGCCGCAACGACTCCCAGATCAAGATGCGGGGAGTGCGCATCGAGCCTGCGGAGATCGACACCGTCATTGCCCGGCTCGCCGACGTCGTCTTCGCCGGCACCGTCGTGCGCACCTCCGACGCCGGCACCGAGATGCTGGTGTCCTATGTGCTGCCACACGGTCACAGCGACAGCCACGATCTGCGACGTCGCCTCGCCGAATCCTTGCCGGCGTACCTGGTGCCGACCGCCGTGGTGGTGCTCGACGCCGAACCGCCCACCGTGAACGGCAAACTCGACCTGCGATCGCTGCCGATGCCGGAACTGGCGGTCGCCGAAAACGAACCGCCGAACACCGACACCGAACGCGCGGTGGCACGGGTGTTCGCGGATGTCCTCGGAATCGAGAACGTCGGCCGCGGGACGCACTTCTTCGACGCGGGCGGCAACTCTCTGCTGGCCACGCAGCTCACGGCGCGGCTCACCGACTCCGTGGGTCACGTGGTGCCGCTGCGAACTCTGTTCACGCACCCCACCGTTGCCGAACTGGCCGAAGCCCTCGACGACGCGGTCCCCGAGACGGACCTGCGTCCGGCCCTCGTCGCACGCCCCCGACCGGACCGTATTCCGTTGTCCCGCAGCCAGTACCGCATGTGGGTGCTGAACCGCACCGATCCCGAGTCGCCGACATACAATCTGCCCGCCACCGTGCGGATGGAGGGCGCGCTCGACGTCGACGCGCTGACCGCGGCATTCGAGGGAGTGATCCGGCGGCACGAGACGCTGCGGACGCGGTACCCCGTGGACGGCCATCCCTACCAGGAGATCCTCGACCCCGTCGCGCTCGACCTGAATCCGGTCGACGTGGACGATCCCGCCGAATTCATGCAGCAATTCGCATCCCGCGGATTCGACCTGACCCGGGACCGGCCCATCCGCGTTGCACTGTTGCGTCTGCACGCGCAGAGTCACGTGCTGGCCGTGAACATCCATCACATCGCCGCCGACGGATGGTCGCTGACCCCGCTCGTCTCCGACGTGCTGAGCGCCTACGCCGCGCACTCCTCCGGGATTGCCCCGCAGGATGATCCGCTGCCGCTGCAGTACGCCGACTACGCCGTCTGGGAGCGGGAGTTGCTGGACGGCGACTACGGACAGCGCAGGGTCGAGCATTGGCGTCGAGCGCTGGACGGTGTCGACAGCATGGCGCCACTTCCGTCGGATCGACCGACGAGCACGTCGAACCGGGCTGGTGTCGTCGAGTTCGAGGTGTCGGCGGGTGTGCAGCAGACCGTGCACGACCTGGCCGCACAGCATCACGCGACACCGTTCATGGTTCTGCACGCGGCGCTGTCCGTGGTGCTGTCGCGGCACGGTGCCCAGCCCGACGTCGTCGTCGCCACGGCCGTTGCCGGGCGCGGGGAACGAGTGCTCGATTCCCTGGTGGGCATGTTCGTGAACACTCTCGCACTGCGGGCTCAGATACGGCCGGACATGCCGTTCACCGGGCTCCTCGCGCAGGTCCGGGACTTCGACGTCGACGCATTCGAGCACGCCGATGTGCCGTTCGAGGTGGTGGCCGGACTGCTCGGTGGTCGCACC
>SEEV01000279.1 GCA_004211695.1 Rhodococcus sp. (in: high G+C Gram-positive bacteria)
CAGCGAGGGATGAGCCGACCCGGCCGCATCCCATGATGACCACATACACCTTGTACTCCGTTCATGGGCTCTGGCGTCACGTCTCGAGTACGTGCGTACCGAATCGAACCGTACAGTGCGCAGACAGAAGAGCAACCGCGACAGAGATCGCAATCCGGACACATTGGTGGGTGAGGGTCCAGCTTTTCCGCGGACGGCTTACGCTTTGGCAGTGTCAAAGCTCTCGACCGCCACCAAGCGGCTACTGCTAGGCAGACCCTTCCGGAGCGACAAGCTCGGGCACACGCTGCTTCCCAAGAGGATCGCCCTCCCGGTCTTCGCCTCCGATGCGATGTCCTCGGTGGCGTACGCCCCCGAGGAAATCTTCCTCGTGCTGTCGGTGGCGGGCATCTCCGCCTACGCCTACACCCCCTGGATCGGCCTCGCCGTCGCCGCGGTGATGGCCGTGGTCGTCGCCAGTTACCGGCAGAACGTGCACGCCTACCCCTCGGGCGGCGGCGACTACGAGGTGGCCACCGTCAATCTCGGACCCAACGCGGGGCTGACGGTCGGCAGCGCCCTGCTGGTGGACTACGTCCTCACGGTGGCTGTCTCCATCTCGTCGGCCGCGTCCAACATCGGTTCGGCGGTCCCGTTCGTGGCCCAGCACAAGGTGCTGTTCGCGGTCGCGGCCATCGTCCTCTTGACCGCGATCAACCTGCGCGGCATCCGTGAATCCGGTGCCGCCTTCGCGATCCCGACGTACGCATTCATCGCCGGCATGGCTCTGATGCTGCTGTGGGGGTTCGTCCAGATCTTCGTGCTGGGCGAGGACCTGCGCGCCGAATCGTCCGGCTTCCAACTCGAGGCCGAGGACTCCCACCTGTACGGGATCGCGTTCGCGTTCCTCATCGCGCGGGCCTTCTCCTCCGGGTGTGCGGCCTTGACCGGTGTCGAGGCGATCAGCAACGGCGTGCCGGCGTTCCAGAAGCCCAAGTCCCGCAACGCGGCCACCACGCTGCTGCTGCTGGGGTCGATCGCCATCGTGCTGCTGATGGGCATCATCATCCTGGCCCAGAAGATCGGGATCGTGTACGCACACAACCCGGCCGAGCAGCTGATCGGCGCCCCCGCCGGGTACCACCAGAAGACGCTGATCGCGCAGATCGCGGAGACGGTGTTCGGCGGGTTCCCCATCGGGTTCTATTTCATCGCCATCGTGACGGCCCTGATCCTCGTGCTGGCCGCCAACACGGCCTTCAATGGATTCCCGGTGCTGGGATCGATCCTCGCGCAGGACCGCTACCTGCCCCGTCAGCTGCACACGCGCGGCGACCGTCTGGCGTTCAGCAACGGCATCCTGTTCCTGTCCGGCGCCGCGATCGCCTTCGTCGTCCTGTTCGGCGCCGAGGTGACCAAGCTGATCCAGCTGTACATCGTCGGCGTGTTCGTGTCCTTCGTGCTGAGCCAGACGGGCATGATCCGGCACTGGACCCGGCACTTGAAGACCGAGAACGACGCCGCCCAGCGCCGGCGGATGCAGCGTTCCCGGGTGATCAACTCCATCGGGCTGGCCATGACCGGCGCGGTGCTGATCATCGTGCTCATCACGAAGTTCGCGGCCGGCGCCTGGATCGCGATCGTGGCCATGGTCGCGATCTTCGTCGTGATGAAACTGATCCGGAAGCACTACGACAGCGTGGCCCGGGAACTCGAGGAACAGGAATGGGACGGGGTCCTGCCCAGCCGGACGCACTCCATCGTCCTCGTCTCGAAGCTGCACATGCCGACGATGCGCGCGCTCGCCTATGCCCGGGCCACCCGGCCGGACACCCTCGAGGCGATCACCGTCAACGTCGACGAACCCGACACGCGGGCGCTCGTGCGCCGGTGGGAGAAGAGCGACATCGCGGTGCCGCTCAAGGTGATCGAGTCGCCGTACCGCGAGATCACCAAACCGGTCCTCGACTACGTGCGCCGCGTCCGCAAGGATTCGCCGCGGGACGTCGTGACCGTGTTCATCCCCGAGTACGTGGTGGGCCACTGGTGGGAGCAGATCCTGCACAACCAGAGCGCGCTGCGGCTCAAGAGCCGGCTGCTGTTCCAGCCTGGCGTGATGGTCACGAGCGTTCCGTGGCAGCTGAACTCGTCCGAGAAGGCGAAGACCCTGAACATCGAATACACGGCCGGGGCCTCGCGCCGCGGCTACGAACCCGACGACAAGTGACGGGCGAGAAACGTTGAGTGAGAACTGGTTGGATCGCCGCCTCGAACTGCGGCTCGGAAACCCCGGGCACGGCGGTTTCGTCGTCGCCCGCCACGAGGGCAGGGTGGTGTTCGTCCGGCACGGACTGCCGGGAGAGCGGGTGACGGCGCTCGTCACCGAGGACCGCGGCGGGTCCTACTGCCGGGCCGACGCGATCGAGATCCTCGACGCGTCCCCGGAGCGGGTCACCCCGGTGTGCCCGGTGTCGGGTCCGGGCGGCGCGGGATGCTGCGACTTCTCGCACGCGAGCCTGCACGTGCAGCGGGACATGAAGTCTCAGGTGGTGTCCGAACAGCTGGTGCGGCTCGCGCGGGTGCAGCGGGACGTGGAGGTCGAGGAACTGCCCGGCACGGGGGACGGCACCGGCTGGCGCACGCGGGTGCGGCTCGCCGTCGATCAGGACGGGCGTCCCGGCTATCATCGGCATCGCAGTTCCGGCATCGTCACCGAGCTCGCGTGCCCGCAGATTGACGTCGCCGCCTATGACGGTGTGAGCGAACGTGATTGGACGCCGGGCAGCGAGGTTCAGATCGTTCTCGACGGCACGGGGGAGCGGCACGTCGTCGAGATCGCCCCGCCGAAGGTGTCTCGGACCGGCCGGACGAGCCCCGGGCGTCGCGGTGCCATGGCACGGCGCGCCGCAGTCGGTGCGCCGCGAGCCGAACGTGTGGTCGTCGGTTCGGGTCGTCCGGTGGAACGGGTGCGTGACCGCGAATGGGCGCTCGCCGCCACCGGGTTCTGGCAGGCGCACCGCGGCGCCGCGGACACCTATTCGGCCGTGGTCGCCGAATGGGCCGGGATGTCCGCGGGAGACACCGCGTGGGACCTCTACGGCGGGGTGGGAGTGTTCGCCGCCGCCCTTGCGGGCGACGCGGGAGCGTCCGGGCACGTGGATTCCGTCGAGTCCTCCCGCCAGGCCGTCTCGGACGGGAAGGCCGCACTGTCCGACGTCCCGCAGGTGCGCTTCCATGCCGACCGGGTGGAGCGCGCGATGCCCGGGTTGACTGGCCCGCCGCGGGTGGTGGTGCTCGATCCGCCGCGCGCGGGCGCGGGACGGGACGTGATCGATGCGGTGGCCGCGGCCGGCGCCGAACGCGTCGTCCACGTGGGGTGCGATCCGGCGTCGTTCGCCCGCGACATCGGTCTCTACCTGGGGCACGGATTCCGGCTCGACGAACTCCGTGCGTTCGATGCGTTCCCTCTCACGCACCACGTGGAGTGCATCGCGTTGCTGACACGCTGACACGGGTGCATCGTTGTTTACCGAACGCAACTTTACGTATAGTTGACCCCGTAAATGGAGAGTGTTGGGACGGGGACTGGATGTCGGTAGAGGCAGATACTGCGCAAGCGCTCGTCGATGCGGTCTTCGCGCTCGGGCGATCGTTGCGGGCGGTCGTCGCCGCGAGCGGTGAGACTCCGATCGCACCGGCGTTGACGAGCGTGCTCTTCGTGCTCGCCGCGCGCGGGGAGTGCCGGCAGAACGAACTGGCCACCGACCTCTGCGTCAGTCAGTCTTCGCTGAGCCGGCAGATCTCCGAGCTGGTCGACGCGGGGTACGTGTTCCGAACAGCCGACCCCGACGACAAACGTGCCTCCCGTATCCGGGTGTCGCCGAACGGAATGGACATCCTGCGCGAGACCACCGAACGTCGGGCCGAACGCCTGCGCGGCATGCTCGAAGGCTGGTCCCAGGAACAGGCCCTGGCCGCGGTGACATCGCTGACCCAGCTCAACGACACCTTCACCGCGTCGGTTCAGCAGCGAGGACCGCGGATCTAGGTCAGGCGCCACCGCACCCGGACGTCGACCCGCGTCGGTTTCTCGCCCCGTTCGACGGCGATCGGGGAGTCGGCCGCCGCGAACGCCTTCACGACCGGCCGCGGTGACACGTCGCCGGTGTCGACTTCCGTGATCTCCCGCACCTCGCCCAGTGCACGATGCGACAGCGAGGCGTACTGCTCCGCCTTGGTGAGCGCGTCGGCCCACGCCCGCTCCCGGGCGGTGGCCGTCAGGGCGGCAGGGTCGGAGAAGTCGAATTCGAGTCCGCCGAGGCGGATGTCGTCGCCACCCGCGGCCACGCAGGCGGCCACCACCTGTGCCGGTGACGCCCCGGACGGGCCGTCCGCGTCGTCCGCGCGGACGGTGATCTGCAGCGTCGTCGCCGCGGTGTATCCGGTCACCTCGCTGCCCCGGCCCTCGGTCCAGGTGGTTTCCGAGTGCACGGACAGTCCGGTCGTCGCGAGGTCGGGGCCCGAGATGCCGTGTCCGCGCAGAACGTCGGTGACGGCCGTGGTGGACCGCGCGACGGCCTCGAAAGCGGCAGCGACCGCGGGCCGTGTCGCCGTCACGGTGACGGCGGCGCGGACGAGATCCGGAACCGCGGACACGATTCCGGATCCTCGTACCGTCACCGATCGCTCGGCGGGCTCGGATGTCGCCACCGTCACGACTTGCGGTTGTACAGCCGCATCGTCAGCGGCCCGAAGATCACCACGAACCCGGCGCACCAACCGAGCACGACGGCGAGTTCCGCCATCTCCACCGACCCGGCCATGAGCCCGCGGATGGACGTCACCAGCTTGCTGATCGGGTTGACGCCGACGAAGGCCTGGAGCCAGCCCGGCATGGTCGCGGGGTCGACGAAGATATTGCTGGCAAATGTCAGCGGGAACAGGATGAACATCGACACGCCCATGACTGCCTGTTCGGTGCGCATGAGCATCGCGAACATCGTCCAGATCCACGACAGGCTGAACGAGAACAGCAGCAGCAGTCCGATCGACGCGACCACGCCGATCACACCGCCGTCCGGGCGGAAACCCAGCACCAGCCCGAGGATCAGCACGATGATCGAGGCGATGGTGTAGCGGACGACGTCACCGAGCAGCGCGCCGACGAGCGGCGACGGCCGCCAGATCGGAAGCGACCGGAACCGGTCGAAGACACCCTTCTCGATGTCCTTGTTGAGCGTCAGGCCGGTGTACATGGTGATCATGACGACCGTCTGCACGAGGATGCCCGGCAGCAGGAACTGGACGTACGCGCTGGTCGACCCGGCGAGCGCGCCCCCGAAGAGGTACGTGAACATCAACGTGAACATGATCGGGAACATCGTCACGTCGAACAGCTGCTCGGGGACGTGCTTGATCTTGAGCAGGGCACGCCACCCGAACGACAGCGAGGTGGACCAGGCGGTCGGTCTGGCCGGCCGCGGGCCGGGCATCCGCAGGACGTCGGCGACAGCGGTGGCGGTGTCGGCGGTCCGGTCGGTGGTGGAGGTCATGACGCATGCTCCTCGGTGGGTCGGCCGGTGAGGGAGAGAAAGACTTCGTCGAGGCTCGGCTGCCCCAATGCGAACGTGCTGACGGCGATTCCGGCGTCGTCGAGTGCGGGCAGCGCCCGCGAGACCCGCTTCGGGTCGTCGATGCGGGCGGTGAGGGCGGCCGGATCGGCCTCCTCGACGACCGGCACCTCGAGGACCTGGCGCAGCAACGCCGCCGCCGCGGGACGAGTCGCGACATCGGTGACGCGCACGTGCAGCGCGCCCGATCCGACGGAGGCCTTGAGCTCGCCCGTGGTGCCCTCGGCGATGACCTTGCCGTGATCGATGACGGCCACCCGGTCGGCGAGCTGATCGGCTTCGTCGAGGTACTGGGTGGTCAGCAGCACCGTCGTGCCGCCGGCGACCAGCGCCCGGACGATCTCCCACACCTGGTTGCGGCTGCGCGGGTCGAGTCCGGTGGTGGGTTCGTCGAGGAAGATCATCTCGGGGGTGACGATGATGCTCGCCGCGATGTCGAGCCGCCGGCGCATACCGCCGGAGTAGTTCTTCACCTGCCGGGTGCCCGCCTCCTCGAGTCCGAACGCGGCCAGCAACTGTTCGGAGCGGGTGCGGGCCGCCGCCCGGGAATACCCGTACAGCCGGCCGAGCAGCAGCAGATTCTCGGTGCCCGTCAGGTCCTCGTCGAGCGACGCGAACTGCCCGGTCAGGGAGACCTTGCTGCGGACGGCGTCCGGTTCGCTCGCGACGTCGTGCCCCAGCACGGTGGCCGTTCCGCCGTCGAGGGGCAGCAGTGTGGCCAGCATGCGGATCGCGGTGGTCTTGCCCGCACCGTTCGGCCCGAGAACGCCGTAGACGCCGCCGAGCGGAACGGCCAGATCCAGGCCGTCGACCGCGTGCGTGGATCCGAATGTCTTGACGAGTCCTGTCGTCTCGATGGCCAGCTTGGTCGCTGTGAGCATTGCCCCCTGCTTTCGATTTCGGCGTCGTCGATTCCGAGCCCCCAGCCTGTCCGATTTTTCCGAATCGGGCAACGCCTTTTCGCGGGGCTCTCGCGGGAGCCGGTCAGAGGCCGTCGCCCTGCCGCAGCAGGGATCGCAGCATCACATCGAGCTGCTCGTACGCGCCCGACGCCAGACGCTCGAGCAGCGCCAACTTGAGTTTCGGTTCCTCCGAGGCCATTTCGGCGTAGCGCTCGGATGTCAGCACCGCGACCGTCACCGGCGTGTCGGCTCGGACGTCGTTGAGGAAGCGGGAGTCGAGCAGCATCGTCATCTCCCCGAAGCTCATCCCCGCCGACAACGTCATCACCCGGTGCACCGCACCCGACTGGTCGCTGACGGTGGAGCTCAACCGCCCGGACAGGATGAGGAACAGCCCGCACGCGCGGTCCCCCCGATGGACGAGGAGTTCACCGCGAGCGTAGGAGCGGGTGACGAGGTCGCGGGTGAACCGTTGCAGCTGCTGCGGGTTGAGGGTGGACAGCATCGGATGCTCGGCGATCGTGACGGACGACGGCTGCCGGGCCGTGCTGCAGTGCCGTTCGAGGAGGATGTCCTCACACCACTGCACGGCGGCATCGAGGTCGGCGAACACCCTGCCGGTGTTCCCCGACAGGTCGGAGTGGGTGTTGCCGAGCAGACCGGCCGGGTCGACGAACGCGATCGCACACCTCCGGTCGGCGAGGTCGGCCCGCAGTGTCTCGATCATCCGGCGCGAGACCCCGCTGACCTCGTCGACCCGGCGGACGTCGACGACCACCACCTCGAGGTCTTCCTCGACGGCGCCGATCTCGCGAACGGCGCTCTCCGCGCCGGCGAACAGCAGGTCTCCGTGCAGCTCGTAGATCCGGCTCCGCTTGCCGACGTCGTCGAGGGCGGCCCGTTCGGAGGGTGACCGCCGCAACCGTGAGGGGGCGTCCGACACCGAGTACCGGGCGCGCACCGCGGAGCGGGCGGCACGGGTGACGTGCAGGAAGTGCAACTCGAGCTCGTTCGACAGCGCCCGGCACGCCTCGACTCCGCGGACGCTGTTGCCGTGGGAATCGAGGCGCGGTGAATAGATCGCGATCCCGATCTGCCCGGGGAGGACGGCGACGACCCCGCCACCGACCCCGCTCTTGGCGGGCAATCCGACCTCGTACACCCATTTACCCGCGGCGTCGTACATGCCGCACGTCGACATCACGCTCAGGACCCGCTCGACGAGAAACGGCTCGAGCACCGCCTCCCGGGTGACGGGATTGACACCGTTGTTCGCCATCGTCGCGGCCATCAGGCTCAGGTCGCGGCACGTCACGTCGAGGGAACACTGGCGGAAGTACAGGTCCACCGCCTCGTCGGGGTCGTCGGTGATGATGTCGAACGAGCGCAGCATGTGCCCGATGGCCCGGTTGCGGTGGCCGGTCCGCGACTCGGACTCGTACACCGACCGGTTGAATGTCAGGTCCCGTCCCGCGTACCTCGAGTACGTCGCCCGGATCCGCTCGAACCGGGTGTCCACGTCCGGTCCGGCTATCAGCGACGCGGCGGTGATCGCCCCGGCGTTGATCATGGGATTGCGGGGCCGCTCCGTCCTCGGATCGAGGCTGATCTCGTTGAACGGCTCCCCGGACGGTTCGACGTCGATCTTCTCGGCGACGGCGTCGGGCCCGCGATCGGCGAGCGCCACGGCGTACGTGAACGGTTTCGAAATGGATTGGATCGTGAACGGCTGGCGGGTGTCGCCCACCTCGTACACGTAGCCGTCCACGGTCGCGATGCAGATGCCGAACGAGTCGGGGGCGACTGCGGCGAGCTCGGGAATGTAGTCGGCGAGTTCGCCGCCGCGATTCTTCCGGGTTTCGGTGAAGACTTTTCCGATCAGCGCGTCCACGACGGTGCTCATGAGACGACCCTAGAGGCTGTTCACGACGATTTCGGGTGTTCCGTTCGGCCCGCCCGGCGACACAATTGTGTGAAGCCGGTCACGGCTGTGGCCGGAATGCCCGAGGACGAAGCCGCACCACGGGGCCGCAGCGGCCGGTACCGTGTGTCCCGACCTTCCGCGGCTCCGTAGACTGGTTCCACTGTGACGTGACACGACAGCCACGTGGCAGAGGCACGCAAGGCAGCGTGCATCACGGAGGGAGCGATCTCGTTGGGTGTTCTTGCCCGTATCCAGACGCCTGACGATCTTCGTCAGCTGAATTCGGCGGAGATGAAGCAGCTCGCCGCCGAGATCCGTGAGTTCCTCGTGCAGAAGGTCGCGGCGACCGGCGGGCACCTCGGTCCCAACCTGGGCGTCGTCGAGCTGACCCTCGCGTTGCACCGCATCTTCGAGTCGCCCGCCGACCCGATCATCTTCGACACGGGCCACCAGGCGTACGTCCACAAGATCCTCACCGGCCGCAAGGACGATTTCGACTCGCTGCCGACCATCGGCGGGCTCGCCGACCACCTCGCGGCCCTCCGCCTCCAGCCGGGGTACGAGCGCATCCTCGACAGCGGTCGTCGGATGGTGAAGAAGCTTCCGTGGGTGGGACGCACCGCCTACTCGGTTCTGCACGGCATGAAGGCGGGTCTCAAGGACGCGGTCGCCCCGCAGGTGATGTTTACGGATCTGGGCATCAAGTATCTCGGACCGGTCGACGGGCACGACGAGGCTGCGCTGGAATCCGCGCTGCGCCGCGCGAAGGCGTTCGGCGGGCCGGTCATCGTCCACGCCGTCACCCGCAAGGGCATGGGCTACGCGCCCGCCGAGAACCACGTGGCCGATCAGATGCATTCGACCGGCGTGATCGATCCGGTGACGGGCAGGTCGACGGGAAAGGCGTCCGCCGACTGGACGTCGGTGTTCTCCGCCGAGCTGATCGATCAGGCGAGCCACCGGCAGGACATCGTGGCGATCACCGCCGCGATGGCGGGCCCGACGGGTCTCGCGGCGTTCGGTGAGAAGTACCCCGACCGCATGTTCGACGTCGGGATCGCCGAGCAGCACGCCGTCACGTCGGCGGCCGGTCTCGCTCTCGGGGGGCTGCACCCGGTGGTCGCGGTCTACTCGACGTTCCTCAACCGCGCATTCGATCAACTGCTGATGGACGTGGCGTTGCTGAACCTGCCCGTCACCCTCGTCCTCGACCGTGCGGGGATCACGGGCAACGACGGCGCCAGCCACAACGGCATGTGGGACATGTCGCTGCTGGGCATCGTCCCCGGAATGAAAGTCGCCGCTCCCCGCGACACCGCCACCCTGCGGGAGGAGTTGGACGAGGCGCTGGCCGTGGACGACGGCCCGACCGCCCTCCGCTTCCCGAAGGGCACCGTCTGTGACGACGTGCCCGCCGTGAGCCGACTCGACGGCGTCGTCGACATCCTCCGTGCCGCCTCCGACCGGAACGACGTGCTGATCGTGTCGGTCGGCGCGTTCGCCGGTCTCGCGCTCGCCGCCGCTGAACGCCTGGAACAGCAGGGCATCTCGGCGACCGTCGTCGACCCCCGGTGGGTCCTGCCGGTCCCGGAGTCCCTGGTGACGCTCGCCGAGGACTACACGATGGTGGTCACCGTCGAGGACAGCGGTCTGCACGGCGGCATCGGTTCCACCGTCTCCGCGGCGCTGCGGTCGGCCGGGGTGGACGTGCCCTGTCGTGATCTCGGAGTGCCGCAACGGTTCCTCGACCACGCGTCGCGCGCGCAGATCCACACCGAGCTGGGTCTCACCGCGCAGGACGTCGCCCGGCAGATCACCGGATGGTTCGCCGGTCTCGGCAACTCGCGCGCCGGGCAACAGAACGGCGTCGTCGCCGGTCTCGACGCGCAGCGTGCGGAGAACACCGGCCAGTAGACCCGGGTGCCCCACACGAAGAGATCCGGCCGAATCACACTGTGATTCGGCCGGATCCGTAGGTGGGTGTGGGTCAGGTGTGCATCTCCTCGAGCTCCATCCCCTTCGTCTCCCGGACCTTCGACCGGACGAAGAAGAAGGACAGCAACGCGAAGAACGCGAACAGTCCGTACAGGAACCACAGCCCC
>SEEV01000755.1 GCA_004211695.1 Rhodococcus sp. (in: high G+C Gram-positive bacteria)
GGCCAGCCCGACGCCCACTGCCGCGGCCGCCCACCTCATCTGTCGATGTGCCCGCATCCTGCCGCTCCCTGCCCTGCCTCCGCGGCCCGAACATTCGTGCCGACACCACTACCCGAGCACCCGGGAACCGAGTCGGCTCCGGTGACAGTGTGGAATATGTTGAGCGCAAACGCTATTAGGTCAACTGTCCAGTTACGCTGGGTCGCATGCCATCCGGGAACACTCCAACAGTGCAACCATCGCCGCATCCGACGTGCTGATCCTGCGGGTTCAATCACTACCACCCAGTAATGTGACGCACGCCACAGCTAGCGTTGCGGAGATGCCTTACCCTGCTGAGAAACACGCCACCTAAGGCTTCCCCCACGAATCGACACACAGAGTGAGTCGGAACCCTCGCCCACTCGAGGAGGTGCGGTCGCCATGACCACAGAACAGCTGGTCCGCAACCCCATCATCACGGGCCGGGTCGCCGCCGACATCGCCAGCCAGTCGCCCCGAGACGTTGTCGCGGCAATGTTCTCGTTCGACCTCGACGACGGGAAGGTCGACCTCGACGCAGTCGAACGGATCCGAGAGCGCGACTTCGACGACTGGATTTCCGCCACCGCCCGGTCCGGCCTCTTCTCCCCGCATGAGATCGAGGCCCTGGCCAGGTCATGGCACGCCGACCCCCGGTCGCTGTTCGAGGCGCTCCTCACCGACGCCGACGACATGACCCGCAAGCGCTACGAGATCGCCTGGGACTCGCTCGACGAGGCCGACTCACTCGAATACGCCTGACGGTGGCGACAACCGACGATGGAACGCATGACAGCCAACACACCCACCCACAATAAGCAACGAAAAACGTTGAGGTGAACGGCAAGGGAGGACGGCACCCGATGACGAACTCGACCGTTCCGGAGCAGTTGCTGCACGCCGTGCAGGACCGGACCACCGAGATGCGCCGATGGCTGGATGCGGACAACAACAGCGAAACGCTGATGGCGCACCTCCACGACGAACCGGTCGACGCAGTGTGGCTGCGCACCTACCAACGCCTGGGACGCGACCTCATGTCGGCCGTCGGAAACGCGCAGGAGCAGTTGCCGCGACGTCGATGAACGCCGAACAAGACTGTGCGCACGAAAGGGTACGGGCCACGCGCGCGGTCCTTCGAACCGTCACGCCCGCCGAGCACACAGCGGTTTTCGGCCTTGGGTCGACCTGACACCTGCCCCTTGGCCACGGCCAAGACCTGAAGTCCCGTTCGTCGATCCTTCGGGTGTCGGGCGACCACTGCTCGATCTCCGCCAAGGCGAGGGTGTCGCGGGGCGGGTCCTCGGTGGGACCTCCGATGTCGGGGCGCCGACAGTTCCAGGGCCGCCCGAGCGGCCATCTCACCTCGCGCCTGTGTTCCCACGATCCTGAAGTGCAGCCGCCGGCCGCCGCCCTGAACGCCGTCGCCCGTCCGGCTCACCCCTGGGGCAGTCCTTGTCGACAAAATCCGAAATCCGGGCGGCGGGTCATCTTCTACGAGGCCGGAAAGCCTTGCAGAATAAAGGCACACCGAACACCATGCGACGAACCTCCACATCGGGTATGCATGTGCAGTGCGTCGTTCGACCCCGTTCAGGAGGGGTCAGGATTCGTATCCGGCCGATGATCTCGATACTCGAAGGGCAGGTGGATGGCCACCCAGAAACGGGCGGAAGTCACTCGACGCGCATTGCTCCATGCCGCGGCCGAGGTGTTCACCCGCCGCGGCTACGCCGATACGAAGCTGAGCGAGGTTCTCACCCAGGCCCTGGCCACCAAGGGGGCGCTGTACTTTCACTACGCCTCCAAGGAAGAACTCGCCCGCGCCGTCATCGAGGAAGGCACGAGGCGGTTCACCGTCGTGTGCACCCCGTATCTCGACTCCCCCACG
>SEEV01000280.1 GCA_004211695.1 Rhodococcus sp. (in: high G+C Gram-positive bacteria)
TACCGGATGCCGTCGAAGTCGACATCGAACGCCGCCGCCCACGCCCGGGGAACGTCGTACGGTGTCATCGAACACAACTCCCGGGTGAGCCCGTACTCGGCAGCCGCGTCCGCACAGGTATCCGCGAGGTCATGGGTGCCCGGTACCCGCAGAGTCGACAGCATCCGCTCGGCCGCGAAGTCGTGGGCGATCACCCCGAGAGATGCCAACGCCTCCCCCACCGTCTCCCGGATCGCCGTCGTCTCATCGAAGGCGACGTAACACGTGCCCCGCGGCGCGGACAGATCGAATCGCCCGCCACCCGAAAAGGAGAACCACCACGGCCCGTTCGAGACCCGGTGACCACGCTTGACCTGCCGCCTCCCCGTCATCCGCCAACCGGGAAAGCCGGTGAGCGTCCGCGTTCCTGGCGCCCGCAGCGCAACGTCCTCCCGGGTCACGCGGCCCACCGTTGCACGTCCGCGCGGGCCGCCGTCAGGACCGGGTCGACCCGGCCGCCCTCGGTCAACCAGCCCGATGCGGTCTTGCCGCCGAGCGCATCCTGCGGTGCCCGCAGCCACAGCGCACACGTCCACGGGTCCGCCCCCGCACGCAGGACACGCCACACCTGCATCAGCGTCGGGTCCACGGTGCCGCTGCTGGTGAACTGCCACACCGGGTAGACCCAGTGCCCCTCCTCTAGTTGGCAGGCGATCACCGCGTTGGTAGCGACCTTCTTGCTCACCGCCTGCCGACTGACCTTCCACCACCGAGTCAAGCCGGCCGTGTCGTAGAACGGGCCCACGACCTGGTCGTAGACGTGATGGGTGGGAAGTGCGGCCGACATCGCATCGGCGATCGCCTGCACGTCCGCGAATGCGTCGGTGGGCACACCGGCCGCAGCGGCCGCGGCGAACGTCCGGTGCACCCGCCGCGACAGCTCCTCCATCAACTGCTTCTCCTGCTCCACCAGCGACGTCATCACCACACCTCACCCTTTCGCGTCAACCTTGTCAACCACGATAGTGCCTCACGAAGTCAACCACGTCAACCGCAGAGGTCGGGCGAACACACTTCCCCGGATGATCGACGTCGACACCTATATCCGCGCCATCTGCCCTGACCGGCAAGCTGTCCGCAGCCCGGGGCCGGCGGCATGCCCATCCACGAGTGGCTCGAGGCCGGTTCCCTTTTGCAGGTCTGTGCCCGGGGTTACCCGCCTTCGCCGTGCACTTGAACTGTCCATTGCACACGCGACAAGCTGAAGTCACTTTCGGCGACCCGCGGCTGACCGAACTCGGTGCGGAGACCGAGTCGACCGCGCGCCGGCTGCAGTCCCGGCGGACGTGACCAATGGCCCTGCCGTGCCGATCCGGTCCGGGGTGGAATGGAACGGTTCGGGTCGCGTCCGGCGACCACTGCTTCCAGGCAGGAGGTGCCCCGATGTTGTGCGGAGCGATTCCCGTCGGCCGGATAGCCGGTATCCGGATTTCGGTGCACTGGTCGCTCATCGCGACACTGGCGCTGCTGGCTTCGCTGCTGTCGCTGTCGATACTGCCGGTGCAATTCGCCGGGCGGCCCACTTTGCACTACTGGATCATCGGCACAGTAACCGCGACACTGTTTATCCTGACTCTCGTCGCACACGAGTTCGCTCACTCCGTCGTCGCACGCCGCCACGGCGTCTCCGTCGACCGGGTGACCCTGTGGTTGCTAGGCGGGATATCCGAGCTGCGCGACGAACCGCCCGATCCGCAGGCGGACCTCCACATCGCCCTCGCCGGACCGATCACCAGCCTGCTCATCGGTGTGGCGTCCCTCGTCGTGGCCTTCTCGGTCGAACAGTTCACCGGTCCGCTCGTGACCGCTGCGCTCATCTGGCTCGGGACGACGAACCTGATCCTCGCGATATTCAATCTGCTGCCCGGCGCGCCCTTGGACGGCGGCCGGGTGCTCCGTGCCGTCCTGTGGCGTCGCAGCGGTGACCGACTGGCTGCCACCACGTCGGCGGCCCGGAGCGGACGGGCCCTCGGACTGGTGCTGATCCTGCTCGGCGGAGCACAGGCGATTCTGCTCGGAAGCGCGGGCGGGCTGTGGGTGATGCTGCTTGGGTGGTTTCTGCGGACGGCGGCGAATGTGGAACTGATGACCGCATCGGCACGGCACCGTCTCGGGGACCTTCACGTGGCTGATGCGATGACACCCAGTCCCCTCGCCGGGGCTGCGAGCGACACCGTCGAAGGATTCCTGGCCACCGCGGCCTCGTCGTCCCATCACCGGCTCTTCCCGGTCGTCGACCCGGACATGCACCCCGTCGGGGTGATCACCCTGGGTGATCTGGCCCGGACGGCCCCGGCGGCGCGAAGCCGGACGACCATCGGGTCACTCGCCCGGCCCTTGCCCGACGCCGACATCGTAACGAGTGACGCCCTGTTGGCGGACGTGGCCACGGCGGTACTGCTCCGACCGGGTCTCGATCTGATCGCAGTCGTCGACGGTGAGCGGCACCTGACGGGTATCGTCACGGCCACCGACCTCGCGCGGGTGTGCGACCGGACCGCGCTCGGACTTCCCCTCCGCCACCACCCAACGACCCCGGGCAACGGCGGCGGACTCGACTGAGCTTGGGGGCAGACGACGACAGATAGTGGGGCGAGTGACGCCGAACTCGGCAACGGTGCAGTTGCGCTTTCCGTCGAAGCCGGTCTGCTCATGCAACGACCATGGGTTTCCAGTTGGCGCACAACACTTTTCGACCCCCGGCCTGCGTGGGCCCAGGCACGGGCTTCAGCGAGACCTTCGGCTGTGCGTTCGTACATCAACGCGGGCTTAGCGATCCCGCCGCTGGAAAGAACATCCGACCGACCGCTTTCGCGGCGATCCCAGAGGGGCGAAGGTATCTCACGAGCCTCATAGTCCCCGCTTGAGGATGTAGAGGAACTCGTGCCCGTGCCTAGATAGCGGTCACCTGTTTACGACACTCATCCAGTCGCGCCAACAGGCTGTCACGGCGCAGGTGTCGATGTCGCGAGGAGGCGGGAGACTCGTTACTTCGACTGCCCCCAGAGCGGCCCGAGGTCTGGCCCCTCCTCGTCCTGGGCGACGCCGCGATACCGCACCCCGAACACGATCCAGCCGATCGCGGCCATCAGGATGAAGCTCACGAACCGATACACGACGATCGCTGAGACCGCCTCGGCGCCGCTGAGCCCGGCGGCGGTCAGCGTGGGGACCAGGACGGCGTCCATCACGCCGAGTCCGGCGGGAAGCAGGGGAATCACGGAGCGGGCGGAGTTGCCCGCCGCGTAGGCGACCGCGAGTCCCGCGAAACTCGGATGACCGCCGATCGCATAGCACGCGAAGGCCAAGCAGGACGCGTCGGCGACCCAGTTGAACAGCGACCACCCGAACGCGCGAGCGGTGTCGGTGCGGCTCATCCGCACGGCACTCATCTGATCGACTATGTGCTTCCAGGTCCGGATCCCGGTGAGCGGCGGCTTCTTCCGGACCGCGTTGGCGACCCTGATGGCGGTGATCCCGACACCCTCGAGCGCGTTCGGTCGCGAGGCGGCATACTGTGCCACGACAAGGAACGCGCACAGCCCGCCGAAGGTGAAGATCAACGAGAAGGGGTTGGTCTTCGCGCCGACCATGAGGGCGCCGGTGAGGCCGACCAGGGCGAGACCGGTCGCCTGCAGCACGCCCGCCATTACGAGCTGCCAAGTGGCCACGACGGGGCTCGCTCCCCAGATCCGGGTCTGTCGGTACGAGAACGTGGTTGCGAGGACCGGGCCGCCGGGCAGCGTGACGCTCATCGAATTGGCGGCCAGTGTCACGGCGAGCGACTGCCGCTGACGCACGTGCACGTCGGCCACTCCGAGCAGGCACCGCTGGACCCGCGCGAAACTGAACATCGACGCCAGCGACGCCACGACGGCCGCCGCGACCCAACCCCACCGGAGGTCGCCGAGGTTCTGGATGCTCTCCGACAGGTGAGGCCAGATGAGGACGATTTCGACGGTGAGTACGACGACGAGAAGAATGCCGAGCAGCCACCGAACCCGGCGGCCCCGCGGTGTCGGTGGCGAGTCGTTCTCGGCGTCAGTCATACGCTTCCATTACACATTGCGGGGCAACTACACCGTGTAACCGTCGTCGATGTCGAGTTTCTGCCACGCACGGTCGGTCGCGAGGAAAGACACCGGGCGGGGTTGCCGGGCTGGTAACCCTCCGAGCCGATCATCATGCTGCGAACACGATATTGGCCTTTGGGGGACCAACGGCCAGTAGAACGCCGCGTCGGACGGTTCGTAGATTCGGCGCAGGCCCAGGACGGCGCCGATCCGAGCGGGTCCTGTGATGGTATTCGCCGATCGCGCTGATGCGGGACGGCGCCTGGTCCGGCGACTACACATGTACCGACGAACCGACGTCGTCGTTCTCGGCTTGCCGCGCGGCGGTATCCCGGTCGCAGTCGAAGTAACGACAGCACTGAACGCGCCACTCGATGTGATAGCGGTCGGCCCACTCGGGGTGCCACACCAACCCGAGTTGGCCTTCGGGCAGTCGGCGAGCGGAACTCGGATGATCGATCCCCTGAGTGCTGTACCGAATCCGCCGGTGTCGGGTCAATTCTTCTGACAGCCAATACCATTGGCGGTCCTTGCCATCCTGGATTTCAGCGCCGGAAGTGGATACACGGCTGTTCGTGCCGCTCGGTGGAGGTGATGCGGTTTCTCGTGAAGGACCAAGGTCCCACCGGTTGGTAACGGCCGGCCCTGTCGAAGGAGTGAGCTCGGGCGCAGGGTGGTGAACAACCGGAGGAGGAGGTGGCCCGATGCCGTTTCTCGATCGCCGCGACGCGGGACGTCGATTGGCCGAGCGGCTACAGACCTTTCGCGACACGAACACCGTGGTTCTCGGTTTGCCGCGAGGTGGAGTTCCCGTTGCCTACGAAGTGGCCCGCGCGCTGGAGGCCCCGCTCGACGTGATCGTCGTACGCAAGCTCGGCGTTCCCTACCAGCCCGAGTTCGCGTTCGGTGCGATCGGCGAAGACGGGGTGCGCGTGCTCAATGACGATGTTGTTCGCCTGGCGCACGTCACCGCCGAGGAGCTCACGATGGTGGAGCAAACCCAGCGGGCCGAGCTGCAGCGCAGAACCGCGCGATTCCGGCGCGCGCGCCCACGGATTCCCCTGACCGGGCGGACCGCGGTCATCGTCGACGACGGGATGGCGACCGGCGCCACCGCCCGCGCGGGATGTCAGGTGGCCCGGGCCCACGGCGCGGCACGGGTGGTCCTGGCGGTGCCGGTGGGATCTCGGGAGGCGATCCACGATCTGGCCGGCGAAGCCGACGAGGTGATCTCGCTGGAGGCCCCGAGGTGGTTCGACGCCGTCGGGCAGTGGTACGTCCATTTCGGGCAAACCTCCGACGACGAGGTCTGCGACTTGTTACGCCGCGCCGCCGAACGCGTCCCGGACCCGGTTCCGGCACCGGCAGCCGACCCGCCGCTGCGGGACGAGGAGGTGACGGTACGGGCCGGGCAGGTGTCGCTGGCCGGGCACCTCACCGTCCCCGAGAATCCGGTCGGCATCGTCGTGTTCGCACACGGCAGCGGTAGCAGCCGGCACAGCCCGCGCAACCGCTACGTCGCCTCGGTACTCAACCGGGCCGCACTGGGCACCCTGCTGTTCGACCTGCTGACCCGGGAAGAGGAAACCCACCGGGCCCGGATCTTCGACATCGAACTGCTCGCGCAGCGGTTGGTCGAGGTGACCCGCTGGCTGGGCACCCGATCGGAAGTGAACGATCTTCGGATCGGCTACTTCGGGGCGAGCACCGGCGCCGGCGCGGCGCTCCGGGCCGCCACCGACCCACAGGTCGACGTGGCCGCCGTCGTCTCCCGCGGCGGCCGGCCCGACCTCGCCGGCGCCGGGCTGGCCGCGGTGCGCGCACCGACACTGCTGATCGTGGGCGGGAGTGACGAGATCGTGCTGGACCTCAATCGGAGGGCGCGGGCGGCCCTGACGTGTGAGAGCGCCCTTGCAGTAGTGCCCGGCGCAACCCACCTGTTCGAGGAGCCGGGCACCCTCGAGCAGGTCGCCGTCCTCGCCCGCGACTGGTTCGTCGAGCACCTGACACCGAGGAGGCCGGACGACCGAGCCGGGTCCGGGACCGGCACGCAATGACTCTGCGCATTGTGTCCGGTACGGCCAACCGCCCGCTCGCGGAGGCCGTGGCGGAAGGCTTGCGACTCGAACCCACCGGTTGTGCAGTGGAGCGGTCTCCCGACGGCGAACTGCGTCCGACCGTGGAATGTGTGCGCGGCGCCGACGTCTACGTGGTGCAACCGACGGCACCGCCGGTGAACGAACACGTCGTCGAGCTGCTCCTACTACTCGACGCGTGCCGTCGATCCGGTGCCGCGCGACTGACCGCGGTCGTTCCGTATTTCGGGTACGCCCGCCAGGATCGTCGGAGCCGGGCGGGCCAGGCGGTGGGCGCGCGCGTGATCGCCGACGCACTCGCTGCCGCGGGGACCGATCGTCTGGTCGTCGTCGACCCCCACACCGCCGCACTGGAAGCGATGTGTCACATCCGCGTGGAGATGGTGACCGCGGTCCCGGTCCTGGCGAACGCGCTGGGGTCGGCGCCGGCCGACGCGAGGGTCGTGGTCGCCCCCGACCTCGGGGCGGTGCTCGCCGAAACGCGCCAGACCGCGGCTGCCGCGCTCGCCGGACTGCGGGAACGCATCAACGGGGTCAGCGTCGACCTGCTCGGAACACCACCGGACGACATCGTGCTCGCACCACCCGGGACCGTGCCTAAGACCTCCAGCGGCAAACTACGCCGCGCCGCCACCCGCCACCGCTACGAGCAGGGCGACGCGCGGGCTCGTCCCCGGCCGGTGTGGTGGCAGCTGGCCCGATTCGCCGCACTCGACGCCCGCCGGGCTGTCGTGCGCGCGGCCGCCCGCAGCCTCGCCCGACTCACCGGCACCACCGTGACCGTGGACCGGGCCGACCGGCTCGCGCGGCCGACGCCCTGCGTCGTTGTCGCCAACCACACCAGCTTCCTCGACGGCCTCGCGATGTCCACCATCCTCCCCCACCACTACACCTTCGTGGCCGGTGAAGTCTTCGCGCACAAACCGCTGATCGGCTTCGTGCTGCGGCGGATCGGCACTCGATTCGTCGAGCGGACCGAACGCGAACACAGCGTGGCCGACACCCGTCACCTCGAGGACGCGGCACGTGGTGGCGAACGGCTGGTGGTGTTCCCCGAGGGCTGCCTCTCACCGGTGCCAGGCCTACGCCCCTTCCACATGGGTGCGTTCGTGATCGCCGCCCACGCCGGTCTTCCCGTCGTACCGGTCGCGATCTCGGGTACCCGCGCGATGATGTAGCCCGACCACGGCAGGATCATCCACCGCGGAACCATCCACCTCGCGGTCGGCGAACCGATCCTCCCGGCCGCAGACGGGTGGGCGGCCGCCACAATGCTCGAACACGAAGCACGCGCCGCGATAGCCGCACACAGCGGCGAACCCGACAACGGCCGGTGACCCCGCATTCACGACGGCGAGCCCTCCGACCCTGTCCGGCAGGGGCCGGTCATCATGAGCCGTGCAGTGCGCCGGGCGGAGACAACGAGCAGCCGCACGCGGCTGTTGTCGGCGACAACACATCCGAACAACCACCTGAATCGTCGGGAAATCGCACGACAACGAGAAACAGTCGCAACATCCGCGGAGAACTCGATGTGCGGAGTAAACAACGTTTGTCGTCGACCACAGGCGAGATACCTCTCCATATCGAGGCACCCGTGCTGTCGGATCGTCAAGCTACTCAGCGTTATTGCACACGGCATGCCGCGGGCACTGAACTCGCAGCAGCGGCGAGGATCCAAGCCCTGCTCGGTCTCGTGCACCGTCGTCACGAGGCGTCGCACACACCCGACCTGTCGGTCCAGGCGGTAGCGGTGGTCGGCATCGGTGTGATCGTCGAATCCCATCGGAACCTGCGCGGTTCGGCGCCCTTCCAGGCTCATGGCCTCCGCGAACACTGACCTGATTGCAGCCACTGTCAGGCACCACCAGCGGGCGCCAAGTGTTCCGCAGATGTATTGCGTGACCCTCAGCTGATCGACCATCCCGGTGTGTGTCCGAGACTCCGCCATTCCCGCTGCCACCGCGATCGATGGGATGTCGCGAGCAGCCAGTGGATCCCGATCAGGAACAGGCCACAACCGGCCGTTCCGAATACCAGGAACGCCAGTGCCGCGCCGATGGCCCCGATGGCGTTCTCGGTTCCGGTGTTCGGGGCCTGCATGTAGTTGCCGCCCTCGTCGACCCAGACGGTGACCGTCTGCCCGGCCCGGGCCCCGATATCGGTGTCGACGATGCCGGTGTGCTCGGTGCCATCGACTACCCAGTGGGCGCGAACCTGGTCGCGCCCGGTCGGGCCCCAGGTCGGAGTCTCCGCCATCGGTGGGCGGGGATCGTCGAGCAGCACCGCCGGAACCTGCTGCCCGCTGGCGGCGGCCGAGCGGGCCTGGTCGGTCAGCCGGGTATGGGTTGCGGTACCGATCGCACCGGCGACGGGTACCAGCATCAGCACCACCACCGCGACGATCAGGACGACCACGGATTCGATCCGGTCGCTGCGCCGCATGATCGGATTACCGCTCCACGGTCCCAGGCGCCACCACCGAGCCAGAACCGTGGCGCCGCCGAACATCACAGCCTCCGAGTTGTCGTCCTCCCCGCCAGTGTCGATCCAGGAGGGCGCGGGATGTAGGTGTCGCCTGCCATGAGCATGGGACCGTCTGAACCGGATTTCTGCCACCCTCATGGGACCACTCGGATTGCCAGTTATGGGACCACCCGGCGCGTCGCGCCGAAGTCTCGCCGGATCGCT
>SEEV01000281.1 GCA_004211695.1 Rhodococcus sp. (in: high G+C Gram-positive bacteria)
TCCCGCCCACCACAGTCACGACATTTTCACGAACGAGAGAGCTGAGCAGACGTGCGAGTAGCGCAATCCTGGCTGACCGAGATCCTGCAGCGTGCCACCCCGGACTGGGACGTCACCGCGGAGGAGCTGGACGCAGGTTTCGTCCGGGTCGGGCTCGAGGTCGAGGAAGTCGACCGGCTCGAGCCCGTCGACGGCCCGCTCGTGGTCGGCAAGGTTCTCGAGATCACCGAGCTCACCGAATTCAAGAAGCCGATCCGTTTCTGCAAGGTCGACGTAGGGGCGGCCGAGCCGCAGGGCATCGTGTGCGGTGCCCGGAACTTCGCCGAGGGCGACCTCGTCGTGGTCGCTCTGCCGGGCGCGGTCCTTCCCGGCGGTTTCGCCATCGCGTCCCGCAAGACGTACGGCCAGGTCTCCGACGGAATGATCTGCTCGGTCGCCGAACTCGGCATCGGCAAGGACCATTCGGGCATCCTCGTCCTCGAGCCGGGCACCGCGCTGCCGGGCGCGGACGCCAACGAGCTGATGGGTCTGCACGACACCGTCATCGAACTCAACATCACCCCGGACCGCGGCTACTGCTTCTCGGTGCGCGGGCTCACTCGTGAACTGGCGTGCGGCTTCGACCTCGACTTCGCCGACCCGGCGTCGGTGGCGCGGTACCCCGCGGAGGGGGAGGCGTGGCCGATCCGTGTCGAAGCCGAGTCGAAGGCGCGGCGGTTCGCCGCCCGCCGCGTCACCGGTATCGATCCGAAGGCGGTCAGTCCGTGGTGGCTGCAGCGCCGGTTGCTGCTGTCGGGTGTGCGCCCGATCTCGCCGGCCGTCGACGTCACCAACTACGTGCTGCTCGAACTGGGCCAGCCGTTGCACGCGTTCGATGCCGCGAAGATCAGCGGTGAGCTCGTGGTGCGGCGTGCGGTGGCCGGCGAGAAGCTGACGACTCTCGACGAGGCCGAGCGCGTCCTCGACCCCGAGGACGTCGTCATCGCCGACGACTCGGGCGTCGTGTCGCTGGCCGGTGTCATGGGCGGCGCGTCCACCGAGGTCGGGTCAGATACCACCGACATCCTGCTCGAGGCGGCCACGTGGGATCCGCTCGCGGTGTTCAAGACCGCGCGCAGGCACAAGCTGTCGAGTGAGGCGAGCAAGCGTTTCGAGCGCGAGGTCGACCCGGAGATTCCGGTGGCGGCACTGGACCGGGCGGCGTCCCTGCTCGTGGACATCGCCGGCGGCCGGGTCGAGCCGGTGCTCACCGACATCGGTGAGATCACCCCCCACGAACCCATCCACATGGACATCGACCTTCCGGACCGCGTGGCGGGGGTCGACTACCCCAACGGCACGGCAGCACGCCGGCTGACGCAGATCGGCTGCAACGTCGAGGTCGGTGTCAGCGACCGCGGTCACGGCCAACTCGTTGCCGGTCCGCCGTCGTGGCGCCCCGACCTGGTGCAGCCTGCCGACCTGGTGGAGGAGGTGCTGCGCCTCGAGGGTCTCGAGAAGATTCCGTCGGTGCTGCCCGCCGCACCGGCGGGTCGCGGGTTGACGTCTGCTCAGCGTCGCAAGCGTGCCGTGGGCCGTGCCCTCGCGTTCTCGGGGTACGTCGAGATCCTTCCCCCTGTCTTCCTGCCCACCGCGGTCTTCGACACGTGGGGCCTGGACGCCGAGGATCCGCGCCGGACCACCAGCAGGGTCCTCAATCCGCTCGAATCGGATCGCCCGGAACTCGCGACCACGCTGCTGCCCGGACTTCTCGAGGTCCTCGCCCGCAACGTCTCCCGTGGTCAGCGCGATCTGTCGTTGTTCGGCATCGCGCAGGTCGTGCTGCCGGGCCCCGACACCAAGCCGGTCGAGGCGCTTCCGGTGGACCGGCGTCCGACCGACGAGCAGATCAGAGCGCTGCTGCAGTCGCTGCCAGACCAGCCGGTGCACGTGGCCGCGGTGCTCACCGGTCAGCGTGAGCCCAGCGGACCGTGGGGTGCGGGACGGGCCGCGGACGCCACCGACGCGTTCGCCGCCGCCCGGACGATCGCGGCGGCGGCCGGTGTCGAACTGGAGTTCCGTGCCACGCAGTACCTGCCGTGGCACCCGGGCCGCGGAGCGGAGCTTCTCGTCGACGGCGCCGTCGTCGGACACGCGGGCGAGCTGCACCCGGCTGTGCTCGAGCGGTCCGGTCTTCCTCCGCGGACGTGTGCAGTGGAGATCGATCTCGACGCGCTGCCGCTCCGGGAGAATCTGCCCGCGCCGAAGGTCTCGCCGTTCCCGGCGGTCCTTCAGGACGTAGCGGTCGTGGTCGACACCGCGGTACCCGCCGCCGAGGTCCAGGCGGCCCTGCGGTCGGGTGGCGGCGACCTTCTCGAGGACATCCGGCTGTTCGACGTGTTCGAAGGCGAGCAGGTCGGTGACGGCCGGAAGTCGCTGGCGTTCGCGCTGCGATTCCGCGGCGTCGACCGCACGCTGACCGAGGACGAGGCGAGCGCCGCCCGCGATGCCGCCGTCGCCGCGGCGTCTGCCGCGGTGGGTGCCGAACTGCGCAGCTGACCCGTAGCCTGGGTGGTGGGCCCGAGGCGGTGAGGAGCAGTGCGATGACCGAAGTGCGCGACGTCGTGGCGGCGGCGAGTCAGTTGACCGACGCGGAGTTCCTCGAGGTGGTGCGGGCGGTCGCCGCAGGTCGTCCGGGTCTCGGTGCGCTCCTCGCCGCCGTCGACGTCGGCGCTGCGGTTCCGGCGGAGGATCCGGTGACGGCGGAGGTCGTGCCCCACATTGCGCCCGGTGTGCCCGAGCCGGACTACACCGCAAGAGGTGTCCCGACGTTCGATCGGGTGCGCGATCGGATCGAGGGCCGGTTCGGGACGGCGATGGGGTCTTCCGAACTGGCGCACGAGAGTCCGTCGGGGCAGTCGCTGGACGAGGCGTGGGAAGCGCGGGAGAAGGCGGGAAAGGCCAAACTCGACGAGATTCGGCGGTCGCTCGGCAAGCAGTGACCACGAGTTACGGCCCGCCGAGAGACTGCGGTGTGTATTAGCTTGCATGATGATGCATAATCAATCGTATGACTGAGCACGCGGGAAAACCGATCAGGATCGCCGTCGCCGGCGCGAGTGGATACGCCGGTGGCGAAGTGCTGCGTCTGCTGCTGGGGCACCCGTCGTACGCGGACGGCTCGCTTGTCATCGGCGCGCTCACCGCCGGCGGCAACGCCGGATCGACCCTGGGCTCGCATCATCCGCACCTGCTGCCCCTCGCCGATCGGGTTCTCGAGGACACCACCGTCGACACCCTCGCCGGACACGACGTCGTGTTCCTCGGTCTGCCGCACGGCAATTCGGCGCAGTACGCGAAGGCGCTGCCCGAGTCCACGGTCATCATCGACTGTGGCGCCGACTTCCGGTTGACGAACGCGGAGGACTGGGAGCGGTACTACAAGAGCCCGCACGCGGGTAGCTGGCCCTACGGTCTTCCCGAACTCCCGGGCGCCCGCGAGAAGTTGGCCGGTGCCACGCGCATCGCCGTCCCCGGGTGCTTCCCGACGGTGTCGAGCCTCGCGATGGCGCCGGCGGTCGCGGCGGGTGTCGTCGAACCGCGGGTCACGATCGTCGCCGTCACCGGCGCCTCCGGCGCCGGACGCGCACCCAAAGCCGATCTGCTCGGTTCCGAGGTGATGGGTTCGGTCCGTGCCTACGGAGTCGGCGGAGTGCACCGCCACACCCCGGAGATCATCCAGAACCTGTCCGAACTCGCCGGTGAGCGGGTCAGCGTGTCGTTCACCCCCGTGCTCGCACCCATGCCGCGCGGCATCCTCGCCACGTGCACCGCGGCCACCACCGCGTCCGAGGACGAGGTGCGCGCGATCTACGAAAAGGCTTACGCGGACGAGCCGTTCGTGCACGTGCTGCCCCAGGGCGTGCTGCCGCAGACCGGGGCGGTCGTCGGATCGAACGCGGTCCAGATCGCGGTGACGGTCGACGCCGACGCCGGTCAGATCGTCGTGGTCGCGGTGATCGACAACCTCGCGAAGGGCACCGCTGGGGGAGCGGTGCAATCGATGAATCTTGCACTTGGACTACCCGAGACCGCCGGTCTCTCGACAGTGGGAGTTGCCCCGTGAGCAGTGACAGCACGATCGACACGCACCCGACTCGGGAGATCGCCGGCGGCACCCTGGTCCGAAGCCAGGGAGTGTCCGGGCCCGCGGGCTTCCGTGCGTCCGGGATCAAGGCGGGAATCAAGGCGAACGGCAACGCCGACCTGGCCCTCGTCGTCAACGAGGGGCCGGAACTCGCGGCCGCCGGTGTCTTTACCGCGAACAAGGTGAAGGCTGCCCCGGTGCTGTGGTCGCAGCAGGTGCTCACCACGGGCCGGCTGCGCGCCGTGGTGCTCAATTCCGGCGGGGCCAACGCGTGTACCGGTGCGGGCGGATTCCAGGACTCGCACAAGACGGCCGAGGAAGTGGCGTCCGCGCTGAGCAACTGGGGAACCGAGACCGGCGCCGTCGAGGTCGCGGTGTGTTCCACGGGTCTGATCGGCGACCGCCTGCCCATGGACAAGGTCCTGGCGGGCGTGACGGAGGCGGTGCACGAACTCGCCGGGGGGATCTCGGGTGGCACCGACGCCGCGTACGCGATCATGACCACCGACACGGTGCCGAAGCAGGCTGCCCTGCACCACGCGGGCAAGTGGAACGTGGGCGGGATGGCGAAGGGCGCCGGCATGCTGGCACCCGCGCTGGCGACCATGCTGTGCGTGGTCACGACCGACGCCGTCGCGACCGCGGCGCAACTCGACGCCGCGCTGCGTGCGGCCACCCGGGTGACGTTCGATCGCCTGGACGTCGACGGAGCCACCTCGACCAACGACACGGTGCTGCTGCTCGCGTCCGGTGCGAGCAACGTGACACCGACCCAGGAAGAACTGGATGCGGCCGTGACGGCCGTCTGTGACGATCTGGCCGATCAGATGATGGCCGACGCGGAGGGCGTCACCAAGCGGGTGCGGGTCACGGTGCGCGGCGCGGCCAGCGAGGACGACGCCTTGATCGGCGCCCGGACGGTGGCCCGGGACAGCCTCGTGAAGACGGCGCTGTTCGGTTCCGACCCCAACTGGGGCCGGGTGCTCGCCGCGATCGGCATCGCGCCGATCGAACTGGACCCCGACAAGATCTCGGTGTCGTTCAACGGCGCCCCCGTGTGTATCGACGGCGTCGGCGCACCGGGTGCGCGGGACGTGGACCTGAGCGCCATGGACATCGCGCTCGACATCGACCTCGGGCTGGGCGAGCACGCGGTAACCATCCGGACCACCGACCTCTCGCACGCGTATGTCGAAGAGAACTCGGCGTATTCGTCATGACGGCGACCAGCGAGGCGCTCACCGGCATCACCGATCACCAGAAAGCGCACGTCCTGGCGGAGGCGCTGCCGTGGCTGCAGCAGTTCCGCGACAAGGTCGTCGTCGTGAAGTACGGCGGCAACGCCATGGTCGACGACGCGCTCAAGACGGCGTTCGCGGCCGACATGGCGTTCCTGCGGACGGTCGGAATTCAACCGGTCGTCGTGCACGGCGGCGGCCCCCAGATCAACGCCATGCTCGGAAAGCTCGGCATGACAGGGGAATTCAAGGGCGGATTCCGCGTCACAACCCCCGAGGTGATGGACGTCGTCCGAATGGTGCTGTTCGGTCAGGTCGGCCGCGAACTGGTCGGACTGATCAATGCGCACGGACCGTATGCCGTCGGCATCTCTGGTGAGGACGCGCATCTGTTCACGGCCACCAAGCGCACCGTGATGGTCGAGGGCCGGCCCACCGACATCGGTCTCGTCGGCGACGTGACGACGGTGAACCCGGAGGCGGTCCTCGACCTGATCCGCGCGGGCCGAATTCCCGTGGTGTCCACCATCGCCCCCGACTCGGACGGCGTGGTGCACAACATCAACGCGGATACCGCCGCCGCCGCGCTCGCCGAGGCCATCGGCGCCGAGAAGCTGGTGGTGCTCACGGATGTCGAAGGGCTGTACACGAACTGGCCGGACCGCGACTCGCTCGCCACCGAGATCGACGTGGACGCGCTCGCCCAACTGCTCCCCAGCCTCGACGCCGGCATGGTGCCCAAGATGGAAGCCTGCCTGCGCGCGGTCCGCGGGGGAGTACCCACCGCGCACGTCATCGACGGACGTGTCGCGCATTCCGTTCTTCTCGAACTGTTCACCGGCGAGGGCATCGGCACGATGGTCACGCCCGGCCCGACGTCACCTACCGAGGGAGTTGCCTCATGACCGGAACCCCGGAACTCCAGCAGCGCTGGTCCGGCGCTCTGATGAACACCTACGGCGTCCCCCGGGTGGCACTGACACGCGGCCAGGGCGCAGTGCTCACGGACGCCGACGGCAAGGAGTACGTCGACTTCCTCGCGGGCATCGCCGTCAACATCCTCGGACACGCACACCCGGCGATCATCGAGGCCGTCACGGCGCAGCTGTCGACCCTCGGGCACGTGTCGAACCTGTACGCCAGCGAGCCGGCGGTCGAACTGGCCGAGAAGCTGCTCTCCCATCTCGGCGCCCCCGGCCGCGTGTTCCTGTGCAACTCCGGGACGGAGGCCAACGAGGCCGCGTTCAAGCTCGCGCGGGCCACCGGCCGACCGAAGATCATCGCCGCGGAGAACTCCTTCCACGGCCGGACGATGGGTGCCCTCGCACTCACCGGGCAGGCCGCCAAACGCGCGCCGTTCGAGCCGATGCCCCCGGGTGTCGAGCACGTCCCCTACGGCGATCTCGACGCCCTCGACCGTGCCGTCGACACCGACACCGCGGCCGTCTTCCTGGAGCCGCTGATGGGCGAGGGCGGTGTCGTCGTGCCGCCGGAGGGGTATCTCGCGGGTGCACGGCAGATCACCGCCGGTCGCGGGGCCCTGCTCGTGCTCGACGAAGTGCAGACCGGGATCGGCCGGACGGGCTGGTTCTACGCGCATCAGGCGGTCGGGATCGTCCCCGACGTCATGACCCTCGCGAAGGGTCTCGGGGGTGGGATGCCGATCGGCGCGTGCATCGCGACCGGTGCGACCGCGGACCTCTTCGGGCCGGGCAAGCACGGCACCACGTTCGGCGGCAACCCCGTCTGCGCGTCCGCCGCACTCGCGGTGTTGCGGACGATCGCCGAGGACGACCTCATCTCCCGCGCCGACACACTCGGCAAGTCGCTGTCCGCCGGCATCGAGGGTCTCGGACATCCGTTGATCGACCACGTCCGCGGTGCCGGACTGCTGCTCGGAATCGTCCTCACCCAGGACGTGGCGCCCGCAGTGGAGAACTCCGCGCGGGAAGCCGGATACCTGATCAACGCCGCACAACCCGGCGTCGTCCGGCTCGCTCCGCCCCTGATCCTGACAGACGCTCAGGCCGAAGGTTTCGTCGCGGCGCTGCCCGCGATTCTCGACAACGCGCAATCGGCCGCTCAGCCGGGAAAGCAGTGACGATCGTGAAGCATTTTCTCCGGGACGACGACCTCACGCCCGCGCAGCAGGCCGAGGTCCTCGAACTCGCCGCCCGACTGAAGAAGGCCCCGTACGCCGAGCGTCCGCTCGAAGGCCCCCGCGGGGTCGGCGTGATCTTCGAGAAGAACTCGACGCGCACCCGGTTCTCCTTCGAGATGGGCATCGCGCAACTCGGCGGGCACGCGATCGTCGTCGACGGCCGCAGCACCCAGCTCGGCCGCGAGGAGACGCTGCAGGACACCGGCCGCGTCCTGTCGCGATACGTCGACGCCGTCGTGTGGCGCACGTTCGGGCAGAAGCGACTCGAGGCGATGGCCTCGGGCGCGGACGTCCCGATCGTCAACGCGCTGTCGGACGAGTTCCATCCGTGCCAGGTCCTCGCCGACCTGCAGACCCTCGCGGAGCGGAAGGGGTCGCTGAAGGGCCTGAAGCTCACCTACCTCGGCGACGGCGCCAACAACATGGCGCACTCCCTCATGCTGGGCGGCGTGACCGCCGGCGTCGACGTGACCATCGCCAGCCCCGACGGGTTCGCACCGCTGCCCTGGGTGGTCGAGGCAGCCCGGGCGCGGGCCGCCGAGACCGGCGCGACCATCACCCTCACCGACGACCCGCAGACGGCCGTCGTCGGCGCGGACGCACTCGTGACCGACACGTGGACGTCGATGGGCCAGGAGAACGACGGACTCGACCGGGTCGGACCGTTCCGCCCCTTCCAGATCAACGAGGCACTGCTCGCGAAGGCCGACGCCGACGCGGTGGTCCTGCACTGCCTGCCCGCCCACCGCGGCGAGGAGATCACCGACGAGGTCCTCGACGGACCGCAGAGCGCCGTCTGGGACGAGGCGGAGAACCGCCTCCACGCGCAGAAGGCACTGCTGGTGTGGCTGCTCGCGCAGCGAACCGGGGACCGTCCGTGAGTGCGGCACCTCCGCAGCGTGTAGGTGCGGCTCAGCCGCAGCGTGCAGGTGCGGCTCAGCCGCAGCGCGCCGCCAACGCTGCCACGGCACCGACCCGGGCCGGGCGACAGGCGCGCATCGTCGCGATCCTGTCGAACAATCCGGTCCGCAGCCAGACGGAACTCGCGACGCTGCTCGCGGCCGAAGGCATCGATGCCACCCAGGCCACGCTGTCGCGTGACCTCGAAGAACTGGGTGCCGTGAAACTCCGCGCCGCAGACGGCGGCGCCGGGGTGTACGTGGTGCCCGAGGACGGCAATCCCGTCCGCGGCGTGTCCGGCGGAACAGACCGGCTGTCGCGGTTGCTGGGGGAGTTACTGGTGTCAACCGACGCCAGTGGCAACATGGCGGTGCTGCGAACTCCCCCGGGGGCAGCGCACTATCTGGCGAGTGCACTCGATCGGGCATCATTACCTGACGTCGTGGGAACCATCGCGGGGGATGACACCAT
>SEEV01000282.1 GCA_004211695.1 Rhodococcus sp. (in: high G+C Gram-positive bacteria)
GGCCGAGGCCCAACGAGAAGCGGCGGAAAAGGAAGCAGCGGCCGAGAAGGCGCGCGCCGAGGCCGGCGTCCACGAACAACGCGAGCGCGCCGAACAGGACAAGTAAACCCCAAACACGGGCTACTCGATGGGAGGAGCACCAGATGCCACGCAAGGATTCGCAGCCCCAGCTCAAAGACCAGGACATGTACGAGGAATTGCGCGAGAAGGGCGATTCCAAGGAAAAGGCGGCCCGCATCTCCAATGCGGCAGCCAATCGTGGCCGCACGAATGTCGGAAAGACGGGCGGCAAGTCCCAATCCTACGAGGACTGGACGGTGGACGAGCTGAAGAAGCGGGCCAAAGAACTGGGCTTGGAGGGCTATTCGAAGCTGAACAAGGAAGATCTCATCGACGAGCTTCGCAATCACTAGCCGGGCGACTGTCCATCGGAGCCGTCACCTGTGCGAGTGGCCGTCAACCCGGCAGTGTCTCCCCACCGAGTGGGGCGAGCACTTCCCCGGAGTAGTACGAGGACAGTAGACCGGACGCGAAGAACACGTAGGACGGGCGATCTCGTCGGGCTGGGCTGCCCGCCCGTAGGGGGTCTGCTTCCCGAATTCCGCGACCTTCTCCTCGTCCATGGTCGCCGGGATCAGTGGTGTCCAGACCGGTCCGGGTGCAACACAGTTGACGCGGATTCCGCGGTCCAGCAGGGTCTGCGCCAACGCGTACGTCAATGCCGTCACCGCGCCCTTGGTCGCGGAATAGTCGATCAGCGACTTGTTCCCGCGCAACCCGTTGACCGAGCCGGTGTTGATGATGGCCGAGCCCCGGCCGAGATGGGGCATGCTCCGGCGAGGCCAGGTCGCCGGCGAAGGTGCGGCAGCGTCGCCCCTGTTTTTCGACCAACTCGGCCGTGTGGGCCGCGTCGTCGCTCTCCTCGAGGTAGGCGACGGCCACGTCGGCGCCTTCTTTCGCGAACGCCACCGCCACGGCGCGGCCGATCCCCGAGTCGCCGCCGGTGACCAGCGCCCGTTTGCCTTTCAGTAAGTCATTGCCCCGGTATGCGCGCATCTCGTCATGCGGTTCTTCGGCCATGTCCGAGGTGCGACCGGGGTAGTCGATGGTGTGGGGGGTGTGTTCGCTCATGCACCTCTCCGATCGATTTGCCGTCCGATGGCCGGGTACCCGGCCCATCGGAAGGTAAATCGGGGCCGCGGCCGGACACGGGACCGATACCCCAGTCCGCTGACGGCTCATCCTTTTTCGCGGTACCCGATGTCACCGGTGCGCGACGACCCTCAACGTCTTCAGGGTCGAATCGGTGGCGTCCGGCACGGCCATGCCCGCGGCGTGTCCTGTTCGCAGGTAGTTGATGACGGCGGTGTCGAGTCGCTCTCCGGGCACGACCGCCGGGATGCCCGGTGGATAGGGGGTGAGCTGTTCGGCTGCAATCCGTCCGGCCGCATCGTCGGCGGCGATCATCTCCGACGGCCCGAAGAATGCATCCCCCGGCGCCATGACGGATTCGAGCTGGAGTTCGTCGGGGCTGGGCAGATCGATGTGCGGCGCGGGCTCGAAGGATGCGGCGGCGGCACTCATTTCCGTGAGAGCGCGGATAAGTCGGTCGGTGGTGTCCTCGTCGTCGGCCATGGACATGGTGGCGAGGATGCGCCGGTGATCGGACATGCCGACGTCCAACCGGCAATGGGCGCGCAGCCAGTCGGCGCATTGGTAGCCGGTCGCGCCGGTCGCGCTCACGTCGATCAGGATCTGCAGGCGGTCCAGGTCGTGGCAGGCCTCCTTGCCCAGCAGGCGGTCGTCGAGGACGGCGAGCCGGTCGATGTCGTCGATGCGTCCGCGGGTCCGTGCGGCCAGGGACAGGGCAGAGTCCAGCAGCTCCGCGCCGCGCTCGACCATCTGCCTTCGCCACCCGTCGAGGGCGGAGTAGATCATCACGTTCGGGCTGGTGGTCATCAACAGGTCGGCACACGCGGACAGGTGGGCACCGTCCACGAGATCGCCCTGGACGTGGAAAACCGATCCCTGCTCGAATCCGGCACCCATCTTGTGGACGCTGACGACGCAGACATCCGCGCCCGCGTCCATCGCCCAGGTCGGCAGGTCGTCGTGGAAGGGCAGGTGCGCTCCCCAGGCCTCGTCGATGATCAGGGGCTTACCCCGCTGATGACACACCTCGGCGATCGCAGCGATATCGGCGCAGGTGCCGTACGGGCTGGGGCTGACGACGATGGCACCGGCGGCATCGGGATGCTCCTCCCAGGCGGCGCGCACCTGCTCCGGGGACGGCGGGTGGGAGAAATGCATGTCTTCGTCCCACCGCGGGGTGATCCACCGCGGTGTGACCCTGCTGAAGATCAGACCCGCGACGATCGACTTGTGCGAATCACGGCCGACGAGCAGGCCACCCGGGTCGTTACCGGCCACGGCCATCATCGCCGCTTTCACCGACAGGGAGCTTCCGCAGGTGGAGAAGAACGCCTGATCGGCGCCCACCGCCTCGGCCATGAGGTCTTCGGCGTCGGCAAGATAGCGATTACTCGACGTGCGATCGTCCAGGCCGGAGGCGGCAAGCACATCGGACCGGAACGGGTCGATCCCGAGCACCTCCGTGACCCGTTCGTCGGCGCCGCGGCCCTGCCGGTGCCCGGGCGGGGTGAACCCGTACCGGTCACGGCGGTGGTAGTCGGCCAGTGCCTCCAACAACGGTGCATGTGACTGATCCATGCGGTGCGGGTACCCACCACCTCCAGACCCGAAATCGGGAGCCCGACCCTCTAGCGATTCACCCCCGTTCACGTCCAGCCCCACTACCGCCGCACAGAAACACACGCCGGAAACCTGAACGCCGTTCGCCCCCCGGCCCCGGCCCCCGCAGATGGATCGTTTACCGCGGTAAACAAACAAGACCAATGAGTATTTTTTATAGACCTAGCAGATCCTCCGGCGGTGTGTCTCACCGCATAGATTTCAGACTCCGACTCGTTTCGGTACGGATAGTGTGCCGCTCACAGGGCTCACTCCGAAACGGTTATCGTCGGTTGCCTGCGAAACAAGGGGGTACGAGGTTCATGACATCCGTGACGACAAGTGAGACGTCCACGTTGCTAATGGTCGACTCGGAATCTTCTCGCGATCGCGATGACGCCTTCTTCGTCGCACCGCTCGGTGGCGGCCGTGGATGGGCGGTCGAGGTTCATATCGCCAGTGTCGCCGATGTCGTGGAACTGGGGTCGGTTGCCGATGAGCAGGCGTTTCTGCGGGCTTCGACCCGGTACCTTCCGAAGCGCACCATTCCGATGCTCGGCGAGGCGGCGGAACAGGCGGCTACCCTGACCGCCGATTCTCGGCGGACAAGTCTGCGGGTCACCGGGACTGTCACGACCGACGGCCGGTTGGTCGATGTCACCGTCGGCCGCGGGCAGATTCCGTCGGGTCGGTGTGTGGCGGTCGATCACGCCGAGGTGCCCGCCGTCCTGACCGACTCTGCACATCCGCTGCACCCCCAGCTGGCTGCGGCGGATGCTGCGGCGCAGGTCCTGCTGACCGCCCGACGCGACGGCGGTGCCCTCGCGTTCTACGACCTCACCCGCGGCTGGGCGGCCAATGAGGACGGGGCCATCGTGGCGATCGCCGCCGAACTGCGGACCGTCGCCTATGTCATCGTGCAGGAGCTGATGATCGCGACCAACGAGGCGGTGGCACTGTGGTGTATCGAGCGGGGGTTGCCGATCCTGTTCCGCAATCACCGGCCCAACCCGGTCGCCGGCAGCACCGACGAGCTGATGCACGAGATCGCCGCCGCGGCCGGGGACCCGAACCTGTTCGCGAAACTCCGCGGGCGGCTGCTGTCCACGCTGCGGGCCGCGACCTACGACCCAACAGTCCACGGCCACTACGGATTACGGCTGAGCGCCTACACCCACGTCACCTCACCGCTGCGCCGGGTGGCCGACCTGATCAACCAGCGGATCATCTTCGCCCACCTCGACCACTCCCCCGCCCCCTACACCGGTGAGCAGCTCGCCGCCCTCGGCGCCGACCTGAACCGGCGGCAGACATGCGCGTCGAACGGCTCGGCGGTGGTGAGGAGCCGGATCACACCGGGGCGGCCGCGGGTATCGAACGCGGCCACCACCTGCGCCCACCGCACATATGCGCAGGGCGGGCAACTGTCGTGGCGGTCGGTGAACGGCAACGCCCGCACGGTCCCGGTGCCTTCCTGATCGGTTTTCGATCGGCGCAACCGCACGTGAACGCCGTCGTGCCGGTGCACGCTCACATCGGCGCCCTCCAGGCCGACCAGCTCGCTGCGCCGGAACGCGCCGGCGAACCCCATCAACAACAGCGCACTGTCGCGGCGCTCGAGCACCGCGCCGGCCCATCCAGTCACCAAGTTCCGGGCGGCGGCGGTGATGGTGACGATGTCCGCGGTCAGCAGTGCGGCCCGCGGATTGCGGGGCCGGTCCCCCACCGCGGCGTAGTCACGGCGGATGCCGGACAGGGTGGCGCGCACGAGCTCCTGCCCGGTCGGCGACTCGTGGCCGGTGCGGTGGTGGTGATGGGCTATCGCGGCCATCCATTTGGTCAAGGTGGTCGGCGCATACACCCGGATGCCGTCCGGCCCGATGGTGTCGGCGGCGTCGACGAGGTAGGCGGCCACCGTGGCCGCGTGCGCCGGCAGCGAGGTATGTCCATGGGCGGTGCACCACTGCTCGAACCGCCGCCACGCCGAGGCATAGGTGCGGCGGGTGCCCTCGGACCGGGACTCGGCCATCGACCGCCCGATCCGGGCCGCCACCGCCGCCGCCAGATCCGGGAACACCGCCGCCGCCGGATCCGGGAACACCGCCGCGACGGCGTCGGTAACACCGCCGCGACGGCGTCGGTAACAGCAGCCGCGGGCAGCTCGCGGGGACGTAGGCCCTGGTCGATCGTCATACTGCGTAGGTTATCGGCACCCTCCGACACGAGTTCGGCGCGAAAAACGCGCTGAGATGGGGTTTTCCGGGAGACGGTGCGGGAAGCGGAATTCTCGTCACCAACCGCGCACAAACCGGAAGTAAGCCGCCGCACGGCGCCGAGAGTGCTCCAGAGAGCGGTGTTGTAGGTTCTCGAGTTCGGGCCGTCGCCAACTGACAAGTCGGGCGAAAACCTACAGGTGTTGGGGCGATGACTGTGAAGTAACACACGGGTTGTCCAATTGCCAGACTTTTTCTGTCCAATCGTGACTACGGGCTTGTCCAACCCCCGAGGACCGCCTCATGAAAGAGGCCCCGACCGCCTCGCTGTGCTGCCATCGCCGCAGGTCCGGCCCTCATCACCCGCATGAGGACGGCTTCGACCGGTCCTCCGCGTTGGACAACTTCAACGGCACAACGCGCGCGGAGATCCGCGATCCGAGATCCGAGATCCGAGATCCGAGATCCGAGATCATTGGACAAGATCATCGGCACGCAGACCCGCCACTTCGCCCCCCAGCGCGGTGGACAACTACGCGTCATATTGGACCACTTCGGTGCCACTTCACACTGACACTCAAGTACACGGCGCTCACAGGGCACGTCCTGTCCCAGAAACGTCCGACATCCACCAGCGGCAATTCAGAGCCTGAGACAGGTTTCTGAGACACGTCCCAATTTGATAACTATCAATCTGAATCGACTGGTCCCCCACGTGCCGATCTGTCCGTCGCCGCCATCACGGCGCTCGCGGCCCAACAGACTGACGTCGGCATGAAAGCAAACCAGCATCGATTGCATTCGAATCGCTTCGCTGCCGGTGCCAGCTGTAGTAGTCGGCCATGAGCCGCCAGTAGACCAGCAGCAGCGCCATCATGACCACGGTGGCACCGGCCGCCGGTGCGGCGCGGTGTCGCCGGGCGGCGATCAGGGCGGTGATGCCAGCCAGCGTGGCCGCCGCGTTTACCGCCATCGCGGTGTCGCGGGGCCGCGCGGTGATCCAGAGTTCTTCGCCGAGCACCGCCCGGGTGGACCAGGCGTGCTCGTCCGCCGGTTTCGGGAAGATCACGGGGTTGGCGGCCATCCACGCACCGACGATCGCGGCGTGGCTCCACCGGCGTGTCCACAGAGGAACGAGCACAAACGGGGTGCTCAGCCAGCGTGTCCAGGCACTCCACGGGTTGGAGTGGCGAGCGAAGACATTGTGTTTGAGGGCGGCGAAGTGGTGGGTCATGTCAGGATCCTTGATCGGGGCGACTACTGACCGAACGTGAAGCGCAGGTTCGCGTTGATGAGTTCGTTCACTCGCTTGCGCATGCGGACGGTCGTTTCCCCGTCCGGGACCGGTTCGTCGACGATCAATGTCCAGGACAGAGTGGTGCTGCCGTGTGGTGGGCCAATGATGTCGAAGCGGATCCGTGCATCCGGTCGCCACGGCCAGATCGATGTCCATACGACGAGGTTCGGTTCGACAGCTTCTGCGATCGTGAAGGGTTGTTCGTCGGTGTGCAGGATCAGCCACGGACGAATGGGGTCACGGTCCGGGTTGGTGAGAGCTTCGTAGACGATGCGAGGCGGCGGTGGTTGGGTGCGACGCCGGCTAGCAATTTCGGGCACACCGAACCATATCGTTGCTTCCAGGCTTCAATCACCGAATGCTTATCGGCACCGGATGAGGATCCCCGGACGTTGAGGCCCCTCCGTAGAAAAGCGGCCATGGCCAGCGTGCCGGATTCCATCGCCGAACTGCTTTCAACGGAGCAATTCTCGCCGACAGATCCGCCAGTTCTCGACCACAGCTTGACCCAGAGGGTCAAGGACAACCCGAGCTCCTCGCTAGATGGCGATCAGCGCCAGGAGAAAGAGCCCAAAGGCCGTTAACGTCGCCACGAAACGGATCCAGTTCAGGATGAAGTAGCGCCGACGTCTCATCTCCCACTCTGCGGGCATCGCCTCGGGATCCCAGGCCAGCATCACCTCGTAGTTTGGCTCCGCGAGCCGGTTGGATACCAGCAGCGGCCCCGCGATCGTTAGCGCCAGACCGATCGCAGTCAGCACAAACGGCGTGCCACTGGTTTCACGGCCGAGGGCGATGAGGGCGACGATCGGCGCAACGATCATCCCGAAGATGGCGAGATAGTTGAACGGTGCATGCCGCGCCGTCGGCAGAAACGCTCGCAGAAACAGCGCGAAGTCACGACCGGTCATCACCTCGAGCATCGGATGCATGACCAAGGTCAGCATCGCCGTAAGACCGGCCCAGAGCCCCAGAACACTACACAGGCTGCGAGCGCCCACTCCTCCATCGTCACACTGAACCTCACCTGTCCTCGACATCACGGCTCGATCGACCGGCTATGCACTTGGAAACGGACCGTCTACGTAACCTCACCTAAGCAGCAACCAACTGGACCGTGCCAAATAGCGTCGGCAAAACCGTGCCAATACCGTTGGGAATCACAGGCCGATTCGGTCCCGGGACACCCGCCGAGCAGCGGTCGGACATCTACAGCCGATGCGCGGCCGGCCCATATCCGAATACGACCGGTGTCTCACCCGTGGCCGTCTCAGTAACGGCCGAATCTGAGACAGCCACGGCTGTCATGTTCCGCGATTCTCATAGATGAACGAATGAGAGATGACTTGAGCAGCCGCATATGTATGCGGCCGGATCAGCTTTGCACTGCGAACGACCAATGACATGCGTAGCTCGTCGGAGCAAGCTAAACAGACCGGTCTCTCCGTAGATCTGATGAATGTGACTCGATATGTCAGTTAGCCGAATAGTCGATCCAGTCGGTCGCGGAAAATGGGCGGTGCGCGATCGGCCCCAAGTTTTGCCGACGTCATTACACAACAACTGTTCGGAAGCCATCGAAGCCGCGCGTCGAGAGGTCATCCGAAGGGGAGGTGGCGAGGTCATCATCCGCGATACCGGTGGGCAGGTAACCGACGTGCAGTTCATGTCCCCGTCCATACAGTCTCAAGGCGGTGGTGGGGGTACGTATTCTGCCGCACCGGACGCGTATGAGTCACGCGCTGCGGATCCATCGTCGTCGCTATCAGATGGCCCGGTTCGCGCGGCGACGACGGCGCGTGGGGTTGGTGGAACGACGGATCCGCCGCAGCGGGTGTCGCCGCCTGGCTCCTTTCTCCAGCCGCCAGAGGCTACTGAAAAGACGCGGACAAGGGCGCGAGTGTTCTTAGCGTTACTCCTCGGGGCGGGGACCGTCGCGGTGATGGTCTTCCTCGCCTTTTCGGTGTCCAGCGACAGATTGCGCTTAATCTTCTTCATAGTTGCCTGCCTACTGGCGGCGGCCGTCGTCCTCGTCCTGCCTCCTCATTGGCGCAAACGCTTAGGTCCGCCGACAGCAGTTTTCATTGCTGCCGGCTCAGCGCTGTCAGTTTTCCTCGTGAATCCACAACAACCGGGCGCGCCGGAGCCGAAGGTGGACACGCAAGAGATGGTGAACGCGATCCTGGTCGGCCCGTTCGATCAGAGACTTCCGCAGTCAGTCACTGCGGAAGATCCCGTGCGATCGGGGACCAGAGATGCGACCGCGATCGAAAATGTCGGCGTCGTCAAAGTGCAGATGATTTCGACAACTTTCGGCGGAGGGACGGCTGGGAAGGATTCCGGCGAAGGGCAAATAGAGGTGTACCCGACCCCCGAAGCCGCAGCAGCACGCGCGCAAGGTCAGTACGACTGGCGTAGCGGGAGGGAGGAGGCCGCTCGTAATGGGCAGCCCGAGCCAAAGGTTGGAAAGAACACGCCAGAAATGTGGTGCTTCGTAGACGACAGAGGATCAACCAGCAGCAGCCAGTGGCAGTGCGGAGGCTACCGTGGGCACGCATACGTCGAGACGTACATGCCATTCGGCAACCAGTATACGAATGCCCAGGCTATCCAGTCTGCGCTGCTCCGTTACGCGGAAAACAAGGAGACGCTCGCGACCGAAACCCGGTAACGGGACCTTCGTGTCTCACGGGATCGATGCGTCAGAAACCACCGAACGAGGGACGCCGGCCGAAACGATCCCCCGCCCGAATTCTCACAGTCGATGCCCCCGGTGACGAACGAATCTGAGACAGTCCCGGTATCGGTCGAATGAGAGACAACCCGAAACAGCGCATAACTATCCAGGGCAGACCAAACTGGTGTCCCGTTCGCCGGCCCGATTCGGGATTCCTTCACCGGACGGGGCTACCGGGACCGGTGCAGCTCAGCTCGTTCCGGACATGGGCCGGCTTTTGGGACGTGCCGGTCATCGTTCCGCTTCCGGACGGCGATGATCGCTGCCCCATGATGCTCGGCGCAGGCCTCGCCCGATGGCCGAACTCGTAGCGGCACGCGGTGAAGGACGAGTAGTCACACCTGGATAGCCCGCACGGTGAGCAGGAGTCCGGACTCCACACCTTCGTCGTAGCTGATTCTTAGCTGGTGGCCATTAGGTGCGGTTGCTA
>SEEV01000283.1 GCA_004211695.1 Rhodococcus sp. (in: high G+C Gram-positive bacteria)
GTCGTGTTCGCCACCTACGCCGGTATCTACTTCTGGTTCCCGAAGATGACCGGCCGCATGATGGACGAGCGCCTCGGCAAGTGGCACTTCTGGACCACGTTCATCGGCTTCCACGGCACGTTCCTGGTCCAGCACTGGCTGGGTAACGAAGGTATGCCGCGCCGCTACGCCGACTACCTGCCCTCGGACGGCTTCACGTTCCTGAACTCGTTCTCCACGATCTTCGCGTTCGTCCTCGGTGCCTCGACGCTGCCGTTCATCTGGAACGTCTTCAAGAGCTACCGGTACGGCGAAGTCGTGACCGTCGACGACCCGTGGGGTTACGGCAACTCCCTCGAGTGGGCCACCAGCTGCCCGCCGCCGCGGCACAACTTCACCGAGCTGCCGCGCATCCGCTCCGAGCGCCCCGCGTTCGAGCTGCACTACCCGCACATGGTCGAGCGGATGAAGGCGGAGGCGCACGTCGGACCGGGCCACGGCGGCAAGCACGCCAGCACCGTCCTCGAGAAGGAACGCCACGAGCCGCTGACCGTCGGCGACGAAGGCGACCCCGGAACCGACACCGGCCGCTGACACAGAACGTTTCGGAAAGGCCCCGCCCCAGCAACGGGCGGGGCCTTTCACTCGAAGTGCGTGCCGACACGTATTTTCGTATGTGGTCGCCGAACTATTGGCATGGATACCGAGCGGAGTCACCTGTGAGGCTGTTGGGTGCGGCCGTGGAACTCGGTCCGCGTGCACCTATATGTGTCGGACGCCTTTGCCATGATCTGTGGGCAGCGAATGAGAATCGGATCGGTGAACGCGCGGCGGTATGCGTTGACGAAGATATGGCCCATGGGGTTGTAGTCAACGCTGCGGCCCCGCCGGACATTCAGATCGGGTGCTCAACGTGGCGGCGTAAGACCCAAATGGTCTCGGGGGAGGATGGTGGGTGCGGAGTGAAGCGAATCGTCGCGATCAAACTTGCGCCCACCGCGCAGGAGTATGCCGCGCTGTATGCGACTTTGGTCGCGTGCAACGCGGTGGCGACAATGGTCGCGGAGGTCGCTCAGACCACGCGGGATCGGCGGGCGTTTGCGATGCAGAGGCTGGTGTACATCGCGTGCAAGGACCGGGGACTGTCGGCGCAGCCAGCGGTCCGGACGATCAAAAAGGTTGCGGACGCGTACGCGACTCGGGACTCGAACCTGGCCAAGGGCAGGCACGGGTGCCCTGATTCGTCCCGTTATCGGCGGGTCGTTTCTACACCGATCGCGTTCCGCCCGGATGCTGCTCAGCCGTTTGATGATCGGTGTTTGTCGTGGCAGATCGAGCTGTCCACGGTATCGATCTGGACCACTGTCGGCCGGTTGAAGAATGTGCGGTTCGTGTGCGCCCAATGGCAACGCGAACACCTCGCCAGCCGGCGGGGGGAATCAGACCTGGTCTACCGCGACGGCCAGTTCTATTTGTATGCGACGATCGACACCCCCGACCCCGACCCGATTACACCCGCAGACAGTCGATCGGGATGGCTGGGAGTCGACTTGGGAATCGTCAACCTCGCGGTCACCACCGACGACGATCCGACACATTTGGACGTCCGGTGGTCCGGTGGCGCAGTCACAGCGCGCCGGAAAAAGAACCTCGCTCTGCGTCGTGCCCTGCAGCGGGTGGGCACGAAGTCCGCGAAGCGGAAGCTAAAGGCACGGCGGCGAAAGGAGTCCCGTTACGCCACAGATATCAATCATCAAGTCTCGAAAGCTATTGTTGCCCAGGCACAACGCACCGAGCGCGGAATCGCGATAGAAAACCTGTCGGGTATCCGTGAACGGGTACGGCTCGCCAGAACGCAGCGGCAGCAACTGCACTCGTGGTCCTACGCTCAACTGCGGGATCAGATCTGCTACAAGGCCCGGCTCGCCGGGGTGCCCGTGCAGGTCGTCGATCCACGCAACACCTCCCGCACCTGCCATCACTGCGGGCATTGCGCAAAAAGCAACCGTCCCAGCCAGGCGAAGTTCCGTTGTCACGGATGCGGCTGGATCGGCCACGCCGACCACAACGCAGCGCACAAAATCGCCCAACTCGGGCACACACACTATCGGGCCGCCCAATCAACCGGCCTAAAGCAGCCACCCGTCTCACATCCAGTGAGAACGTGAGCAGCAAACCTGCGCCCGTCAGGGCCGGGTAGTTGATTTGGCACAATGGGTGCCGGACAAGCCGCGCGAGCAACATGATCGGAGTACATCGGTGGGTGCAGCTGACACCACTGTTCTGGTGACCGTGACGGGCCCCGACCGACCCGGCGTCACCTCGGTGCTCTTCGGGTCGCTCTCCCGCCACGACGTGAGCCTTCTCGACGTGGAGCAGGTGGTGATCCGTGGGAGACTGACCCTCGGTGTCCTGGTGGCCTGCCCCGAGAACGGGGAGGCGCTGCAGGAGGAGCTCGAGGAGGCGATGGCCACCGTCGGGATGTCGGTGGACGTCGAGATCGGGGCGGATCCCGGACGGCAGTCGCTGTCCACGCACGCCGTCGTCGTCCTCGGTAGTCCGGTGTCTGCTCGTGCGCTGCGCTCGGTGGCCCGGGAGATGGCCACCCTCGGCGTCAACATCGACTCCATCCGCGGTGTCGCCGACTACCCGGTGACGGGCCTCGAACTCCTCGTGTCCGCGCCCGGCACGGCGGAGGCCGACAAGAGCCTGCGCACCGTGCTGGCGGAAGTCGCCGTGCGTGAGAACGTCGACATCGCGGTCGAGCGTGGGGGACTGGCCCGCCGCGCCAAGCGACTCATCGTGTTCGACGTCGACTCGACCCTCGTGCAGGGTGAGGTCATCGAGATGCTCGCCGCCCGCGCGGGAGTCGAGGACGAGGTGCGTGCCGTCACCGAATCCGCGATGCGCGGCGAGATCGACTTCACCGAATCGCTGCATCAGCGGGTCGCGACCCTCGCGGGCCTCGACGCCTCCGTCATCGACGATGTCGCGGACGGCCTGGAGCTGACGCCGGGCGCCCGCACCACCATCCGGACCCTCCGCCGGCTGGGCTTCCACTGCGGTGTGGTGTCCGGCGGATTCCGGCAGGTCATCGAGGGCTTGGCCCACGAACTGGAACTCGACTTCGTGCAGGCCAACACGCTCGAGATCGTGGACGGCAAACTCACCGGCCGGGTGATCGGCGACATCGTCGACCGGGCCGCGAAGGCCACCGCGCTGCGCAAGTTCGCCGGTCAGGTCGGCGTCCCGATGGAGCAGACGGTGGCGGTCGGCGACGGCGCCAACGACATCGACATGCTCAACGCGGCCGGTCTGGGAATCGCGTTCAACGCCAAGCCCGCCCTGCGGGAGGTCGCAGACACCGCACTGTCCCACCCCTTCCTCGACGCCGTGCTGTTCATCCTCGGAGTCACCCGCGACGAGGTCGAGGCCGCCGACGCGGTGGACGGTGTGGTGCGACGAGTTCCGCTGCCGTGACGGAATCGTGCCGCGACGCGGTCACCGCGGAGACCGGCGACGACGACTCGTGGGCGGCGCGTCACGCCGTCCTCGCGGCCGGATACGGGGGCAGTCCCGACCCGGACGACCCGGCGCAGGTCCTCGCCATGCCGATCGTGCTGCACATCCCGAAGGCCGACCCCCCGCCGCGCAGCGCGCTGCTCGAGGCGGCCGCGACCGCGGCGGTGGCGCTGTGCCTCGACCCCCGCGTCGGCCCCGACGAGACGGGTGCGCCCGGACCGTGGCAGGAGGACTACCTGGCCTGGGTCGGGTCCCGGATCCGGAAGGTGTCCCGCCGGGCACGAGGGGCGCAGTGGAGTGCGGCGCAGGACGTCGACGGGATCACCGTCGACGTCGACGGTGCGCAGGCCCGCGCGCTCGTGCCCGCCGCGGTGGGCACCCTCGATCCGCGCATCAAGAAGTTGCAGATCGGTGGGACCGATCTCGACCACGACGACCCCGGCGACATCCCGGACGGGATCCCGGTGCTGTGGATCAACTCCGCCCTCGACATGACGGTGGGGAAGGCCGCGGCGCAGGTCGGTCACGCATCCATGCTGCTCGCCGGTGCGATGAGCACCGAGCAGGCACGCGCGTGGGCGGCCACCGGTTACCGCTGCGCCGTGCGTGACGCCGACGTCGGACTGTGGGAAGAGTTGACGATCGAGGTGGTGCGGGGCAGGGCGATCGCGGTGCGCGATGCGGGCTTCACCGAGGTGGCTCCCGGATCGATGACCGTGATCGCCTGCCCCTGAGCGTCCACAGCCGACGCGTCGACAGTCCAGTAACGACGTCATGGCTATGGGGTGCGGCCGGAGTTCACGACACACTGACGGTCATGCTCGCTCGACGTCTCCTCGCCCTGTTCACCGGATTGTGGCTGTACGGCTTCTCGATGGCCATGATGATCACCGCCGGGCTCGGTCTCGATCCGTGGGACGTATTTCATCAGGGGGTCGCGGGTCGCACTCCACTCGGCTTCGGCGCGGTGACCGCACTGACCGGTGTGGTGGTGTTGCTGCTCTGGATTCCGATCCGTCAGAAGCCGGGCTTCGGCACGATCGCCAACGTGGTGGTCATCGCCGTGTCGGTGGACACGTCGCTGGCATTGTTGGATTCCGCGGACTCCCTGTACGTGAGGGTCGCGATGATGCTCGGCGGCGTCATCCTGAACGCACTTGCCACCGTGCTCTACATCGGTGCGGGAATGGGTCCCGGCCCGAGGGACGGCCTCATGACCGGGCTGGTGGCGCGAACCGGTGTGTCGGTGCGCGTGATCCGCACGTCGATCGAGGTGACGGTGCTGGCCACCGGCTGGCTGCTCGGCGGCACCGTCGGGGTGGGCACCGTCGTCTACGCGCTGGGTATCGGCCCGCTCGTCCAGCTGATGATGCGGATCGGCGTCATCTACCCGACCGCGCGGAAGACGAGCAGCGTGGGGCCCGACAGTGCGATCGCCGAGTCACCCGAGATCGGGCCGCCAGGTTCCGGTGCGCCGTCGGGGGACGTCGAGTCGAACTCGGCGAGCACCGTGCCGTAGAACCATTCGGGACAGCCGAGGGTGATCTCGGTGGGTCCGCCGGAGTGGAGGACGAGAAGCCAGCTGTCGTCGGTGAGTTCGTGCCCGTCCTCGGTGTGGGAGCGGATGTCGGATCCGTCGATCCACGCCTGGAGGGTGCGCCGGGAGTCGTCGTGCCACGCGTGGTCGTCCATCTCGGCGCCGTCCGCACCGAACCACACGAGATCCGGATGGCCGGTGGGGGTGCGCCTGCCCTCGAAGAACTCCGGCTGACGGAGTGCGGGGGAGGCGCGGCGGAGATCGAGGGCGCGGGTCACGAACGCGGTGAGGGTCGTGTCCCGCTCGCTCCAGTCGAGGGGCCAGGAGTCTTCACGCGGGGTGCCGTCGGGGACGCAGTACGCGTTGTTGTTGCCGCCCAGCGTGTGTCCGAATTCGTCGCCGGCGGTGAACATCGGCGTGCCGGTCGACAGTGCCAGCGTCGCCAGCAGGGCACGGACGTGCCGCGACCGCGCCTCGGTGACCGACGGGTCGTCGGTCGGGCCCTCGACGCCGTGGTCGACGGAATCGTTGTGATCGGCGCCGTCTCGATTGTCCTCGCCGTTGGCCTCGTTGTGCTTGCGGACGTACGACACGAGGTCGGCGGCGGTGAACCCGTCGTGCGCGGTCACGAAATTGACCGACGCCCACGGCCGCCGGGCGCCGAACACGTCCTCCGAGCCCGCCACCCGGGAAGCGAGGTCGCGTACCCCGGTGTCTCCGTTCCAGAACCGTCGAATGGTATTGCGGTACTTGTCGTTCCATTCCGACCACTGCAGGCCGAACTGACCGACCCGATATCCGTCCGGAGTGGCGTCCCACGGTTCGGCGATCAACTTGCAGCGGGAGAGAACAGGATCCGCGGTGATCGCGGAGAAGACCGAAGCGCGGGAATCGAATCGGCCTCCACCGGGCCTGCCGAGAGCGGACGCGAGGTCGAACCGGAAGCCGTCGACGCCCATGTCGTGCGCCCAGTAGCGGAGACTGTCGCCGATCATCCGGACGACGACGGGCGACTGTGCGTCGACGGTGTTGCCGCACCCCGTGAGGTCGATGTCGTGGCCCTCCGCGTCCAGGAGGTAGTAGCCGGGGGCGTCGAGGCCGCGCCAGCTGAGACTGATGCCGTCGACGCTCTGCTCGCAGGTGTGGTTGTACACCACGTCGAGAATCACCTCGATGCCCGCGGCGTGCAGCGCGTCGACCATGGTGTGGAACTCGGTGATCTCCTCGCCCGGCACCGCCGCATAGTCTGGGTGCGGGGCGAAGAACGCTGCGGTGGAGTACCCCCAGTGATTACGCATGCCCCGTGAGCGCACGGTGGCTTCGGAGACGTAGGCCTGGACCGGAAGCAGTTCGACGGCGGTCACGCCGAGACGGACGAGGTGACCGATGACGGCGGGTTCGGCGAGGCCCAGATAAGTTCCGCGGTACTGCGGCGGCACGTCGGGATGCCGTGCGGTGAACGATCCCACGTGGAGTTCGTAGACGACGGTCTCCTCCCACGGCCTCTCGATCCGCGGTCCGGTCGTGCGGGAGTGGTCGGCCGTCACGACGGACAGCGGTGTGTGGCCCAGACTGTCGACTCGTGAGGGCTCACCGAACGGGTCGCCGTCGTAGGAGAGGAGCGCGTCATGGTCGCCGAGTTCGCCGATGATGCGCTTCGCCCACGGATCCAGAAGCAACTTGGCCGGATTGAGGCGCACGCCGTGTGCAGGGTCCCAGCGCCCGTGGGCGCGGTAGCCGTAGCGCTGTCCGGCGCCGACGCCCTCGACGATGCCGTGCCAGATGCCGTACGTCCGCTGGATCAGGTCGATCCGGGTCTCGGCGCCGTCGGTCGAAATCAGGCACACCTGTACCAGTTCGGCGTCGGGGGCGTGGACCGCGAACTGCGTTCCGGTGCCACGCACTTTCGCTCCCAGGGGAAACGGGGATCCGGGCAGCCGCAGACTCGGCGGGAGCGAGGGCATCTCGCCGGGGTGCGAATCGATGTGAGGCGACACGCAACTGATCCTGCCGCGAATGCTCGGAAGATGTGCGGGAAGATGGGTGCGTGCATGAACCTGATCCTGATCTCCTCATCGAATTCGACGACGTTCTCCTCCGCCGCGGGGGCAACACTCTGGTGGGCCCGGTCACCTGGAAGGTGGAACTCGACGAACGATGGGTCGTCCTCGGACCCAACGGGGCAGGTAAGACGTCGTTGCTCCGGATCGCGGCCGCCGAACTGCATCCCACGAGCGGAAGCGCCTACCTTCTCGGTGAGCGACTGGGCCGCGTCGACATCAACGAACTTCGACCTCGGATCGGACTGTCCTCCTCGGCGCTCGCCAACCGGGTGCCGTCCGACGAGGTCGTCACCGATCTCGTCGTCTCCGCGGGCTACGCCGTGCTCGGCCGCTGGCGTGAGCGCTACGACGACATGGACACCGACCGTGCCGTCGAAATGCTCGAGAGCCTCGGCGCCGAGCACCTCGCCGAGCGCACCTACGGCACCCTGTCCGAGGGTGAGCGCAAGCGCGTCCTCATCGCCCGTGCCCTGATGACCGACCCGGAACTGCTGCTGCTCGACGAACCCGCGGCCGGTCTCGACCTCGGTGGACGCGAAGAGCTCGTCGCGCGCCTCACCGACCTCGCCGCCGACCCCGACGCCCCCGCGACGGTCCTCATCACCCACCACGTCGAAGAGATTCCGCCGGGATTCACCCACGCACTGCTCCTCAAGGAGGGCGAGGTGGTCTCGCAGGGACTTCTGGACGACGTCATCACCGCCGAGAACCTGAGCGAGGCGTTCAGCCAGTCGATCAGCCTCGACCGGGCTGACGGCCGATTCTTCGCGCGGCGCACCCGCGTCCCCGGCGCGCACCGGCGGGGCTGAGGACCGGCGGTCACAGCGGGGGACCGACTGCGACCCGCGTCACCCGGCGGCGTAGGTTCCGAGTCATGGTCTCGAAGCAAGAGCAGGCGCCCCGCGACAGCACCGACGTGGCACCGAAGGACGCGTCCACCGTCATCCTCATCCGTGACGCCGAGGCAGACGTCGCGGCGCCCGGTATCGAGGTGTTCCTCCTCCGCCGGGTCAAGGGAATGGCCTTCGCCGGCGGGATGACCGTGTTTCCCGGCGGCGGGGTCGACCCGTCGGATGCCGAAGCCGAGGTCGACTGGGCGGGCCCGCCCGTCGACTGGTGGGCCGAGCGCTTCTCCACCGATGCGGCGCGGGCGAAGGCCCTCGTGTGCGCGGCGGTGCGCGAGACGTTCGAGGAATGCGGCGTGCTTCTCGCGGGGCCGAGTGCGGACACGGTCGTGGCGGACACGTCCCGTTACACGCAGGCACGCACCCAGCTCGAGAAGCGTGAGCTGTCGTTCAGCGACTTCCTGAAACGGGAGAACCTCGTGCTGCGAGCCGATCTGCTGCGGCCCTGGGCCAACTGGATCACGCCGGTCGGCGAGGGCCGCCGCTACGACACGCGTTTCTTCGTCGCCGCCGCACCGCACGGTCAGATCGCGGACGGCGCGACGTCGGAGGCCGAGGACGTGCAGTGGCAGAGTCCCGCCGCTGCGCTCGCGCACTGGGCGGGCGGCGGAAGCATTCTGCTGCCGCCGACGTGGAGTCAGCTCACGGCGCTCAGTGCGTACGGTTCGGTCGCGGAGGTGCTGGCCGCGGAGCCCGAAATCCCGGTGATCCTGCCGACCCTCGTCACGGGCGAGGAACAACTGCGCGTCGAGTTCCCGGGACAGGACGGCTACTACGAAGCCGGTCCGCATCCGTGGGCGTCCCGCGACTGATCGCGATGCGGCGGGCCGCGAAACCGGGTCGGAGGCAGACAAGTAGCCTTTTGCCTCATGGCTGAGTT
>SEEV01000756.1 GCA_004211695.1 Rhodococcus sp. (in: high G+C Gram-positive bacteria)
GTGGCCAAGGTCATGGCCGAGATCGGCCTCTCGGGGATCAGCCCCCGGACTTTCCACATGGCCACCACTGTCGTCGACCCGAACGCCTCGTTCCCGCCCGACCTGGTCCAGCGGAAGTTCGATCAGGGCCGGATCGACGCAGTGTGGACGTCCGACATCACCTATCTGACCTGCGGCGAAGGTGATATGCACCTGTGTGCGTTCAAGGATCGACGGTGTGACCACACGATATGCGCGACACACCCCCCACTGCTGCGGGGAACCCTCGAAAGGATCGGGCTGGCGCTCGCCGGCCGAGCCGGAGCCCGACTGGCGACAGCACTCGGAGTGCACGTCGGACGCAGCACCCTGCTACGACTTGTCCGTGCGCTTCCGGACCCGCCCACGGCAACGGTGGAGGTCCTCGGTGTCGACGACTGCGCCGACGGCACCGGTACGGGATCGTCCTGATCGACATGGCCACCCACCGGTCCGTCGACGTCCTCGCCGACCGGAAGGCCGACACCTTCGCCGACTGGCTGACCGCACACCCGGGCACGACCGTGGTGTGCCGCGATCGCGCCGTGCTCGTTCGCCCGGCCGGGACCCTGGAGCGACGCGGCCGCCGAAGGGGCGCGCACCGGAGCCCCCGACGCGATCGAGGTCGCCGACCGCTGGCACCTATGGCACAACCTGGCCGCAGCCGTCGAGAAACCCGTTGCCGCCCATCATGGTTGCCTCCGCACCAACGCCGCAGGAGACCCCGAACCCAGCATCGAACGCACCGCCGCGGAAGACCTCCGGCGGGCCGCCGAATAGGCGCACACCGCACGCCGAGAACGATCCGTCCTCGTCGCCCGTACCAAGCGCCGCTACGAGGCCGTCGCCGCACAAGGCCCAGGGCAAGGGGATCAAACCCATCCAGCGGGAGCTCGGGCTCGCCAAGGAGGACCGTGCGCCAGTACTACCGCGCCGGCAGCGTCGACGTACTGCTGGCCACACCGCGGGCAGGCCGGCGCACCGTGTTGGACGAGTTCACCGAGCACCTGCACGAGCGATGGAACGACGGATGCACGACCGCCCTCACCCTCGTCGACGAGATCCGGGCCTTGGGCCTATCGCGGCAGCGCTACGCCACCGTCCGCGACTGCCTCCGCCCGTTATGCGACGTCGGCACCGCCCCGCCTGCCACACCGAAAATCCCGAAGGTTCGGACCATCACCTCGTGGATGCTGCACCATGCCGACAACCTCACCGACGACGAGCAACTCAGATTCAAACAAGTCCTCGCCAGCTGCCAGCACCTCGAGACCACCGCCGCGCACGTCACCTCGTTCGCCGAGATGCTGACCGGCCGCCATGGCGACCGTCTCAGCTCTTGAGTGGCGGCCGCGCCATCGGACGACCTGCCGCACCTGCACCGATTCGTCCGGGGAATCGAACGCGACCACGCCGCCGTCCTCAACGGGCCGACGCTGCCGTACAACTCCGGTGCTGTCGAAGGCAACGTAAATAGGATCGAAATGCTCAAACGACAGATGTATGGACGCGCCGGATTCGACCTCCTACGCAAACGAATACTCCTCAGCCACTGACACACTCAGAAACCATCACGGATGGTGGGACAGAACCACTTCAGACTTCCAGAGCCACCCACTGGCGTTGCGGCCAGGCCTTGGCCCAGGCGATCAATGTCTTGTAGTCGGTGAGGGTGGCGTCGATGCAGTAGGGAGCCAAGGTCGGTGTTGGTGAGGGGGTCGACCGCGGTGGCGTTTTCCCGGGCGTGGATGAAGTTCACGGTGCGCGTAACCAGGCACCGGGCTGCCGAAGAGCAGGCCATGCCTGACTGCTCACGGAGTTCCCACACGCGTGCGCGTACCTCTCGGCCTGATGCCAGAAAATCTTGCTGGTATTGCCGCCCG
>SEEV01000757.1 GCA_004211695.1 Rhodococcus sp. (in: high G+C Gram-positive bacteria)
CTCCGCCCACGACAAATGCCGCAGCGCGACCTTGGCGAGCTTGCGGCGGTCGACCTCCACCGGCAACTCCCCGGCACTGGCGGGGACGTCGTTCGACAGGCTGACCACCACGTCGTACTTCTTCTTCCGTGCCACGTCGAGATAGTTCTCGAGCTGCTCCTTCATGAGCTTGCCGTTGCCGGTCTTGACCTCGAGCAGGCCGGTCCACACCCTGGTGCCGCGGGAGACCTTCAGCACCGCGTCAGGGATCACCTTCGTCTCACCCCGCTCGTACGCGACCTCCACATAACCTTCGAAGAGACCGACCGGGGCCCCCATCCGGGCGCACACCGCCCGTGCGAAGGGGCGCACGGCCTGCATGGTGGCGATCAAGGCCGAGGTGGCGCGCCGCTCCTGTTCCTCACCGGTCCCGACGCCGATGACCGAGAACAACCGCGCCGGCTGCCAGGTGTCCTGTTCGGCGAGGGTGAATTCGACCGGCTTCGACTTTTTCACCGGCCGCTTGGCTGTGCGGACACCCCGGCCTCTCGCCTTCGGTGGCGTCGCCGGTGCGGTGGGCAGTTCGGGTACCAGTTGCGGGGCGTCGCCGGCGGACCCGTGCGGCGCCGGCACGGCGGGTTCGGCAAGGTCGGACGAGGTATCGGGGGTACCTGTGGGTTCGGGTTCCGGCTCGTTGTCGATGTCGACACCGAAGTCCGTGGCCAAACCCGCCAGTCCGGACTCCCAGCCCTGCCCGACCGCCCGGATCTTCCACTCCCCGTTGCGGCGGTACACCTCGCCGAACACGAACGCCGACTCGGTCGTGGCATCGGCCGTGACATACTCCGCCAACGTGTACCCGGCCCCATCGAGGACACGCAGAGCGAGCTTTCCGAGATCACCGAACCTGCCCTCGCCCACACTGCCGACCAAGGCCACGGTGTGCACGTCCTCCGGCACAGTGGACAGGTCGATCGCGATCCGCGCCTGCGCACCTTCCTCGGTGCCGCTCGTACCCAGGAACCGGATCGACCCGTCGGTCGACTCGGGCTGGTTGTAGAACACGAAATCGTCGTCGGAGCGAACCTTGCCGCCGGAGTTCAGCAGCAAAGCCGACGCATCGACCTCGACCTCCGACTCGGTCCACCCGAGCACCACATCGATCTGCTCCACCTCAGCGGGCAGCGACAAATTCTGTCCCTTGGACAGCATCGGAAACTCCACCAGAACCACCCTCGTTCGACCCGAAACCGCACCAACCCTGCGCGGCCGGACAAGAGCCGAAGCCCGGTTACCGACGTCCGTCGCATCAACTGCGCATACTAATCGGTTCGTTTCACTCTCGGACACCACCTGGCAAACATCGTGTCACCGTAAGATCGCACGGCGTCAACGGGTTAATTCTCCCGAGCCGGCCGCTGTCATCTACGTGAATGACACTGCAAACAAAGAGAAGTGAGTGGGGCTGCGGCGATTCGACAACCACAGGCTCAGTACCTGCAGTGCTTCGGCCGATCCCTGCCTATAGAGGCACTCCCCGCTGAGGCTACCGCGAGGCGACTACAGCCCCAGAGGCCAACCGAGGGCCGGATTCAGTCGTCGGCGGCTCGGCAATTCGATGGAGGTTCGATCTCCAAACCGGTGAACGAGCCGACCGACGGCACGCCCCAAGTCCGCAGACACCGCCCGGGTTGCGCCCCATATGCGCATTTCGTAGGCTTTAACCCTACGAAATGCACACACAAGGAGGAGGTGGGTCGTGGCACCCGCGCACAGCACCGCCGTACCCACAGCACTGGCCCGCCGGCCCCTGCGCACCTTCCGCCCCCAAGACGCCACCGACGTCTACGCCCACCCCCGCCCCGAACTCGCCCGCCTGGTCACACGCGGCGTCCTGCACCGCGCCGCCCCCGGCTACTAC
>SEEV01000758.1 GCA_004211695.1 Rhodococcus sp. (in: high G+C Gram-positive bacteria)
GACCCGGACTCCATCACCAGGGACCAGCTGATGAGCATCCTGGAGCGGGAGATGGATCCGGCACGCCCCGTCATCATCGTGACGATCGGCATCACCGACGACGCCGACGCGGCCACGCTCGCCGAGATCTCCCGGGTGACGGGCGGGTCGAGCTATGTCGCGAAGGATCCCGCCGACATCGCGAACGTGTTCGTCAACGCGCTGGCGGCGCGCGGTCGTAGCTAGGGAATTCCGTTCCGGCACAATCGGACTTTTCGAGCACACCCCTAGCCATCCACCTGCCGAAAGTGCTTGGGTGGAAGTCGGGGGTGGACCCATTCGAGGAGCTCGTCATGGCCAAGCCGTTCAGAGGTGTCGTCAATCTCGATATTCGTGACTCTGTCCCTGACTGGGGACCGTACGAGCAGCCGAAGGCACCGCCCGGCTCACCGAACGTGCTGTACATCGTCCTCGACGACGTCGGGTTCGGTGCCCTGGGCTGTTACGGCGGGCCGATCGAGACGCCGAACATCGACAAGATCGCCGCCAACGGGCTCCGCTACACCCAGTGGCACACCACTGCCCTGTGCTCCCCGACCCGGTCCTGCCTGCTGACCGGCCGCAATCACACCACCAACGGGATGGCCTGCATCAGCGAATGCGCGGTCGGCTTCCCCGGCGCGAACGGACACATCCCGCCCGAGTGCGCGACCCTCGCCGAGGTCCTCGTCGAGCAGGGATTCAGCACCGCAATGGTCGGCAAGTGGCACCTGTGCGCCGAGGACGAGATGAACCTCGCCTCCACCAAACGTAATTGGCCCGTCGGCCGCGGCTTCGACCGCTTCTACGGCTTCCTCGGCGCCGAGACCAACCAGTGGTACCCGGACCTCGTCCACGACAACCACCCCGTGCAGCAACCGGCCACGCCGGAGGAGGGCTACCACCTCAGCGTCGACATCACCGACAAGGCCATCGAGTACCTCGACGACGTCAAGGCGATCGCCCCCGACCGGCCGGTGTTCCTGTACTACGCACCCGGCTGCGCACACGCCCCGCACCAGGTGCCCCGGGAATGGGCCGACCGCTACCGCGGCAAGTTCGACGACGGCTACGAGGCGATGCGTGAGCAGACCCTGGCCCGGCAGAAGGACCTGGGCCTGGTCCCGCAGGACACCGAACTGCCCCCGATCAACCCGATCGGCACCCCCGACACCCGCAGCGGACCCGACGGGCAACCGTTCCCGCCGCTGGACTACACCCGACCGTGGGACACCCTCTCCGCCGACGAGAAGCGGCTTTTCGCCCGGATGGCCGAGGTATATGCGGGGTTCCTCTCGCACTGCGACCACCAGATCGGCCGACTGATGGCCTACCTCGAGGACACCGAACAGCTCGAGAACACCATCGTCATGCTGGTCTCCGACAACGGCGCCAGCGGTGAGGGCGGCCCGGACGGCTCGGTCAACGAGAACAAGGTCGCCAACGGCGTGCCGGACGATTTGGCCGAGAACCTGAAGATGCTCGACGAGCTCGGCAGCACCAAAACCTACAACCACTATCCGAACGGGTGGGCGATGGCGTTCAACACCCCGTTCAAGATGTGGAAGAGGTATTCGTACAACGGCGGCACCAGCGACCCGTGCATCATCTCCTGGCCTGCCGGAATCGCCGCCCGCGGCGAGACCCGCGACCAATACCACCACGCCATCGATCTCGTCCCGACCGTCCTGGACTGCCTCGGGATCGAACTGCCCGACACCGTCAAGGGCCACACCCAGCACCCGCTGCAGGGGGTGAGCATGCGGTACAACTTCGACGCGGCCACCATCCCGACGGCCAAGCACACCCAGTTCTACTCGATGCTCGGCACCCGAGGCATCTGGCACGACGGCTGGCAGGCCGTCACCACCCACCCGGC
>SEEV01000284.1 GCA_004211695.1 Rhodococcus sp. (in: high G+C Gram-positive bacteria)
ATCCAGTCCGCCGTGGCCTGGGCGCGCCACAGCTTCCCGGTGCGCGCCAGCATGATCCCGGCGGGACCGTTGGCCGGGGCGTTGTAGAAGTTCGACCCCTTGCGCCACGGGATGCCGCCGCCTGCCTCGGGGGCCCAGGCGTCGAACAACTGCGATTCGAGTGCCTGTACCGCATTCCTGTTGTCTATGAAGTGCATTCGCTGGGCGCGCTCGAGCGCGATCCCCAGCCAGGCCATGTCGTCGTAGTAGTTGTTGGTCCAGCCCGACAGGTTCCGCAGGCGGTGGCTGCGCGCCAGTTTCACGATGCGACGCCGCCGCCGCGGAGTCGGGTCGCGTTCGAGCGCGTCCACGGCGCAGTCGAGCAGGTGGGCCTGCCACCAGTAGTGCCAGCTGAAGAACAGCCGCTCGCGCCGCACCGCCGGCCAGGCGACGACGCCCAGCGTGGTGCCCGGGAGCGCCCACAGCCGGCGAAGATGCCTGCTCACCACCGCTTCTTCAGCGGCGTCTGCGCGCGCCGACCACGTGTCCTGCATAAGAGTTGATCTTGCCTATTCGCCGGGGGTTCCGCTACCAGGCGCGGTCGAGGTCGGCATGCTGACGAACCCACGCATGCATGGCGATTCCCGCGGCGACGCCCGCATTGATGCTGCGGGTGGAACCGAACTGGGCGATCGACACCGTCATCGCCGCAACCTCTTTCGCCTGATCCGTCACTCCCGGCCCCTCCTGCCCGAACAGGAGGACGCAGTCGCGCGGCAGAGTCGCCGTCTCCAGCGGCACCGACCCGGGCGTGTTGTCGACGGCCACGATGGTGAGACCCCGCTCCCGCGCGAACTCGACGAGACCGTCGACGTCCGGGTGATGGAGGACGTGCTGGTACCGATCGGTGACCATGGCGCCGCGCCGGTTCCAGCGTCGGCGTCCCACGATGTGGACCGCGGCAGCGGCGAATGCGTTGGCGGTGCGGACCACCGTCCCGATGTTGGCGTCGTGTCCGAAGTTCTCGATGGCCACGTGGAGCGGGTGGCGGCGGCGGTCGATGTCCGCGACGATCGCCTCACGCGTCCAGTACCGGTACGCGTCGACCACGTTGCGGCGATCGCCTCCGGCCAGCAGTTCTGGGTCGTACCGCGGGTCGGTGGGGGCGGGGGTGTCGTGTTCGTCCGACCACGGGCCGACGCCGTTCGGGTTCTCGCCCCATTCGGTGGGACCCGACTCGGCGTTCTCGACCTGCACCGACTCCACCTGTCCTGCCTCGACTCCGCTCACGGCGTCAGAACGTCTTGTTCGAATCGGGGGCGACGGTGAACCCGTGCGACGTCTCGTCGTTGGTGCAGGTGACGGCGGTGGCGGTGGTGCTGCACGTGTAGCCGAGTTTCGTCAGTTTCGCCCCGGCGGGCAACGCCGCGTCCGGTTCGTCGCCGCCCGAGGTGTAGACGAGGCCGCCGGCGCACATGAACGAGGCCTCGCCGTCGTTCTCGACGCGGATGCCGTGACCCCAGTCGACCATGCAGTCCGCCGGACGCGGCGGCACCGGGCTCGTCGAGCCCTGGCACCCGGCCTCGGTGCGGTTCGGCAGCTTGATGATGCCGCACTGGAACCCGCCGTCCGGGGACGTGAAGAAATACGACTCGTTGTGCTCGTACGGCACGTCGACGAGCGTCGTGGTCGGCGCTTCCGTCGTCGTGGTCGGGGGCGCGATCGTCGTGGTCGTGGTCGTCGGCGGAACCGTGGTCGTGGTGGTGGTCACAGGGGCCGCAGCGGTGGTCGTGGTCGTCGGCGGAGCCACCGCGTCCGAGGACCCACCACACCCTGCGAGCATCACGGCCGAGCCAATGCTCAGACACACCAACGACACCCGACGCCACGCCATACGGCCACCTCCACATACGCTTACCTGCTGCCGACACTGCACTCTAACGGCAGTCCGCCGACGGGGCCGCCTCGGCGAGGTCGGGACGGGTTAACCTGGAGGTGGAGGCTATCGATGAATCATCAGCGCATCGTGCGGACGGTCTGCTTCATCACGGTCGGCTACGTCATCATCCTCGCCGTCTGGCTGGGATGGTTGATCGAGCACACCCCGCCGGCCACCATCCCGTACCAGATCATGGGATTGGTCGCCGCCTTCGGTTCGGCGCTGGGATTCGGCATGATGGCGGCCGAACGACCCTCCCGAGCCGACCGCAAACTCGAACGGCACGGGCTCGAGGGCTGGGCCCGCATCGAGCACGTCACCCCGATCCGCCCCACTCCCGGCAACGGGGAGCTCACCGAACTGGACCTCCGGCTGACCGTGCCCGGTTCGGAGAGTTACGCCGGCCGGGTGGTCTACGAAGTGCGACGCGAGAACGCCACGCGTTTCGTGCCCGGCGAAACGATCACCATCCTCGTGGACCCGAAGGACCGGGACCACATCATGCTCTGCCCGTGACCCGGCGCCCGAGGGCGAGCATCCCCTCGACGAGCAACAGCTGGGCCGCCGCGTAGCTGGCGAGAATCACCCCTTCGGCCGCGGCCCTCCCCAGCTCTCCGCGGATGAACAAGCGCCGCACCACGATCAGGCCGTCAGAGGCGGTGAACAGCATTCCGCCGACGCCGAGCCAGCTGCGCCGGTCGGGTCCCGGCACCGCCACGTTCGCGACGACGTTCGCGCCGGGCGCGAGGGACGGATCGGCCGACAGCGTCGACGCAGTGCCGAGCAGCGCCCCGTATGCGGTCAACGGTGCGGCGACCTCCTGCGCCCGGCTGCGGAGCAGGGACGCCGCGCCCGCCCAGCCGGCCAGCCGGGGAATCGCCGCAGGTGCGGTGGGCCGGGCGCCTCGGCGCAGCAACAGCGCCGCGTATGCGGCCTGCATGACGGCGAACGAGGAGGCGCCGCGCACCAGGCGGGCGTCGTCGTCCGGGTCGATCATGAAGACGTCGCCCACGGTCGCGGCCGCCAGACCGGCGAGGAGGAGCGCGGCGTCGGTGGGGTCGGTGTCCGCTCGTCGCCGCAGGACTCGTGCGGCGAGTGCGGGTGCGATCAGTGGTTTCGCGATCCGCTGCACTCGTTCTCGCCCGGTGACCGCTCCGACGACGGTGACCAGCGTCGCCCCGGCGAACACCGCGTGCTCGACACCCCAGTTGTTCTTCGACGTCACGTCTTCCTCCCACACTTGCCGACGTGCCGAGGTTACCGTCACGAACAGTGGTTCACTGGAGAGTGGACGCGACGGAGAATCCGCGATTGTGAGGCACAACTGATGGCAAAACAGGCGCGCGCGGCGGCCACCCGCCATCAGGTGCTCGAGGGTGCGGCTCTCAGCTTCGAGAAGCTCGGGTACGGCGGTGCGAGCCTGAGCGGCATTCTGTCCTACGCCGATGTCACGAAGGGCGCCTTGTACTTTCATTTCGAGTCCAAGGAGGCTCTCGCCTGGGCGGTGATCAAGGAACAGCACGCCATGGCGATGCTGGCGGCGCAGCGCGTGCTCGCGACGGCGCAGTCGCCGATGGAGTCGATCCTGTTGTGCGCCAAGGAGATGGCGCGCCAGCTACTGACCGAGCCCATCGTGCGCGCCGGCGTGCGACTTACCCTGGAGCTCGGCACGTCCCGCGGTCCGGCCACCGACCCGTACATCGACTGGACCGATACCCTCGTCGCTCTCGCCGGCAAGGCGAGGCAGGCAGGCGAATTGCGCGAGTCCGTCGATCCCGCAGCGCTCGCCCGTTTCCTGGTCAGTTCGTTCACCGGAATGCAATTGGTGTCCGAGGCGCTGACCGGACGCGCCGACCTGTACGAGCGCCTGGCCGACATGTGGGCGCTGCTGCTGCCCTCGATCGCATCGCCCGACATGCTGCCCCGTCTGCTCGAACTCGCCGCGTTCCGCGACGACGTCGCCTCCTGACGGAAACTCAGACTCCGGGCGGCGCCGGATCCGGGGATGCGGGGGCGGCCTGCGGAACGTCGAGCGGCCGGGACTGCGTCGGCGCCGTCTGGACGACGGCGATGCGCGGACCGGCTGGAGGTGCGTCCACCGAGCAGATCGTTCCGAAGACGCCGAGTCCGCCGAACAACGCCAGTAACCCGTAGGCCAGGTATGTCGACGTTCGTTCGACAGCCGATTTGGATTCACCCTCCGACACCGCGGCGGTACGCCGCAGGTAGACGGTCCGGGTTTCGCGGGGCATTCGAGTGAGTTCAACCATGTGGCTCTTCTTCGCCTGATTCGTCGGTGCGGGGGGTTCGGGTCGACGCTTCGAGTGTGTCGTGATGCCGCGCGGGTGTCCGTACCCCCAAGGGATGGAATCCGTGACACCCAGGGGTTCGGCGGCCCGCGGTGGAAGCCGCGGGTGAGCTGTGGTTATGATCCGGACCACACCGATGTTGTACGCAATGCGGGATCATTGACCGCTTTGCGTACAACAGAGTATTTCCGGAGCAGGAAGGCCTCGAATGACGACCACCGAGGAACCGACTCGCAGCGAGGACGTGCCGGCCCGCACTCCTCGCTTCGAACGACCACCGTGGCCGCCCGCCGGCCCGCGCCGAATGATCGGCGACCTCGGCGGGACCTACGTCGCCAACGGGCTGATCGGGTTGATCTTCTCCGCGACGGGCCCCGTCGCCGTGATCCTGGCCGCCGGCTCCGCGGGCGGACTGTCGCCCCAGCAGATGGCGTCGTGGATCTTCGGTGTCTTCTTCCTCAACGGCATCCTGACCGCGCTCGCCAGCTGGCTGTACCGTCAGCCGCTCGCGTTCTTCTGGACGATCCCCGGCACGATCATCGTCGGCGGCTCGCTCACACACCTGTCGTGGCCCGAGGTGCTCGGCGCGTTCGTCGTCAGCGGACTCCTCATCCTCGCCCTCGGCCTGACCGGGCGGGTGCGGCAGGTGATGGCCATGCTGCCGATGCCGATCGTCATGGCCATGGTGGCCGGCGTCTTCCTGAAGTTCGGTACCGACCTGGTCCGTGCCGTGGGAACCGATGCGGCCGTTGCCGTTCCGATGATCGTCGCGTTTGTCGTCCTCGGGTCCCGGGCCGCGTTCGGCCGGTGGATGCCGCCGATCCTCGGGGCCCTGCTCGTCGGCGCTGCCGCGGTGGCGGTCACCGGTCGATTCCACCTCGACGGTGCGGATACGCACTGGATCGCGGCACCGATGGTGCAGGCCCCGCAGTTCACCTGGCAGGCGATCGCCGAATTGGTGGTACCGCTGACGATCACGGTGATCGTCGTGCAGAACGGCCAGGGTGCAGCCGTGTTGAAGTCGGCCGGTCACGCGGCACCCATGAATGTCGCCACCGTCGCGTGCGGGATCTGGTCGCTCGCCACGTCCGCCGTCGGTGCCGTCTCCACCTGCCTGACGGGGCCGACCAACGCCCTGCTGGTGGCATCGGGGCAGCGCGTGAGGCACTACACGGCCGCCGTCGTCTGCGGCCTGCTCGCGATGGTCGTCGGGGTGTTCGCCCCGTTGTTCGTTCAACTGATGCTGGCCACCCCGGTCGCGTTCGTCGCGACGCTCGGCGGGCTGGCGATGCTCCGGGCGCTCCAGGGTGCGTTCGTCGCCGCGTTCAGTTCCCGATACACACTTGGAGCGCTCGTGACCTTCCTGGTGACCGTGTCGAACGTGCAGTTCCTGAACATCGGGGCCGCATTCTGGGGGCTCCTCGCCGGACTGCTGGTGTCCCGGGTGATGGAATCGGGCGATTTCCGGACAGCGTGAGCGTCACCGTTTCCGCCGCCACCACCGGGTGGGGGTCGGGGGCCGGTCCGGTTCCGGTTCCGCGCGCGCCGTCACCGGCGGCTTCCGTACCGTCCTGCCTTGCTCCCGCCAGGTGGCGACGACCTCGTCCGCGTCGACAGGGCTCACCGGGATCCGTGGACCGGAGGGCGCCCGCAACCAAACGACGATCTGCAGGTTGAGCTGGGCGACCACGTCCCGCACCGCCTGTTCGGACGGCAGCCCCCGGATCGTGTCGGGCAACCGCTCGATCTCCTTGCGCAACTGCAGCGGCGTGGGGAGCAACGAGTCGGTGGGCAGATTCTCGCGGCGGAGGTAGTTCTTCACCCACCACAGTTCGTCGTCGACGTCGCCGGCGGGAATCGGTTTACCGGCGCCGGGGAGATCGTCGAAGTCGCCGCGCTCCTGAGCCAGCCGGATCTGCTTGTCGATCCAGCTCTCGAAGCTCACCCCGGGAGGTTTGCGCTCGGTCACGAACGCCATTCTTCCAGTGCCGGGTTCAGCGCGCTTCGGGATCGGCTCCCGTGTAGAGCGCGGTCGCCGGCCGCGGTCGCCCGCAACCGCCGGGGTCCCGAACGCGATGCTCGCGTCCCGCCACTTCCCACTGCTCGCGGTGATGAACTCCCTGCCCTCGTCGGTCGTCGACCAGGCCTCGCTCTCCTTCGGGTCCATGCTCCCTCGTGTCGTGTCGCTTCCGTCCTCGCCGGACAGTCGTTTCTCGCGTCGCCCGCGCGCAATTTCGGTGGCCAGTGCGTCGAGCCGCGGAGTCCAGAACCGCCGGAACTGCCCCAGCCACGCGTCGATGTCACGCAGCGGTTCCGTCTCCACCGCGTACCGGAACAATTGACGGCGCGCATCCTTCCTTTTACTGTGACACTGCGTCTCAGTTAACTGCACCCACCGCCCGACAGCCGTGCCGGACCCAGCACCCCCTCCCTTCACCCCTCAGGAAAGACACAATGATCGAGATCCATCACACCGCCGTCGCCGGCGCACCGGTCGCAGTCACGTTCGATTACGTCGACGACTACCACCACGTCCCGTCCTGGCTGTTCGGGATCACCCGATTCGATCCGATCGGCGAACAGGATCGCGGGCTCGGCGCGGTGTACGACGCCGCCATGAAGATCGGGCCCAAGACCCTCAGCTCGGTCGTGAAGGTCACCGGATGGGAGCAGAATGCGCTGATCGAACTCGAGGCCGTCGACGGCCTCTACACGCACTCGCGGTGGCAGTTCGAGGCCGTCGGCGACACCGAGACCCGCCTGACGGTCGACTTCCGCTACGACCTTCCCGGCGGCCTCGCGGGCAAGGCGCTCGGCAGGATCATCGAGCCGTTCGTCGCGCAGGCGATCCGCCACACCGAGGCCACGCTGCGGCGGCAGGTGGAGGGCGCGGGCCGGTCGGCCTGACCCCCGTCGCGGTCTCCGTGCCTGCCGCCCCTCGTGTGACGAGCGGAACAGCCAGCACCCGTATACATAGTTAGTTAGCCTATGTAATATCTTTTCCATGGACGACGACACACGGCTGCAGAGCCTGCTCGTCGACCTGGTCACGAATTCTCACCGATTCACCAGGCTCGCGAGCTCCTTCGGATCCGAGGACCACCCCCGGCCGTGGGCACGTGCCCTCGCCCTGCTCGACGACCACGGCGAGCTCCGCATCAGCGAGTTCGCCCGCATCGACCGATGCTCGCAACCGTCCGCCACCGCCCTGCTCCAGAAGCTGGCCGACCGCGGCTACGTGGCCCGCCGACCCGACCCGGACGACGCCCGGGCGGTCCGGGTGTCCATCACGGACCCGGGACGCGAATGGCTGACCGTGGCCCGCAACGAGATCGCGGGCGCACTCGCCCCGCATTTCGCGGACCTCGAATCCGAGCAACTCGAACGACTGACGCAGGGCCTGTCGGAACTGCGGTCGATCGTCCAGTCGTCAGCCCGTTCCTGACAACCCACCGTCACAACACCCCGACGTACCCCGAAGGAGGTGGCCGTGAGCACCACGACCGTCACGAACAGCACATCCAGCGAGGCGCCGCCAAGCCTCCTCCACCAGCCGAAATCGGTATGGGCAGTCGCCTTCGCCAGCGTCATCGCCTTCATGGGCATCGGCCTCGTCGACCCCATCCTCAAGCCCATCGGCGAACAGCTGGACGCGACGCCGTCCCAGGTGTCACTGCTGTTCACCAGCTACATGCTGGTCACCGGCGTCGCGATGCTCATCACCGGAGTGGTATCGAGCCGGATCGGCGCCAAGAAGACGCTCCTCACCGGTCTCGCCGTCATCGTCGTGTTCGCGGCGCTTGCCGGAAGCTCCGGCACCATCGGCCAGATCGTCGGCTTCCGCGCCGGCTGGGGACTGGGTAACGCCCTCTTCATCGCCACCGCGCTCGCAGCCATCGTCGGCGCGGCCAGCGGCGGCGTCGCACGGGCCATCATCCTGTACGAGGCCGCACTGGGCATCGGCATCGCCGTCGGCCCGCTGGTCGGCGGAGTCCTCGGCAACATCAGCTGGCGCGCACCGTTCTTCGGCGTCGCCGCCCTGATGGCCGTCGCGTTCATCCTCATCGTCGTGATGCTGCCGTCCGCCCCGAAACCGGAGCACCGCACGTCGATCGCCGCGCCGTTTCTCGCCCTGCGCCACCGCGGCCTGCTCACCGTCGCGATCACCGCACTGCTCTACAACTACGGCTTCTTCACACTGCTCGCGTACACGCCGTTCCCGCTCGACATGGGCACGTACTCGATCGGATTCATCTTCTTCGGGTGGGGACTCGCACTGGCGATCGCGTCGGTGTTCCTCGCCCCGCGGCTGCAGCGACGCTTCGGCACCCTGCCGATGATGATGCTGGCCCTGGCGCTGTTCGCCCTCGACCTCGCCATGATGGCCGCGTTCACCGACAACAAGACCGTGCTGATCGTCGGTGTCGTGCTCGCGGGACTCTTCCTCGGTGTCAACAACACCCTCATCACCGAGGCCGTGATGATCTCCGCTCCCGTCGAGCGGTCGACGGCGTCCGCGGCGTACAGCTTCGTCCGCTTCGTCGGTGGCGCCGCAGCACCGTGGGTCGCGGGCAAGCTCGGTGAGAGCAACATCCACATGCCGTTCTGGGTCCGCACAGCGTCGAGGAAGCACTGGCCGTCACGGCCGCCGACGCCGACTGACAACCCCAGGTGAGTGGCGAAGTGTGCCCCGGCACGCTTCGCCACTCACCTGTGTGATCAGAGGTTCAGGTCGGGAAGACCGAGCAGCGAGCGGTACTCGAGACCCTCGGCCGCGATCACCTCGTCGGCTCCGGTCGCCCGGTCGACGACAGTCGCGACACCGACGACGATCGCCCCGACGTCCCGCAGCGCCTTCACCGCGGTGAGCGGGGAGTTTCCCGTGGTGGTCGTGTCCTCGACCACCAGGACCCGCTTGCCGACGACGTCCGGCCCCTCGATCTGCCGCTGCATACCGTGCGCCTTGGCGGCCTTGCGCACCACGAACGAATCGATCGGCCTGCCCGGAGCGTGCATCACGGCCATCGCCACCGGGTCGGCGCCCATCGTCAGCCCGCCGACGGCGTCGAAATCCCAGTCCGCCACCAGTTCACGTAGCAGTTTCCCGATCAGCGGACCGGCCTCGTGATGCAATGTGGCGCGGCGCAGATCCACGTAGTAGTCGGCTTCCTTGCCCGAAGACAACGTCACCTTGCCGTGCACAACAGCCAGCTCACGCACCAACGCGGCCAGATCCTCGCGATCACTCATGACCGAAACCCTACCCAGTCCTACGTGCGGGCACGCCCCCGGCCGAACACGTTGGTCAGCCGCCGGACCAGACTCTTCGGGACGAGACGACCGATGGTCGTGAGAACCTTGTACTGCACGCCGGGGATGCTGACGACCTTCCCGTTCTCCAGATCGGCCAGCGACGCCGCGACCACCTGGTCGACGCTCAGCCACATGGGCTTCGGAATGGAGCTCATCTCGATTCCCGCGCGCTCGTGGAACTCGGTGCGGATGAATCCGGGGCACAGCGCCTGGATCCGCACCCCCGTGCCGGCCAGCCCGTTCGCCAACCCCTCGGAGAACGAGATGACGTAGGCCTTGCTCGCCGAATAGGTCGATCCCCGCCCGGACAGCAGACCGGCGACGCTCGCCACGTTGACGACGGTGCCGTTGGCCGCCGCGATCATGCCGGGCAACGCCGCGCGGGTCAGCTGCATCACGGCGGTGACGTTGACATCCAGCTGGGACTGCAACAGCTCCGGCGTCGCGGTCCAGAATTCACCCGAGGTGCCGAATCCCGCGTTGTTGACGAGTACCTCGACCCCTTTACCGAGCCGCTGCGCCACTTCGTCGCGCCCGGACGCCGTCGCCAGATCGGCCTGCAGGATTTCGGATTCGGCGTCGAACAACGCCTTCATCTCGTCGGCGAGGGCGCGAAGGCGGGTCTCGTCACGGGCGACGAGCACGAGGTCGTAACCGAGAGAAGCGAACTTCCTCGCGAAGCCGGCACCGAGCCCCGAAGTCGGGCCGGTGACGAGGGCAACGGGACGGGCGGAACTGGAGGGCGTCGACATACCGGTGACGGTAGCAAGGCGCTGCGCGCCAGTGCGCGGTTAACGAGTCCTGGGACTCGTCACGCACTCACGGGCGCGGAGCGCCTGGGGCCGGCTTGCGTGGTGGCGTGGGCCGCGCGTCGACCGGGGCGCCTTCCCGCAGTCGCGGCCGGCTCGGGTCGTGATGCCCGCGGTCGAGTCCACGCGGCTCGGTGACCGGGGGCAGGACGTGCAGGATGCCGGACAACCGGGCGACGGCCTCGATGGCCGAATCCCACTCCCGCCCGCTGCTGCCGATGGGCAGCGAACCGAGGGTCCATTCGCCTTCGCTCCACAGCATGTTCACGTGCGGCGGCACCGACTCGGTAAACGCGACCATGCGCTGATCGCAGACCCTGCGGGCGATCTCGAGGTCGGTGGCGAACACCACCCGCGGTCCGATGGCCCCGAGGAGTTCGAGATCCGAATCCTTCGGCGGCGGGGTCGACTTGAGCCGCAGGTCGATGTCGACGTCCGAACCCACCCGGCGACGCACCGCGACGATGGTCGCGGTCTCCTCGAGGTCGAACAGGATGAACGACTCACCCCGGCGTTCGCCCTTCACGACGTCGATGGCGCTGAGGTACTCCTGCTTGGCCAGCGCGGCGCGGTGGAACTGGGCCGGCAGCCGGTCTTCGACGTTGTCGTAGGTGTAGCCCTGGGCCTTGGCCCAGATCTGCCGCACCCGACCCGTCTGATCACGACGCGAGCGATCGAAATAGAGCAGCGCGCACGCGCCTGCGAGTGCGATCAACGCCAGTACGAACCACATTCCGGTCATCGATGATCAGCCTAGCGAGTCGATGGCGTAACGAGGGTAGGCGGTACCGGGACACCCCGTGTCGGTTTTGCCCGGACTCGCCAACTCAGTTGCCGCCGAGCTTCGGCAGTTCGGTGCTGATGATCGTTTCGGCCGTCATCGTGCCGTTCTCGACCTTCGTTCCCTGAACCATGACGGTGAATCCGGGCTTCAGGTCGGCGACCGTCGCGCCGTCGAGTGCGATCACATTCGTCTGCGCGTTCGTCTGGACCGTCACCTGGGAACCGCCGATGACGTCGAGGGTGAGCGTGGAGCCGTCGTTGGCGCTGATCGTTCCGAACGCGGCGCCCGCCGCGCCGATGGCCTCACCGATGCCGCCCGGGAGTTGGTCGAGCGGCGACTCCGACGTGGTCGACGGTGGAGGTGTCGTCTTCGGCGGCGCGGTGGTGGCGGGCGGTCGGGACGTCGTCGGGCCCGCCGCCGTGGTGCTCGAGGAGTTGTTCGGTGCGGTCGTGACGAGGGCGACACCGAAGCCTATGACGGCGACCAGCAGCAGGGCCGCCGCCGTGGCCGCGATCCATGTGCCGATGCGGCGGGGCTTCTTCTCCTCGGTGCCCTCGGCGGCCGGCGCCTGGTACTGCGAGCCGGGGTACTGGGCGTTCGGGTACGGGGCGTTCGGGTACTGACCCGTCGGATAACCGCCCTGGTACTGCTGGGCGTCGTACGGCGTGTACGCCTGGGTGGCGTTCGGCGGCGGAGCCTGCTGGTCGTACCGCGGGTCGTAGGTCGGGTAGGCCTGCGTCGGGTGGGGCTGGCTCTGTCCGTACGCCGCGGTCGGGTCGGACGTGTAGAACTGCTCGGCCGGCTGGCCGGCCGGACCCATGTGCTCCGTGCGCTGCTCCGGCGAGCCGATGTTCTCGGTCGGCTGGTCCTGTCGCGACCAGGCTCGGGTGGGGTCGGACTCCGTTCCGTCCGGTGTCCACGACTCCGTTCCGTCGGGCGTCCACGACTCCGTGCCGTCGTACGCGCGTTCCTGCGGGGTGCGCGGATCGTCGGGGTTCGTCATGATCGGCCCCTCCCTCGGGTTCGTGTCACCGGTGTCCTGCGGTTACGGACGGTCCAGCGTAACGGCGAAACTTAAGACGTCCCTGTGAATACAGGTGAGTGGCACGGCGTGCGGAAGCACACCGTGCCACTCACGTGGGGTGGTCAGCCGAGGACGAGCGCGTCCCCCGTCTCGGACACCTTGACGGGGACGGTGTCGCCGTCCTTGACGTCACCGGCGAGCAGCAGCTTCGCGAGCTGGTCGCCGATGGCCTGCTGGATCAGCCGGCGCAGCGGCCGGGCCCCGTACATGGGGTCGTAGCCGCGGACGGCCAGCCAGAAGCGGGCCGAATCGGACACGTCCAGCGTCAGTCGCCGCGCCGCGAGCCGGCGGGACAGCTGGTCGAGCTGGATGTCGACGATGGATTCGAGCTGCCCTTCGGTGAGCGGATCGAAGATCACGACGTCGTCGAGCCGGTTGATGAACTCCGGCTTGAACGCGCGCCGCACCGCATCCATCACCTGCTCGCGTGAGCCGCCCGCACCGAGGTTGGACGTGAGGATCAGGATGGTGTTGCGGAAGTCGACGGTGCGTCCCTGCCCGTCCGTCAGCCGGCCTTCGTCGAGGACGGCGAGCAGGATGTCGAAGACGTCCGGGTGCGCCTTCTCCACCTCGTCGAACAGCACCACCGTGTACGGACGCCGCCGCACGGCCTCGGTGAGCTGGCCACCCGCCTCGTACCCGACGTATCCGGGCGGGGCGCCGACGAGCCGGGCCACCGAATGCTTCTCGCTGTACTCGGACAT
>SEEV01000759.1 GCA_004211695.1 Rhodococcus sp. (in: high G+C Gram-positive bacteria)
ACCGCCTCAACCGGTATCCGTGTCTACTTCTGTGATCCGTACAGTCCATGGCAGCGCGGAACGAATGAGAATACCAATGGTCTGCTGCGACAATATTTTCCGAAGGGAACTGATCTGTCGCGATACAAGTTCCGTGAACTTCAGGCGGTCGCCGATGCGCTCAACAACCGACCCCGGAAAGTGCACGGTTGGAGAACTCCAGCGGAAGTGTTTGCCGAACACGTACACTCGTCCTCACGGCACGGTGTTGCGACGACCGGTTGAATCCGCCCCGCGGACGGCCGCACCAGGACGCCCCGCGTGCACGATCTGCGACACGCGATGGTGGTGCGGCGCATCCAGGACTGGCACGCCCACGACGTGGACGTCGACGCCAAGATCGCGGCGTTGGCGACCTACCTCGGCCACGTGGAGGTGCGCGAGGTCTACTGGTACCTGTCCGCTGTCCCGGAGCTGATGAGCATCGTCGCCGCCCGCTTCGAAGCCTTCACCGGATGCCCGCCGGCAGGTGCGTCGTGAGAGCGCCCCAGATCGGCTTCGCCCAGCTGGTGCAGGACTTTTTCCTGCGGCGCCTGATGCAGCAGCGCGGCGCCAGCGCCCGCACCATCGAGTCGTACCGTGACGCGTTCGAGTTGCTGTTCGGCTTCGTCGAGCAGCGCACCGGCAAACCACCCGCGGCGCTCGTGCTGGCCGATCTCGACGCGCCACTCGTGCTGGAGTTCCTCGAGCACCTCGAGACCGAACGCGGCAACGGTCCCCGTACCCGCAATGCTCGCCTGGCCGCCATCCACTCGTTCATGCACTACGCCGCCCTCCGCGACCCGGCCTCGCTACCGATCACCGCACGGGTGCTGGCGATCCCTGCCAAACGATTCGATCGGCCGGTACTTGGTTACCTCACCCGGGAGCAGGTCACCGCGATCCTGGCCGCGCCTGACCGCAGCACCTGGAGCGGGCAGCGGGACGCGGTCCTGTTCGCCACCGCGTACAACACCGGCGCCCGCGTCTCGGAGATCACCGGCCTGCAGGTCCGTGACGTGCTGCTCGAGCGGCAGAGCGCCGTGCACCTGCACGGCAAGGGCCGCAAGGAACGTGCCATACCGCTCTGGGCCAACACCGCCGCCGAGCTTCGCGCCTGGCTGAACAAGATCAGCCCAGCGCCCGACGCACCGGTGTTCCCCAACAGGGCAGGGGCCCCGCTGACGCGCTCGGGCGTCCGCGACCGGCTCAACCGTGCCCTCGCCGTCGCCGAACGGCAATGCCCATCGCTGCACGGCCAGCACATATCACCCCACACGCTGCGACACTCGACGGCCATGCACCTGCTGGAATCGGGCACCGATCTCGCCGTAATCGCTTTATGGCTAGGACATTCCAGCCCTGCCGTCACGCACCAGTATCTCGAAGCCGACCTCGCCGCCAAGGAAGCCGTCTTGCGACGCCTTGCCGATCCAAGCCCTGCGCCGGCGCGTTTCCACCCCGGCGACCGCCTCCTCGCCTTCCTGCAAGCCCTGTGATTATGCGCAGTCCGGCAATACGCAATCACCGCACCGCACGCGCACCTCCAGCAGAACTCCACATAACCGGGGGCTGAACCTAATAGGTGAAGTCGGCGACCCACCACTGGTCCGGGCGCTGCGGTGCGTCCCAGTTCCGCTCGATCAGATCGGGGTGCCGCGGCGCCCGATCGTCGCGCTGGGTGGTGATCGTGTGGTGTTTGCCGCGGACGGCTCCGGCGATGCCGGTGATCGCCATCAGGCGGGCCACCTGATCGCGTCCAATGTCGTGACCAGCGCGTTTCATCGCCCGCCAGAGTTTGCGGGCGCCGTAGACACGCTTGTTGGCGACGAATAGCGTGTGGACGGCATTTGCGGCGTAGGCCTCGGCCAGTTCGGT
>SEEV01000285.1 GCA_004211695.1 Rhodococcus sp. (in: high G+C Gram-positive bacteria)
ATCGGCCGCGCCATCGTCAATTTCGACGGCCCGATCGTGTTCTGCGTCGTCTCCCGCTACCACGGTGGCGCGTTCGTGGTGTTCTCCGGAGCACTGAACGACAACATGGAGGTCCTCGCGGTCGAGGGTTCGTTCGCGTCCGTCCTCGGTGGTGCCCCCGCCGCGGCCGTCGTGTTCACCCGTGAGGTCAACTCGCGAGTGGCAGCCGACCCGTCGATCCGGGAGCTCGAGGCCAACCTGGCGGGCGCCCAGAACGACGCCCAGCAGGCTCACCTGCGGGTCGAGTTGGCAGCCCAGCAGGCCGCGGTGCGCAACGAGAAGCTCGGCGAGGTCGCGGCCGAGTTCGAGGCCGTGCACAACATCCAGCGGGCACAGCGGGTCGGCTCCGTCGACGCCGTCATCCCCGCCGTGGAGCTGCGTCCGTACATCATCGGTGCGGTCGAGCGCGGCATGCGCCGGGCGGTCGAAGCCGGCAAGTAGTCCCCATCCGAACGGCCGCGGCACCCACCGGTGCCGCGGCCGTTCGGCGTTTCACGGGGGCGGGGTCGGTGGCCCGATGTCACCGCGGGCTGCTCGCACTGCACCGATGTCACATCGGGTGGATGCCCGGGGAGTGCATTTCACCTGTTTCGGATGACGCGGGCCGCGCCGGGCCGGTGCGATAGTCAGCGCAGAGTGAATTCGACTGTGAATGGAGCGCTGCTATGGACTCTTTCTGGGACTTTCTCTGGGTGATCATCGTCACCTTCGGCTTCGTGGCGTACCTGATGCTGTTGTTCTCCATCATCACCGACCTGTTCCGCGACCATAAGACGTCGGGCTGGGTGAAGGCCATCTGGATCGTCTTCCTGTTCTTCGTCCCGCTGCTGACCGCGCTCGTGTACCTCATCGTCAGGAGCAAAGGGATGGCCGAGCGGTCGATGGCGGCCGCGCAGGAGGTCAAGCAGGCGCAGGACAGCTACATCCGGTCGGTGGCGGGCAAGTCCTCGGCCGAGCAGATCGCCGACGCGAAGGGACTGCTCGATGCCGGCACCATCACGCAGGAGGAGTACGAGACGTTGAAGGCGAAGGCGCTGAGCAGCTGAGCACCGTCCCACAGGAAGGCCCGCCTGCCCGGCGGGCCTTCTTCCGTTTCCGGCCCGTTCAGTGCGCGATGCGAGCCGCGACGTCCCGGAACGCCTGCACCACGGTCGCCACGGCGGGGACGTCGTCGGCGGCGGGTCGCCGAGCCAGTTCGTAGATGCGGGCCGCGCGAACCCCGGCGAGCGGCAACTGCACCACCGCGCGGTTGGTCACCGCGTGCCGGGCCAGCAGCGCCACACCGTGACCACCGGCGACCAGTTCCTCGATGACGTGGAAGTCGTTGATGCGCATCGCCACCCGCGGCTGCACACCGGTCGCGGCGGCCACCGACAGCAGCACGTCGTCGACGGGGAACCCGCCGCGCACGCTGATCCACCGCTCGTCCGCCAACTGGTCGGGGCGCACCGAGTCCTGCCCGGCGAGCGGGTGGCCCGGCGGCAGGATCAGGTCGATGGGTTCCCGCATCAGCGGTTCCGCCGTCACCCGCGGCGACGACGTGTCGGGTGCCCGCTCGTCGCGATGGGTCAGGACCACGTCGTAATCGGCCAGGAGCGAGGGCACCGCGGCGGCCGGGAGGTCCTCGTCGCGGGCCTGCACGTCCACCCCACTGCCCGCGAGCGCGTCCAGCAGTCCCGGCAGCAGCAGGGCGGCGCCGGACGGGAACAACGCCACCCGCACCCGGCCGCGCGGCGAACCGCGGTAGGCGGTCATCTCCGCGGCCGCGCGGTCCAGGGCTGCCACGACGTCGTCGGCGCGGACGACGAGGGCCTGCCCGGCATCGGTGAGGCGCAGCCGCCTGCCCGCCGGTTCGAGCAGGGTGACCCCGGCTTCCTTCGCGAGGATCTTGAGTTGCTGTGACACCGCCGACGGCGTCATCGACAACGCCTGCGCGGTCGCGGCCACCGTCCCGCGGTCCGCCAACTCGCGCAGCACGCGCAACCGGGTCGCATCCATGTAGCAAAACTACATCGACGATGCACTTTTATGCGCTTGTCCTGATTGTTTCCGGCCCTCACGATGGAACCCATGACCTCCCGCGACCGGCTGCTCGGACTCACCGTCGTCGTCCTGTGGGGGCTCAACTTTCTCGCGATTCGCGCGGGCCTCGATCACTTCCCGCCGTTCTTCTTCGCGGCGCTGCGGTTCTTCGTCATCGCGATCCCGGTGATCCTGTTCGTTCCCCGGCCGCAGGTCCCGCTGAAGTGGCTGCTGGTGTACGGCCTCGGGTTCGGCGTCGGCCAGTTCGCGTTCCTGTTCTGGGGCATGCACGTGGGGATGCCGACCGGGCTGGCGTCGCTGGTGCTGCAGTCCTCGGCGCCGTTCACCGTGGTCCTCGGCGCGGTCCTGCTGCGGGAGCGGCTGCGGCCGGCGCAGGTGGGCGGACTGCTCATGGCGATGGCCGGGATGGCGCTCATCGGCTGGGACCGCGCCCAGCACGCCGCACTGCTGCCGGTGGCCCTGACGTTGCTCGCGGGACTGTCGTGGGCGGTGGGCAACATCGGCAACCGCAAGGCCGCGTCGGATCAGCCGATGCGCCTGATGCTGTGGATGTGCGTCATCCCGCCGCTGCCGATGCTGGTGCTGTCGTTCGTCGTCGAGGGTCCGGCGGCGGGCTGGGACTCCCTGACGTCGTCGCTGCACGGCAACGGCCCGCTCGCCCTCGGGGGCCTCGCCTACATCGTGATCCTCGGCACGATCGCCGGCTCCGGCCTGTGGACCGCGCTGCTCAGCCGCTACCCCGCCGGCATGGTCGCGCCGTTCTCCCTGCTGGTTCCCATAGTCGGAATCGGGGCGTCGTGGCTGGTGCTGCACGAGGAACCGAGCGTCCTGTCGCTGATCGGCGGGGCCGTCGTCATCGCCGGTGCCGCCGCCACCCAGGTGAGTGGCAAAGTGCGCCCGAGCACACATCCGCACTCACCTGCCCCTGCGCGAGTCGGCGTCTGACCGGACCCTGTGCAAAACTCGCGGAGTGAGTACTGGAACTGGGATCACCACGCGCGGCAAGCTCGCCCTGCGCGCAGCGGCGGCCGCCTCCTGGGCGTCGCAGAAGGCCGGACGCGGCAAGGGCTCGATGATCGGCGGCCTGATCGCCCTGAAGATCGACCCGACGCTGATGGAACAGCTCGGCGCCCACCGGCGCACCGCGGTGATCACCGGCACCAACGGCAAGTCCACCACCACCCGGATGACCGCGGCCGCGCTCTCCACGCTCGGTGAGGTCGCGACCCAGGCCGACGGCGCCAACATGGACGCCGGCATCGTCGCGGCACTGAGCAACCGCGTCCACGCGCCCCTCGCCGCCCTCGAGGTCGACGAGCTCCACGTCCCGCACGTCAGCGACGCCGTCAACCCCGAGGCCCTGGTCCTGCTCAACCTCAGCCGCGACCAACTCGACCGCGTCGGCGAGATCAACATGATCGAACGCAAACTCCGCGCCTGCGTCGCCGCGCACCCCGAGGCCGTCGTGATCGCCAACTGCGACGACGTCCTCGTCACCTCCGTGGCCTACGACGCGAAGAACGTCGTCTGGGTGGCCGCCGGCGGCGGGTGGGCCAGCGACGCCGCCAGCTGTCCGCGCACCGGCGAACCCATCGTCTGGGAGGGCTCGCACTGGCGCAGCACGGGTTCCGACTTCGCGCGCCCCACCCCCGACTGGTGGCTCGACGACGAAAACCTGTACGGGCCCGACGGCCTGAAGATCCCGATGACCCTCGCCCTTCCCGGACGCGCGAACCGCGGCAACGCCGCGCAGGCCGTCGCCGCGGCCGTCGCGATGGGCGCGAAAGCGGAGGACGCGGTCGCCGCCGCGGCCACCGTCCAGGAGGTCGCGGGCCGCTACAGCACCGTCGAGGTCGGATCGCACTCCGTGCACATGCTGCTCGCCAAGAACCCCGCCGGCTGGCAGGAAGCGTTGTCGATGATCGACCCCACCGTCGACGGCCTCGTGATCGCCGTCAACGGGCAGGTCCCCGACGGCGAGGACCTGTCGTGGCTGTGGGACGTCCGGTTCGAGCATTTCGAGGGCGTCAAGGTGGTGGCCGCCGGTGAACGCGGCACCGACCTGGCCGTCCGCCTCACCTACGCCGGCGTCGAGCACACTCTCGACCCGAATCCGTTGCGGGCCATCGCGTCCTGTCCACCCGGACGCGTCGAGGTGCTCGCCAACTACACCGCCTTCCGCGACCTGAACACCGCCATCGCGAAGGAGGCACGCAATGCCTGACTCGACCGTCCGCATCGGCCTGGTCCTGCCCGACGTGATGGGCACCTACGGCGACGGCGGCAACGCCCTGATCCTCCGGCAGCGGCTGCGCATGCGCGGCTACGACGCGGAGATCGTCGAGATCACCCTGAGCGACCCGGTTCCCGACTCCCTCGACGTGTACACGCTCGGCGGTGCGGAGGACTCGGCGCAGCGACTCGCCACCCGCCACCTCACCCAGTACCCCGGACTGCAGAAGGCCGCCGAACGCGGGGCCCCCGTCCTCGCGATCTGCGCCGCCATCCAGGTGCTCGGCAACTGGTACGAGACGTCGAGCGGCGAACGCGTCGACGGGGTGTCCATGCTCGACGTCACCACGTCCCCGCAGGCGACGCGGTCCATCGGCGAGGTGATCACGACACCGCTGACGGACGCGTTGACGCAACCGCTGTCGGGGTTCGAAAACCACCGCGGCGGCACCACACTCGGCGCCGACGCTCGGGGTCTCGCCCGGGTCACGCACGGTGTCGGCAACGGCGTCGGGGACGGGCTCGAAGGCGTCGTCCAGGGTTCCGTGATCGGCACCTATATGCACGGACCCGTCCTCGCCCGCAACCCCGAACTCGCCGACCTGCTGCTGAAGCGAGCACTGGGCGTCGACGAACTCGCGCCCCTCGACCTCCCGGAGGTCGAGCAGCTGCGGCGGGAGCGCCTGCGCGTCTAGGTACGTGAGTGGCAATGCGTCGTCCCGCACGCTTTCTCACTCACCTGCGCACGTGAGTGAGAAAGCGTGTCCGGGCAGACTTCTTCACTCACGTGGGCAGGCGGGACAGCGGCGCGACGTATCGGTCCAGCCTTCGCGCACCAACACCCGGCGCACTTCCTCGAACACGCCGCAGGGATCGCGAGTCGTCTCGTCCCACCCGTAGACCAGCCGCGGACGATCGGCGAGTTCCGCTGCGTTGTCGCGACGACGGTCGCGGAAGCGGGACTGGTGCGCGTTGTGATAGTGCGGCCCGTCGAGCCGGACGATCAGTGGCACCCCCGACGGGCTGTAATCGACGTCCTCGTACAGAATCCGGCCGTCCACGACGTGCGGCATCTGACGTTTCCCGTTCGGCAGCCCATGCGACCGTTCGACGTCGAGTGCATACCGATGTTCGAGGGCCGATTGGACGCCGTCCCCGAGCATCATCACGGCGTCGGCGATGTCGGTCGCATATCGGTGCGGACGCCGGACCTCGAGTTTCCGGCGGAGCACCTCGACGTGGACCTTGCCGTTGGTGGCCGCCTCGACGAATCGCAGGGCTGCCTCCCGTGGGGAGTCCTCGGACACCGCGAGGTCGAGCACGGTGTCGGCCAACGATGTCCGTGGCCGTCGAAACGGGACCGAGATGTGCTCGAACGCGCGGGACCGATGGACCACGACGCCGCCGTGAACGAGAGCGTTGCCCACCGAGGTCGGGCGCGGACCGCCCGGCGTCCGCACCGTGGGACCCTGATTCACGGCCGAGCACTTGTAGGGCACGGTGATGTGGACCGGTGCCGACGGGTCGTCGACGCGAAGCATTCCCCACTCCTCTGCCGCGGTCCGGTGGCTCAGGATCGCCCGGCCACCGCCGTACAGGAGGGCCGCAGAGAGGGCCATCGGGCGGGTGAGCGGGCCGTTGGTGACGGCGATGACGCGGGGCAGCACCCGCAACCATTGGCCGGTGACCCCACGGTGGCGGAGTGCGGTGGCACTGACCCCGTGCGCCCGGAGTTGTGCGGAGGTGACGACGCCGTCCTGGGCGTCGAGAAGTGCCTGCCATGAGTCGTGTTCCATGCCCGAAACGGTGTCGGCTCGCCCCGACAGGAATCGCTCCCACGACCCACTATTTCCACAGCCTGTGGATAACCCATGTGAGTGAAAATGCCGCCCCGGGCACACATTGGCACTCACGTGGGGGTGCAACCGGACAGTTGCAGAACGTCGAAAACAGTGCAACCATGGAGTTGCACATCAACTTCGTCGAAAAAGGTGACTCCCATGGACGCGTCGAGCAGCATCACCCGGACCGTTGTCGTCAATGCCCCGAGGTCGGCGGTGTGGGCTGCGATCACGGACCCCGACAAGATCAGCCAGTGGTTCGGGCAGCGCACGTCGCTCGACCTGAGCGTCGGCGGCAAGGCCGCCTTCACCTGGGACGAGCACGGCACCGCCCGCGCCGTCGTCACGGAGGTTGACGAACCGAACGCGTTCGGTTTCCGCTGGGCCGCCGACATGGACGCCGACCCGGTGGTGGGCAACTCCACCCTGGTGCGGTTCACGCTGTCCGAGCACGACTCCGGCACCGAACTGACCGTCGTCGAGACCGGGTTCGACACCCTCGACCGCGACGTCGCCGACCAGAAGCGGGCCCGCGAGGGCAACGTCCAGGGCTGGCACGCCGAACTCGACGAACTGGTCGCATACCTGCACGGCGTGAAGGCATGAGCACCCACTCCGAACTGGCGTCGGTGTTCGCGGCGCTGTCGGACGAGACCCGCTGGGAGATCCTGACCGAACTCGGTCGGGCCGACCAGTCGGCGTCGTCGCTGGCCACCCGACTTCCGGTGTCGCGGCAGGCCATCGCCAAGCATTTGAGTGCGCTGCAGGCCTGCGGTCTGGTGGAGTCGGTGAAGGTGGGCCGCGAGGTTCGCTATCGCGCGCTGGGCGCCGAACTCAACAAGACGGCGCGGACGCTGGAGCGGATCGGCGCCGAGTGGGATCGGCGACTGTCCGCCATCAAGGAGATCGCGGAATCGTTGGAGGAGTAAACACCCCCAGGCAGGGGTTCGGCCGGGAATGCTTCTGCATTCTCGGCCGGATCTCTGCTTCTCGAGTTTTCTCTGCTCACAGGTACATTTCCTCGATCCGCATCACTGACGATACACGCGAGTGATCTACACCGCGCTGCACATCGTGGTGCCCATCGTCCGCAGCAGCACGTTGACGCCGTTGGCGGCGGCCATCTGCGTGGACGGCACGGCCCGGACGATCAGCATCGGCAGGGTGCTGTACACCAGCGCGGTACCGATCGCCGCGACGCCGAGGGCCGCGATCACCATCCACAATTCCTTGTGCGGCACGGTGTGCAGCGCGTAGCCGAGGACGAGACAGATCGCGCCCGAGAGGATCGTCACCTTGGACCCGAAGCGTTCGGACACCCGGGCGCCGACCTGCGCGAAGACGATCATCGACAAACTCGTCGGCAGCTGGCACACCGCGGCCTGCAGGATGGTGAGGCCGTAGCCGGCGTCGCCGCGGGGCGCCTGGAGAAGCTGGGTGGTGATGAGGGCGTTTCCGTAGAACGCGAACCCCACGAGCAGCGCGGTCACGTGCGGCAGCAGCACCGACCGACGCGCCGACACCCGCAGGTCCACGAGCGGGTTCCGGTTGCGCAGTTGCTGATACCCCCACAGCACGAAAAGGAATACCGAGGACGCGAACATGCCCAGCACCGCGGGACTTCCCCAGCCCCACGAGCTGCCCTGCGTGATCGGGACGAGAAGGCAGACGAGGGCCGCGGTGAGACCGACGGCGCCGACGCCGTCGAACCGGCCGCCGGACCGCACCTCGGACTCCCGGATGAACAGCACCGCGGCCGTGGTGACGGCGAGCCCGATTCCCGCGATGACCCAGAAGAGGACGTGCCAGTTGGAATACTCGGCGACGGACGCGGCGAACGGAAGTCCGAGCGCCGTGCCGATTCCGAGGGTCGAGCTCATCATGGCGATGGCGCCGTTGACCTTCTCGCGCGGCAATTCGTCACGGAGGATCGAGATTCCGACCGGGATGACGGCGGCGCCGGCGCCCTGCAGTCCGCGCGCGAAGATCAGGAATGCGATGTCGGACGTCACCGCGCAGATCAGCGCGCCGACCGTCATGAACACGAACGCGACGAGAAGCATCCGCTTCTTGCCGAACATATCGGCGAGCCTGCCGAAGATCGGGGTGACGACCGCGCCGACCAGGAGGGTCGTGGTGATGAGCCAGGACACCGCGGTCTGACTCGCGCCGGTGAACGTCGGCATGCTGGGCAGGAGGGGAACCATGACGGTCTGCAGGACCGCCTGGAAGACACCCGCGAACGCGAGAATCGGGAAGAGGTAACGCGATCCGTTGGTCGATCCGGGCGACGCGACCGGCTGATCCGCGAGCGCCGAGAGCGGGCGCGGCAACGAGATCGTCAAGCGTCACCCCTCGCGCAGCTGGTAAATGGTTGTTCACCACATTAGGTGAACAACCATTTACCCCGCAAGCCGGACATTCCGCTCAACTGTCGAGCAACTCCTGCACCAGCGGGGCGTAGTGCGCCACCACCTCGTCCGGGGTGCCCGTCGCGTGCTCCTGCATCATCCTGCGACGCATCACGGCGAGGCCCGTCAGCATCGACATCACCAGTTCCGCGCGCAGCCGGGCATCCGGCCCGGGCAGTCGTTCGGCCAGCGCGTCGATCATCTGCGCCGAATAGTTGGCCCGCAGCTTGCGGCTGCTCTCCGCGCTCGGCCCGCTCATGAACAGAATGTTCAGCGACAGCGGCTTGTACGGCTCGAGCGGCCGCGCGAACATCGACACCATCCGCTCACCGAGACCGTCCAGCGGGCCGCTGAACAGCATCTCCGCGGCGGCACGGAAGTCGACGAGGGCGTCGAACAGCTGCTCCTTGGACCCGAAGTACTTGATGATCAGCGGGGCGCTGACCCCGGCGTCCTCGGCGATGTCCTTGAGCGTGATCTCCCGGTACGGGCGCGTCGCGAACGCCCGCCCCGCGGCGTCGACGATCAGCGATCGCGACTGCTCGGCCGTCCGCTTCACCGGCGTAGCAGTGCCCGGATCCGACGTCACAGCGTGCGTCTCCCCGACAACGCCCGGCCCAGGGTCAGCTCGTCGGCGAACTCGAGGTCGCCGCCCATCGGCAGACCCGACGCGAGCCGGCTGACCGTCAACCCGGGAAAGTCCCGGAGCATCCGCACCAGGTATGTCGCGGTGGCCTCCCCCTCGGTGTTTGGGTCGGTCGCGATGATCACCTCGGAGACGTCGACGCCGTCCTCCTGATTGCCGATGCGCGCGAGCAACTCCCGGATGCGGAGCTGATCGGGGCCCACCCCGGACAGCGGATCGAGCGCGCCACCCAGAACGTGATAGCGGCCCTTGAACTCGCGCGTGCGTTCCACGGCCTGGACGTCCTTAGGCTCCTCGACCACACAGATCACCGTGCGGTCGCGGCGCGGATCGGCGCAGATACGGCAGTGCTCCTTGTCGGACACCGTGCCGCACACCACGCAGAACTGGACGCCGTCACGCACCCGCTGCAGCGCATTCTTGAGCCGGTCGATCTCGGGCGGCTCGACGCTGAGCAGGTGGAACGCGATGCGCTGAGCGCTCTTCGGCCCGACGCCGGGCAGCTTGCCGAGTTCGTCGATCAGATCCTGAACCGGACCTTCGTACACGCCGCGCCTCTAGAAACCGGGGAGACCGGGCAGGCCTCCCCCACCGAATCCACCCGCGAGCGGACCCAGCTTTTGCGCCGCGATCTCCTGCGCCTTCGCCGACGCGTCTTCGATCGCACCGATCACGAGGTCCTGCAGAGTTTCGACGTCGTCCGGGTCGACGACCTTGGGATCGATCTTCAGACCGACGACTTCACCTGTCCCCTTGACCGTCGCGGTCACGAGTCCGCCACCGGCCTGCCCGGTGACCTCGGCCTCGGCCATCTCCTCCTGAGCGGCCATCAGCTGCTGCTGCATCTGCTGTGCCTGCGCGAGGAGCTGCGACATGTCGGGTTGTCCACCTGGTTGCACTGACGTGGTCCTTTCTGCTGTTTCCCTGCCAGCGTAGACCGTGACCGTCGATGCGGTCCGGCGCCGACGCCGTCGCGAGAAGTCACGCCGACGGCGCCGGAGCGGACCGTGGTCGTGTCAGGCGAGTTCGCGCTCGAGGTTCGCCAGTACCTGCCCCTGAATCTTCTTGAGACCCAGCGGGGCGAACGTCTTCTCGAAGAAGCCGCCGATGCCGCCTGCGCCCTTCCACTCGGTGGTCGTGGTGACCGTCGAGCCGCTGCCGCTCGGGGCGACGACCCAGGTGGTGACGAGGGACGAGTTCGCGTCCGTCTCCGTGATCGTGTTGCCCGTCACGGTGACCGTCGCCTTGATGTCGCGGGACCGCTTCTCGGTGGCCTTCAGAGTCCACTGAGCGACGGTGCCGCCGCCCTGCCCGCCCTCGAGGACGCGGTAGTCCAGGTACTGCTCCGAGAGGATGCGCGGGCGCACCGTCTCGTAGTCCGCCAACGCCGCGAGTGTCTTCTCCGGTGTGGCTGCGACGGTGATCGAACTGCTCGCGCTGACCTGGCCCACTGTTCTGACTCCTCTTGTACGATTTGTACGAAACTGCTTCCACCTCCCATCCTGCCTGCCTTGCGCGAGTCCCGGCGATGACGTGGCAATCTATTGTGAGGTAGGTCACCTCGTCGTGGTTGCGACCCGCGGATTGATGAGACATTTGTGTGAATCTTCGGTCGAGCGCGCCGATATGCGTGGCTTCAACCCTTGGAGAGGGATAGCGTCAGGGTGTGGCTGCCTCTTCGGTTGAACTACTGAAAAGCATGCGGGAGGGTGGACGCCCCTTCCGTGCGCATCGCACTCTGCCCGTCACGGGGATCGACGCTCACCGCGCCGGCGTCGAACGGCTCCTCGCGTCCTACCGGGCAATTCCCGCGGACGCCACCGTGCGGCTCGCGAAGAAGACGTCCAACCTGTTCCGGGCGCGGGCCCAGACCACCGCACCCGGCCTCGACGTCTCCGGACTCGGCGGCGTCATCTCCGTCGACCCGCAGGCGCGGACCGCGGACGTCGCCGGCATGTGCACGTTCGAGGACCTGGTGGACGCCGTCCTGCCGTACGGGCTGGCGCCGCTGGTGGTTCCGCAGCTCAAGACGATCACCCTCGGCGGCGCGGTCACCGGCCTCGGCATCGAGTCGACCTCGTTCCGCAACGGTCTCCCCCACGAATCGGTGCTCGAGATCGACGTCCTCACGGGCAGCGGCGACATCGTCACCGCGACACCGGAAGGCGAGAACTCCGACCTGTTCTGGGGATTCCCCAACTCCTACGGAACCCTCGGCTACTCGACGCGTCTGCGTATCCAGCTCGAGCCCGTCAAACGGTATGTGGCACTACGCCACCTGCGGTTCGACTCCCTCGACGACCTGCAGTCAGCGATGGATCGCATCGTCACCGATCGCGTCCACGATGGCATCCCCGTCGACTACCTGGACGGCGTCGTCTTCACCGACTCCGAGAGCTATCTCACGTTGGGACACCAGACCGACGAGGGCGGCCCCGTCAGCGACTACACCGGACCGAACATTTTCTACCGGTCCATCCAGCACGCGTCGGTGAACCATCCCAAAACGGACAAACTCACCATTCGAGACTACTTGTGGCGCTGGGACACCGACTGGTTCTGGTGCTCGCGGGCGTTCGGCGCCCAGAACCCCACCATCCGCCGGCTGTGGCCGAAGCGGCTCCTCCGCAGCAGCTTCTACTGGAAGCTCATCGCCCTCGACCACAGGTACGACATCGGCGACCGGCTCGAGAAGCGCAAGGGCAACCCGCCGCGGGAACGCGTCGTGCAGGACGTCGAAGTACCCATCGAGCGCACCGCCGACTTCGTCCGCTGGTTCCTCGACGAGATCCCCATCGAGCCGCTGTGGCTGTGCCCGTTGCGGTTGCGTGAACCCGCCCCCGCCGGTGCGTCGTCGCAGCGCCCGTGGCCCCTGTACCCCCTCGAACCGAAACGCACGTACGTGAACATCGGATTCTGGTCATCGGTGCCCATCGTTCCGGGCCGACCCGAGGGGGCGGCGAATCGACTGATCGAGGCCAAGGTCAGCGACTTCGACGGACACAAGTCCCTCTACTCCGATTCGTACTACTCTCGCGAAGACTTCGAACGCCTCTACTACGGCGGCGATCGATATACGGAACTGAAAAAACGCTACGACCCGAAATCACGATTACTGGACCTTTTCTCCAAGGCGGTGCAACGTCGATGACAACTCTGAAAGCTTCACGCTCCCAAGACCACAAGCTGACCATCGCAGAGATTCTCGAAACTCTGTCCGACGGCATGCTCCCCCTACGGTTCTCCGCGTACGACGGCAGCGTCGCCGGCCCCGAGGACGCGCCCTACGGACTCCACCTCAAGACGACCCGCGGCACCACCTACCTGGCGACCGCACCCGGCGACCTCGGCATGGCCCGCGCCTACGTGTCCGGCGACCTCGAGGCCCGCGGCGTCCATCCCGGCGACCCGTACGAGATCCTCCGCGTCATGGGCGACGAACTGCACTTCCGCCGCCCGTCCGCACTGACCCTCGCGGCCATCACCCGCTCCCTCGGCTGGGATCTGCTGCGCCCCATCGCCCCTCCCCCGCAGGAGCACCTCCCGCGGTGGCGCCGGGTCGCGGAAGGGTTGCGGCACTCCAAGTCCCGCGACGCCGAGGTGATCCACCACCACTACGACGTCTCGAACACCTTCTACGAGTATGTCCTCGGCCCCTCCATGACGTACACCTGCGCCTGCTACGAGAACGCCGAACAGACCCTCGAGGAGGCGCAGGACAACAAGTACCGCCTCGTCTTCGAGAAGCTCGGCCTCCAACCCGGCGACCGACTGCTCGACATCGGCTGCGGCTGGGGATCGATGGTCCGGTACGCCGCCCGCCGCGGCGTCAAGGTCATCGGCGTCACCCTGTCACGCGAACAGGCCGAATGGGCGCAGAAGGCCATCGCCGAAGAGGGACTGTCCGACCTCGCCGAGGTCCGGTTCTCCGACTACCGTGACGTCCCCGAGACCGGATTCGACGCCATCTCCTCGATCGGCCTCACCGAGCACATCGGCGTCGGCAACTACCCCGCCTACTTCGGCCTGCTGCAGAGCAAGCTCCGCGAGGGCGGCCGACTGCTCAACCACTGCATCACCCGGCCCGACAACCAGAGTCAGGCACGCGCCGGCGGCTTCATCGACCGGTACGTCTTCCCCGACGGCGAACTCACCGGCTCCGGGCGCATCATCACCGAGATCCAGAACGTCGGCCTCGAGGTCCGGCACGAGGAAAACCTGCGGGAGCACTACGCACTCACCCTCGCCGGGTGGTGCCAGAACCTCGTCGACAACTGGGACGCCTGCGTCGAAGAAGTCGGAGAGGGAACCGCTCGCGTGTGGGGCCTCTACATGGCCGGGTCGCGACTCGGCTTCGAACGCAACGTCGTTCAGCTGCACCAGGTTCTCGCCGTCAAACTCGGGCCCAAGGGCGAGGCACATGTCCCGCTCCGGCCGTGGTGGAAGTAGGCGGCTCCGCCGCCCGTGAGTGGTTAAGGAGTCTCTGCACTCCTTGACCACTCACACGCCGGGCACGGCCTCTCGCCGGGCCTACTCCACCCCTCCCGCACCAGCACGGTCTCCACTTCGCGGGCCACCGTGCAGGGATTCTTCGTCACCTCGTCGAATCCGTAGACGAGTCGCGGCCGGCCCTGCAGTTCGGCCGCGTTGTCTCGTCGACGGTCCCGGAACGCCACCTCGGCCATGGCGTGGGCGCGGCGACCGTCCAGTCGCACGATGAGCGGCACACCATGGTCTGAATAGTCGCAGTCCTCGAACAGGGTCCGCCCGTCCACCACCACGGGCGACTGCCGCCGCGCTCGGGGTAACCCGTGCGCGTCCTCGACGTCGGTGGCGTAGCGATATTCGAGCACCGACTGCACTCCATCGGACAGCAGCCGCACTGCGTCGGCGAGCGCCTTGCGATATCGACGCGGCCGTCGCTCCTCCATGCGTCGTCGAATGTCGCGCAGCGGGATCCGGGCATTGGTCACGAGAGCGATGAGCCGGGTGTAGGCGTCCCGTGCCGTCGGCTCGGCGATCGCGAGATCGAGTGCGGTGTCGGCGCGCGTCGTACGCGGCGGATACGTGTCGACCGCGATGTAGTCGTGCGCCCTCGACCGGTGCACGACGACACCGGGATGGACGACCGTACCTTCCCGGTGGCACAGACTGGTCGACGCGAGGCCCGCACCTACGACGGTCGGAGGCTGGCTGACAGCCGACCGCCCGTACGGAACGGTGATGTGCACGGGACGTGTGGGATCGACGCGAATCATGCCCCACTCCTCGGCAGCGGTGTCGTGGCTGAGGACCGCCGCCTTGCCCCCGAAGAGCAGCGCGGATTCGAGCGCCATCTCACGACTGATCGGACCGTTGCTCACCGAATAGACACCGTGAAGCACTGCTTGCCATCGACCGGATTCGACGCGGTGCCGGACCCTGCTGCGGGGAAACCCGAGGGCGTGGAGTTGCGTAGGGGTGATCAGGCCGGACTGAGCGTCGACAACGTCTTTCAGGGCGGCGAATTGCGGAGAAGTCATGCAGGTACGGTCACCGAGACCCCCGACTTGCCTCGGTGTCGCACCTGGGAAAACACATTGCCCTGTGGATAACCCACAGGTTGTGGATAACTCAGCCCGTGCGTGGTTAACGAGTCCAGAGACTCCTTAACCACGCACGGGCGGCGCAGCCGCCTACTACCTCAGCGACGCCGGCGGGGTGAAACGCTCGCCGTACTTGGCGGCGAGTTCTTCAGCGCGCGCGACGAAGCCTGCCTGGCCGCCTTCGTATCCCTGGATGTACTGCGACACACCGCCGGTCCAGGCGGGGAAGCCGATACCCATGATGGAGCCGATGTTGGCGTCGGCGGTGGTGAGGAGCACGCCCTCGTCGAAGCATTTCTGCGTCTCGATGGCTTCGATGAACAGCATGCGTTCGATGAGGTCCTGGAACGGGACGTCGAGTTCCTTGGAACCGAAGTTCTCCCGCAGCCCGGACCAGAGGCCGGTGCGCTTGCCGTCGGCGTAGTCGTAGAAGCCGGCGCCGCCGAGCTTGCCCTTGCGGTCGAACTTGTCGACCATCGTGTTGATGACTTCGCCTGCCGGATCGGCGGGCAGTTCCTTGCCTTCGGCCTTCGCGGCTTCCGCGGTTTCCTTGCGGATCTTCTGCATCAGCGTGAGGTTCAGCTCATCGGACAGTTGCAGCGGAGCCGCCGGGTAGCCCGCCTGCAGGCCTGCCTGCTCGATGGTGGCGGGCTCGATGCCCTCCGCCAACATGGCGATGGCCTCGTTGATGAACGTGCCGATGACGCGCGAGGTGAAGAAGCCGCGCGAGTCGTTGACGACGATCGGCGTCTTGCGGATGGCCTGCACGTAGTCGAAGACACGTGCGAGGGCCTCGTCGGACGTCTTCTCGCCGCGGATGATCTCGACGAGCGGCATCTTGTCGACGGGTGAGAAGAAGTGGATTCCGATGAAGTCCTCTTGACGCTTCACACCCGTCGCCAGCCCGGTGATCGGCAGGGTCGACGTGTTCGAGCCGAGCAGGGCCGTCGGCTCGACGATGTCCTCGAT
>SEEV01000286.1 GCA_004211695.1 Rhodococcus sp. (in: high G+C Gram-positive bacteria)
ATGAACGACGGAAAGTCCTCGAACTGTGTCCACTGGTTGTACGCCAGCTGGACCGGGACACCGACATCGATCGATTCGACGATATTGACCAGCTTGAGCTTCTTGCCGCCCTTACCGCCGCCCCCGCCACTGCCGGTGATCGTGTCCTTCAGGTCGGAGGCTGTGTCCTTCACGCTGTCCTTCAGCCCGGTCAGGCCCGAGCCGAGCGCGGAGAGCGGCGACTTGCCGTCGCCCTCTTGCTCTTTGCCTTGCTCTTTGCCGGTGACTGCGGACAGTAGGCTTCCGCCGCCGCCCTCGGCGTAATCGGTGAGCCGGTCGGTGGCGCCCTGCACCTTGTCGGAGACGGTGGAGATCGCCTTGTCGGTCACGGTGCCGAGCAGGCTCTGCGCTGCTGTCTGCAGCGGTGACAGCGATGCGGCCCTGCCGGACGCACCGGAGACGTTCTCGCGCAGCTTTTTCGCTGCACTGTCGAGGTTCGTGGTCATCGTCGTCACTTCCGGGTGCGTCGTATGGGGATGGCATCGGTCGTCGCCTTGGCGCGCGACTTCCGGGCGCGCGTGGGGGTCTCGTCCTCGTCGTCGTTCGTCGACGACCGGGACCGTGACCGGGTGGGCCGGGAACTACCGCTGCTCGAGGTGCGGCGGCGCGGGGCCGGGCGCTTCCTGGCGCGAGGCGCCTCCTCCTCGGCGGTCTCGTCCTCCGTGTACTCGTCGTCGTAGTCGTCCTCGGGCTCCTCGTGACGCCTGCGCTTCGACCTCTTCCCGCCCGCGGCCTCTTCACCGCCCGATTGCAACCGGGAGTTGAGCGAATCGATGCGGTGACTGGCTGCGGTGACCGCGGCCGTCTTCGCCGCGTTCATCAACTGCTTCCGGACCGCCCCGCCGAGCTTGGCGACCTCGGGCGAATCGGTGAGCAGCTTGCCGGCCTGTCCGAGCACCCCCAGTGAGCCGGAGGGAAACCGACTGGATGCTCCGGCGCCCGCGAGCATCAGCGCCAACTTCATCTTGTGCGTGCGGCCCAGCATGTACCCGGCGCCCACGGCCAACGCCATCTGACCTCTACTTGTCATCGCCCAACCCCTTGTTGTCGAGTAGATGTGGTGCACCTCGGCGCCGGCGTCGGCGAAAAGGGTGGGGGCCGTGGTCGGTGGGTGGTGCCTTCGTTCCCGCCGACTACCCGGGGGCGGCGACGCTCAATCCGGCCTTACACCACATCCCCAACCCCGAGACAGACACCGCACGAAGCAGGCCAGGGCCCGGTCGATCGCGTCTCCGCGCCGTCAAACGGTTCATCGGCGGACTTCGGTCACCGCTAAGCACCCCACCCGGCGCGGCACCACCGCGCCCGATCGTCGGCCGGATTCAACGGCTGGACGCTGTGGGGGCGACGACGAAGTCGTAGGGCGCCATCGGGCCGACGAGGCGCATGGTGACCCGGTCGTCCCAGCGCTCGGCCAGGTCTCCGACGGCCTGTTCGAGTTCGTCCTGCCGGTCCACCTCGAGCAGGACCGCGATCTGGACGGCGTCCTCGTCGTGAGTGGGTTCGCGCACGGTCACGGTGTCGGTCAGCGGTGCCAGCACGTCGAGAGTGATGCCGGTGTCCGCCTCACGCTTGGCCTCGAGGGCGTGGCCGATGATCTCCCCCAACGCCATCCGATCATCCCGGGTGAGCTCCTCGGGTTGGTCGCGGATCGACTCCAACAGGGTGGAGGCCTCCGAGTTCTCGTCGACGATCTCCCGGATGATGGTCTCCTCGACGTAGCGGCCCTTCACCATGTACTGAGCGCAGCCCTCGAGTTCGTCGAGGGCGGAGGCGAACTCGTCCTCGTGTTCGGCGAGCAGTTCGTTGATTACCGCGTCGCGGTCGGACAGGACGGCACCGAACCGCAGTGGTAGCACCGGCGCGACGTGCGAGGTGCCGTCGAGGATGTGGGCGTGGGCCTGCAGGTCCGCGGGGGTGCCGAGTCGTTGGTCCGGGTCGATCTCGCTGACCAACGCCGCGATGTCCCCGTGGGTGACGATCTCGATCGGGGCGTCGTGGATACCGGTGGCGTCCTCTTCGGGTTGGACGTCGGCGGGCACGATGCCGTACACGTAGATCCCGGCCGCCGGCGCAGCCTCTTCCTCAGCGTTGTCAACGCCGGTGTCGTCGGGGGAGCTCATTCCCGCCTCCGGCGGGGAGCGGGTTCGCGTTCGCTGCCGGATCCGCCGAGCAACTCACCGAGCGTCTCCCCCACGCCCTCGAGGACACCCTTGGTCTTGGACTTCGTGCTGCCGCTGCCCTTGACGTCGGAGACGAGGTCGCTCAGGCCTTTGGGTTCGCTGCCGATCGCGAGCCGGTTCGCCGCCTCGGCGAAGCGCAGGTAGGTGTCGACGCTGGCGACGACGATGCGGGCGTCGATGGTGAGCAGTTCGATGCCTACCAGCGAGACCCGCACGTACGCGTCGATGACCAGGCCCTTGTCCAGGATGGTGTCGATGACGTCTGCCAGGCTGCTCGAACTCGGACCGCCTGCTGTGGTCATCGCTGCACTCCGCGCTTCCGACTCCCGGCGGTCTTCGCCGGGACACTGCGCTTGCGTGCCTCGGTCGTGCGTTTGCGGGGCGGCTGGTCAGTGCGCTTGCGTGTCGGTTGCCCCGCCGGTCGTTTCTCGGCCCGCTCGGCCGTCCCCTCGTCGGTCTCGTCGGTCTCGTCTGGTGGTGGTGCCTTCTTCGGACGCTTCTTGTGCCCCAGCGAACCCACTGCGCCGAGTGCGCCCCCGGCGAGCTTCCCGACCGTGCCCGCGGTGTCGCCGGCCAGGTCTCCGACCGTCTCCGCGGTGTCGTCGGTGACCTCTGCGGCCATATCCGCGGTGTCGCCGGCGACGTCTGCGGCCATATCCGCGGTGTCCTCGACCAGGTCTTTGGCGGTCTCGAGGACCTCGTCACTACCCGAGAGCAACCGGTTGTTGAGGGCGTCGACCCGGGCGGTGGCAGCGCTCATGGCCGCCACTTTCACGGCGTCGAGGAGTTGGCCACGCACCGATTCGCTGAGTTCGGCGAACTGGGGTGAGGATTGGAGGAGTTTGGCGGCCCGGTCCACCATCTCCTGAGGGCCACCGGCGAGGCGGCCGGCGCTCGCCGCGGCGAGCAGCAGTGCCAGTTTCTTCCGGTGTGCTCGCCCCATCCAATAGCCCACGATCACCGCTGCCGCGATTTGCAATCGGGTCATCATCGTCGACTCCCTTCACCCGGGTCGGCGATCGTTGGTCGACGCCGAGCGGGTTGGAGCGGGCCGCCCGCGCTCGAGATCAGCGAGTGCCGGTGCGGACCACCTCGAGACCGGACTACCCGCAACGAAGACCCTTCAATTGGCCACACACCGGAAGTGAACGGGAAAGATTGGGTGTGTGTGACGTGCGGCGAAACGGTCACGCCGGTCGGCACCTCGAATTCCGTCCACCCTGGTACGAGCCGGTTCGTGGCCGGACCCGTCGCGGCGGTCAATGCGGACGTCCGGTGCCGCGTCGGGGCCACCCACCCAGGTCTTGGGCGCGCCCGGTGCGGTGATCAGGGTGCACCGCTACGCGGCGGGGCCGCCGGAATCGCCGGTGGGCGGCGCCGCCTTGGCCTTCGCCTTGCCGGCGGTGTCTCCCTTGGCTGGCAGGATGCCGTCGGCTGTGCCGGCGTCGGCTTGGCGGTCGTTTCTGCGGCAGCTCCCTTCGCGGCCTCGGCAGGTGTTGGGGGGCAGATGATGTCTTCGCAGGCGGTGTCTTGGCCGGCTTCGACCCCGATTCGGGGGTGGTCATGCTCTCCGGCTGAGCCCCGGACTTCCCGTCGGCCTTCCCCGATCTGTGCGTCAGATCCCCCAGTTTCCTGCGCGTCCACGACCACACGCCGTCGGCCGCTTCCCCGAGCACCCCGGCTGCGTGTCGGTCCCGACTACCCGGGGCTGACTCGGGGGCTGACGCCGATTGGTGCATACGCGTCCGAGCCTGACGTTCACTGTGCCGGTTTGACCTGCCGTTTTGAGGGGAAACGGGGATGTTCACAGAACGGGGGTCCGAAACCGGCACGGAAGCCGCACCCGGCCTCGCGCCCCTTCCGGTGCGCCCGTTCGCTGCAGGAGTCGGGGACTTCCACGGATGAGGTGAGCATGATGAAGAAATTCGCAGCGCGCACGGCCATCGCGTCGGCCGTGATCGCTCCGGCAATGGTCTTCAACGGCGGGGACCGCGACGGCGGTCCCGACACTGAGCGTCGGGGCAGCCACTTCGGGCGAAGTGACCGTCTCGGTGCCGGCCGGTGAGAGCTGGACCTGCTTCGGCTTCGACTCCGGCTTCAACTTCAAGACCGGCGCCTTCGCGCCCGGGGTAGGGAAGCTGAGCGGCTTCGCGACGGGGTCGAACGTGACCGTCTTCTGCTTCGGCGGCACGGCGCCGTTCTTCTTCACCGGCAGCGTCACGGTGAAATAACCCGGCTACCTGACTCTCCGCGCACGAGCCCGCACCGGGGCCGGCCCCGGGACGCGGCCTCCGGTCGGCAATGCACCGGTCAGGGGCCGCGGCCTACCCCCCCCGGATCCCGTCGCGCCGGGGTCCGCGGTCAGGTCGTCGGTGTCCGCGAACACCAGACGCCCGTCGTCGAGGGCGACCGCCCACCGGTGCACCGGCGCCCAGGCGTGCCCACGCTCCTCGGTGTCGGTCAGCTCGGCGTAGTCCTCGATGATCCGACCCGTCTGAGCCGCTTCGGACGGCCGGCGCACCAGCACCCGCGCGCCCGTGCCCAACGGACCCGGCTCGGGTTTCGGTGTGTTCTTGTTCTCGGGCATCGCTCTACACCTTCCGGTCGGCCACGCTCGGCCACACGCCCGGATCATAAGCACGATCGCGCCACGGCCGCTGCGCGATCGATCCCCATTGCCTCCGGGTCACGCCGCGAACCGGCCCCGCGCCGCCCCCCGGGGGTCTTCGGGCGTTCAGGGATACCCGCGTATCGCACTCGCGTGCGGGTACCCGCTGAGTACGCTGTCCGCGCCGCGAAGGCGGACCGGGCAGCCAGCCCCGCTCTGGCCGCCGAACCCCTCGGCCCGCGGGGCGCCGCCGCGCGCGGACCGAGGGTCGAGTATTCGCCCACCCGCCTCGGCCGCGCGTGGCACCCACATCCGCAACCTCGTGGATTACGCAAATACACACGAGAAACAAATGCGCCGATTAATTCGGAGTTACCCCAATTGCCTAACTCGATTGTCCAGAACAATATGGGCGGTTGTTAATTTCATTATGTGAGAAAGACGCTTTTTTGCGAAACACTCCGCGACCCCGAGCGCGATAGACAACGTAAGCGGTGATCGACGATCCCGTGGATTCATCACCAGGAAAGGCGTGAATTCTGATGGATTCTGCAGGAATCGACTTCAACGTCCCTTCGAGGCGGTTCTGAAGTGGCTGAGCGTCACCTTCAGCGGCGGCATCGGACTGAGCTGACCGACCGAGTAATCCGCGACAGCGGTGGCCCGGCTCACCTGGGGGCAGCCGGGCCACCGCCCTGATCAGCACGATCACCGGCCAGGTCGCCGCCTGGCCTACCGCCGTCCCTCGGCCGGGAAGTGAGCTCGGTCTACGGGGTGCACGGTCGGCAGGCGACCGAGCAGTCGATATCGTCACCCCGAAATCGGGCCAGTCGACCCGGAATAACCTTGCGCGAAGCGCGGTTCGAGAATGTGGGTCGCCTCGAAATGAGCGCGGCTCGAGAATTCGCTCCGCCTTGCAATACGTACGCGCGATTTGCCAACACGGAAAACTCCACAGACCCGTTGCTGCATTTTCATCTCACCTCGCACGAGAGTGGCGGGTCTCGGAACTTCCCGGCGCGCAGCATGTGCAAAGGGCACCCCACGAAGACGACGCGGATGAACGTCGGATACGCGTCGTCATCAGCATCGTTGACCAGCGCGGCTTGCCCGAATCCACGCCCGGCGCCCCGTGAATCGGCAGGGACCGCGGCGTGGGGCATCGGGGCGTGGGGAATCGGATGGGAGAGGCCGTGGAGATCTCCGCCTCGGCATGTCGCCGCCGCCGATTGCTGCTCGGGAGCCTTCTCGTGAAACGAATGCGGCAGCCGGTGCGACATAACTATTCACTGAAAGGTGCTGTGCAAGAATGAAACCGACCAGTCGTGACTGAACTATTCGAACCGTACCGGGTGCCGGAGGGCGCCGCACAATCAGGGTTCCCCGAAGAGGTGACCCGATCCGAGACGGGATCGTTCCCGGGCGCCGCGATGTCGGCGCAGCTGGTCGCCGTGGTGGAATGCGCGCCGGCCCCGGTGGGGCTGTGGGAGTTCGGTTCGGGCCGTCTCCGGTATCTGAACCCGGCTGCGGCCGCCCTGTTGGGGTTCCCGGAGGGCGGCGAGGTGGCCACGCGCAGGGCCGCCGACGTCTGCACCGACGCGGCGGTTGCGCAGGCACCCGAGGTCTCGGCCGCCCTGACCGGACGGGGTCGGTGGTGCGGGCGGACGGAGTTACGGCATTTGCGCACCGGTGCGCCGATCCCGATGGTCCTGTCGGTCTTCGTGACCGAGCGCGACGAGGACGGGCGCCCGCTGCTGATCGGGGTGATCGGCCGAGAGCCGTCCACCGCGGGCGAGCAGGAGCAACCGCTGCTCGCCGCGCTCGCGGCGGCCGACCGCCGGTGCCGGGAACAACACGTACTCGCCGAACTGAGCCGGCTCGCGGTCACCGCCGACCTCGACACCCTCCTGACCGCCGCGACCGCGGAGATCACCGCGCTGCTCGGGGTGCGGTGCGCGGCGGTGGCCCGGGTGCCGGACACCGGCGGGGCGGCGCTGACGGTGCTCGGCTACCACGGGCCCGCGCCTCGCCCGACCACCGTCGCCGCCGGTCGCGGTTCGCTGACCGGGTACGCGGCCACCGAGGCGGCGGTGGTGTGCTGTCCGGACCGCGCCCGCGAGCGCCGGTTCGCCACCGCGGACATGGCCGCGCACGGGCTGGGCGGCGGCATCGGCGTGCCGATCGGGCACGATCCGATCTGGGGGGTGCTGACCGCGCATTTCGCCCGGCCGCGCCCCACCCGGGAACGCGACGTGGCCCTCCTGTGCGCGGTGGCCGCGGTGCTGTCCACCGCGCTCGGCCGCATCGAGGCGGAGGAGCGATTGCGGCATCGGAGCCTGCACGACCCGCTCACCGGGTTACCGAACCGCACCCTGGCCCTGCAGCGTCTCAATGCCGCCCTCGACCGGGCGGCACGCACCGGCGGCCGGGTGGCGGTATTGGTGATCGACCTCGACAACTTCCGACACCTCAACGCCCGATTGGGGCACGCCGGTGGCGACGCCGCCCTGATCCGACTCGCCGACCGCCTGCGGTCCGTGATCCGGCCGACCGACACCGTGGCGCGCCTGGGCGGCGACGAATTCCTGATCCTGTGCCCGGCCGTCACCGGTCCCGCAGACGTGATTGCGATCGCCGACCGAATCGCCACCGTGGACCCGCACCCGGGTGACGGGCCGATCACCGCGAGTATCGGTATCGCCCTCACCGGTGCCGCCGTCTCCCCGCATGAGCTGATTCATCACGCCGACCGGGCGATGTACCGGGCCAAGGCCACCGGGCCCGGCCGCTACGCACTGCACCATCCCGATACCCACGGAACGGGCCGATGAACCGCACATAACGTGAGGGACCCCGGCACAGGCGTGGTCGGGCTACCGCACAACACCGCGGGCTCGCGTAGAGCTGGTGAAACCTCGCGATGCCCGAAGGCCTCCGGGAAACGGACGATGAACTGTCAGATGCCGGGGGAAGAGGCCCTGTGGATTTGCGGGCTCGGATTCCGCCGGCAACCGTCACCGGGCACCGTCGCCGCCGTCATCGTGGAGCGCTTCATCTCGACCATCGGGAGGCTCTTCGTCTGCCACCCCAAGGGCGGAGCCGCGCCGGTACCGGCGCGTCCTGCGGTACGACAGAATTTCTCCATCCAGGTCCAGCACCACTTCGTACAGTGCGAGCATGTCTGCTGACGGGGGGATACGCTGGTCGTCGATCACCTCCACTTCCACCGTCCAGCCCTCCTCGGTCGGCAGCACCGCCGTCGCGCTCTGCGACTCTTTCCCGATCAAATCCGCGATGTCTCGCAACGCGGCGGCGGCGGCCGTCGCTGCCGACGCGGGCGGGGGATGTTCGTCAGCCATCCCAACCATCTCCTCCTTCTCCTTCGTGAGCGTCTGGTGTGAGCTGGGTATATGCCAATTCTTCTCTTGTTTGTGGGCGGCGACCAGGGCGTGGGTCGCGAGCCGCGCAAAGTCGCGCATGCCGCTCGACCAGCTACTGCCCGGGGATGTCTACAAGCAAGCAGTCCTGCAGAAAAGCGGTGACTCGCGCACGTGCAGAAGGTCCTAACGAAGCCGTCGACCGACCGGAATTCCATACTTGCCGTGGCGGTCGGTTGAACTCGGCGGCGACCTGGGCCCACTGCCTCAGCCATCATTTCTCGAGGTACGTCGTGGGAAGATTCGGAACCTACACTGCTGCTGCGCTGCTCGTAAGCTCCGGACTGGATGAGGTTCTCCGGAGCTCCGGAGAGAGTTTGCGCCCCAAGGTAATCCACGCCAGTACCCGGCCGACCGGAGTCGTCTGGGATGGTGCGGTTGGCGGCTCGTTTCTGATCGGCGGCCCGACGAAGTGTTCGGAATCGAGCATTGACTCGAATGTTTGTACTGCTTATCTGCTTAAGTGGACTGATTGATTAGAATTCACCGAAAGTGTTGCTGGACAGTGAATCAGCGTCCCCGGATTCGATATGGTGGCTGGCTGCGGTGCCACCGATGAG
>SEEV01000287.1 GCA_004211695.1 Rhodococcus sp. (in: high G+C Gram-positive bacteria)
ACGCACCGTCGACGTACACGTGGAGCACATCTTCGCCAAACTTGGGTTCAACTCCCGCACTCAGATCGCGACCTGGGTGGCACAACGGCGCGCGCCGGAATCGCCAAATCGGTGATAGCCGGGCGGCGACTGTCGCCGACACGGTGACCTCACGATCTCAGAGCCAGCAGTTGCGCCTCGGTTAGCGGGCGCGCGAAGCCCAGTCACCGTGGAGGACCTTTCTTTCCCGGCCCTTCGTGGCTCCGGCTGAATGGGGGAGGGACGTAGGTGGAAGGCCTCGATACCTCCGTTGGCCCGAGTACCCGCATGTCGTGACCAGCTTCACGATGTTCCAGTCCCTTCCTGGAAGCTGATACTCGAACTGGATGGAGAAGGGCGCTTCCCTACCCCCAGTGGGCACGATTGTCCTACGTGTCGCCCTTCACTCATCCATACCTTGGTGCTGTCCCTGATCCAAGAATTGTCGCGTCCTTTGTCACCAGTCTTAACCGGTTTCCCAACACTGTTCGACTCAGGAGCCCTCATGACCCATACAATCGCGCCCGACGCGGCGCGGCGCCGTTCGCCGCTGCGCTCCGTCGTAGTGAGCGGTGTCGGCAACGTACTCGAGTGGTACGAGTGGACCGCTTACGCTGTCTTTGCACCGTTCATCGCCGCGGCAGTGTTCAATGCCGACGATCCTGTCTCCTCCCTGCTCTCCACGCTGGCCGTCTTTGCTGTCGGCTTCCTGATGCGCCCGCTCGGAGGAGTCTTCTTCGGTCGGCTCGCCGATCGCCGCGGACGTAAGTTCGTGCTCATCGCGACGATGCTGATGATGGCCGGCGGAAGCCTGGCGATCGGACTGATGCCGACCTACGACTCCATCGGCACCTGGGCGTCGGTGCTTCTGCTGGCACTGCGACTGATCCAGGGCTTCGCGCACGGTGGCGAATCCGCGACCGTGGCCGTCTACATCACGGAAATGTCCACTCCGCAGCGCCGCGGTATGTGGGGCAGCTTCACCTTCGTCGCCGTCTTCGGTGGAGCCGTGATCGCCTACCTGACCGGCGCGACGGTCACCGGCGCCTTCGACGCTACCGCCGTCTCGAACTGGGCCTGGCGCATTCCGTTCCTGCTCGGCGGCGCCTTCGCGGTTGTCGTCTTGATCCTCCGCCGCCAAATGGATGAGAGTGAGGTGTTCGAAGAACATGCCGCAGGCGTGTCCTCGGGCACGACCACTGCGCCGCCGGTCTCCCGCAGGCAGCTGATCCGCGGCATCCTGCTCTGCTTCGCTCTGATGTCCGGTATCAGCGCCGCGCACTACACCTGGCTGTCCTACGCATCGACCTACGCCATCGTGCAGAAGGGCATGGACGCCAACTCGGCATTCTGGATGTCACTTATTGCCACCCTCATCGCCACTGTCGCCGTGCCCTGGTTCGGCCTGCTGTCGGACAAGATCGGCCGACGTCCCATGCTCATCACCTTCGGCGTCGGCATCGTCGTCCTTCAGTTCCCGCTGATGACCCTGATCAGCGATCGGCCGTGGACGCTCTTGGTCGCCGCCACTGTCGGCCTGATGATTGTCTGCGCAGGAAGTTGTGTCTCCGCCGCCATGCCCGAGATTCTCCCGACGCCGATCCGGGCGATGGCACTCGGTATCGGTTTCTCGAGTGCCTCGGCGATCTTCGGCGGAAGTGCCCCCTACGTGAACCAGCTGCTCAACAGCCTCGACGTCCCCTGGGCCGCGAACTTCTACATCATGTCGCTCGCCCTGCTCACCGCGTTCACGGCCTGGCGCCTGATCCCCGAGACCAAGGGCATCGACCTGGCCGCGGCGGGACGCGATGACACCGCCGCCCGTCAGCGGGGGGTTGCGGTAGTACTCGCCGAGAATCGGGCGGATATGCCTGGGTAGGCCCTTCGAGCTGGGGATCTTCGGGTTCTTCTGGGCTAAGGACAACGGGGCGATGCGATCGGAGCCGAACCCTGATGACGGCGTCAAACGTGAAGAACCGGAACAACTCCTCCCAACCGATCGCGTTCAACGGCCGGGTTCGCATAAACGACCAGATGTGAGAGTTCTGAGAACACCCCGCCGGGCTCGTGTTCGCCCAGGTCGTCATTCTCAAAACTCCTCTCACAACTCGCAACTTCTGAGAGGGAGTTCTGCGACACTTCGGGGATGGATCTGACCCCGGAACAGGCCGCGACCAGTACGCGGCGGCGACCCGCACCGAAGGATTGCTGCCGAACGCCACGCTCGTAGTCGATCACTTCCACCTGGTCAAACTCGCCAATGACACGGTCACCAAGGTCCGGCGCCGGGTCATCTGGGAACTCAAGGACCGCTGCGGCGGCAAGATCGACCCGGAGTGGGCCAACCGACGTCGGTTGCTCACCGCACGGGAACGACTCTCGGACAAGAACTTCGCGAAGATGTGGAACGCGATCGTGGACGAAGACCCCACCGCTCAAATCCTGTCCGCTTACATCGCGAAGGAGGAACTCCGCACGCTGTTGTCCACCGTGAAGTCCGGTGGCGACCCGCACCTGACCCGGCATCGGCTGCACCGGTTCCTCGCCTGGTGCATCGACTCGAACATCCACGAGCTCCTCACCCTGGCGAAGACGATCGACACGTGGTGGCCGGAGATCAACGCGTTCGTCAGCACCGGGATCACCAATGCGCGGACCGAGGGGTACAACCGGCTCGTGAAGGCTGTGAAGCGCGCCGGTTGCGGCTTCCGAAATCGTGAGAACTCGGCCCGCCGGATACGCTTCCACTGCACCCGCAAACAGCGGTCCGCGACTCAGACTTCATGCTGATTGCCCGGACAAAGTTGAAGAGCCAGTATGCGCCGTCGACGTTCGGCAAATGGGTCGCCGCAATCGCCGACCGTCACCGCGGCACCGGGCGAGACTCCCGTGTGGGCACGAAATGGTGAGAGCAACATTGGCCGGGATCCGGAGGGACTACGTCGCAGCGGGGGAGCGGCCCCGCAACCCCCGCGCACCATTGCTGACTTCGGACATCACGACAATCGTCGACCACGCCCGCCGAAGCTTGACCGGCTGGGCGTCGGAGGTGCTCGAACGCCGCGACACCGCTCTACTGCTCATTGGTTACACCGGTGCATTCCGGCGCAGCGAACTCGTCGCGCTGGAATGCCGCGACATCCGGCGCGATCGCCTCGACGGTGCCCACGTGCGAATCAGGCGCTCGAAGACCGACCAGGACGGCACCGGAATGGTCAAAGCGCTCCCGTTCACCGACCATCATCGATCCTGTCCTGTGTGTGCGTGGGCCCGGTGGTTGCAGGTCGTTGCCGCGTTCGATGCCGGTGGCCGTGTCGCTGTCATCCGGTTGCTCTCCCGAACAGACGAATTCGACTCCCATGTTTGCCGCGGCCCACTGCCCGCTGCGGACAAGAGGGCACTGCGGTTTCGTGCGATCCGCAAGAACGGCAACCTCTCGACCACAGCACTGTCGGGGGCGGCGGTGCATGCGGCGGTCCGACGCCGCGCCAGTCAGGCCGGTTACGACCCTGAGACGGTCCCAACTCGGTGGGCATTCGCTGCGGGCGGGTTTCGTCACCCAAGCCTTCAGGAGCGGAGCCGACACCCACGCGATCATGCGACAGACCGGGCACACCTCACCCGGAATGGTCGAAATCTACGCCCGCGAACACGCCCCCACGCTCGGTAGTGCTGTCACCGAACTAGGGCTATGAGCACCGAAACCCATTGCGCCGCTATGTCGCCGAATTGGGCTCTGCCGGTGCGTGATCGGCACATCTGGTCGCTGTTCGAGGACTGGTGCACTGCGCACGAACGATCAGCATTGCCCGCTACAGCGCATACGCTGGCGTTGTTTCTCGGCGCTCATCCAGCCGCGGACACAACGCAGCGTAGACGTATCGCAGTCATCGACACCGCACACCGCCGACACACAATGCCCTCGCCGGGACGGAGCGAGACCGTCCGCGTCGCTATCGATCAAGCGCGTTCCGCAAAACGGGAGGAATTCGCGATACGAATTGCCGTCATCGTTGCCGGTCTTCCTGTATCCGGTTGGCCGACCGCATTGTTCACCCGCCGTGACGCAATGCTCCTCACAGTGGCCACCACCGGTCTGCCCTACACCCAGATCGCCGCCCTGCGTGTCTGCGACGTCACCGCGGACCCAGCTACCGAAACACTTCGAATTCTAATGGCAGACCGGGTCGAAGCCGCAACGCCGCGGCGTTGGAAACTGCGGGAACCGATGCATCGCAAGTGTTTCGGCAATGGCTCGAAGTGCTCGGTCATTTCGAGCACCATTGGAGCACCCGCATGCTCGCCGACTCGATGACTGATGGGGAGGGTAACGAACTCGTAGGCTATGACAGATATTTGCACCCCGGTGATGAGCGGCCACTGCTGACGACTATCGACCGTTGGGGACATACCCCGCTCACACCGGTCGCGCTCACTCCATGGGCAATTGCCGACATCGTCCGCGATCACCTCGACGGTCGACCCTCACCACACACCAGTGCAATGAGGGTTGTCGAACATTCCGATCCTGCACAACCTGAACGTATGATCGCAGACGACACCCGTCAGCTTGACTCCCGGTACTACGAGCGCGGCATAGAGGCCCGCAGGAATGCCCACACCGCCCTCACCGACGTCGAATCGGTCCTCGACGAGGTCGAAGACCAAGCGGATCGACTGTTGGCGGATCTGTCGAACTTAATAGAGGGCCGCGAGCTCACATGAGACGGGGCCGCGGACGCGAGGCACCGATCAAACTATCCTGGGCGCTGGGGTTCAGCAGATCTTGGATCTGACCGCGAGCGGTGTTGGTGGCGAACGCAGTCAACTGAAGACCGTCGGCATCGGTGAACCTCATCTGCGCCGGGGTGGGCGTTTCATCCGAATAATCACGCGCATCCCGCCGGCTAGGTTGCCATCGTGCTGGCTAGATTGTTTCCTTCGCAAGATCAATCTTCGAAGCTCAGGGCACCGTTTGTTCTACAGTTCTGACATGCCGCGCCTCCTACCAGCGTGAAAGCGAGGTCAGCCTCTCAGTTGGGGGTACAGCACATCGACGGGTGCACTGAGGTCCGCTTTGACCTGGACGGTAGCCTCGTCGCCGAGGACTTCGTACTCCCCCGCCTCGACCGCGTCGAACACCGCGCGTACAAGGTCTGCGGGCGGCGTCTTGGGGTCGTTGGTGTGTGCGGCCATGGGGGTGTCGACGTATCCCACGTGAACCCCCACGACGTGAACACCCTGGGGGGCGAGTTCGAGGCGTAGGGAATTGGTCGCTGACCACAATGCTGCCTTCGCGGCACTGTAGATTCCAGATACGGCATACCAGCTCAGAATCGAGTGCACGTCGACAATGACCGAGTTGTCTTTGCTCGTCAAGATCGGCGAGAATGCGCGAGCAAGGAACAGGGGTCCGAGGAAGTTGGTCTCGACGTTGAGACGGATTTCTTCATCGGTGTGAGTAAGTATGCCTGCACTCGACGTTGTTATACCAGCGTTGTTGATGAGCACAGTGACGTCCGGCGCTGCAGCTGCAGCGGCTTGGATAGATCCGGCGTCTGTGACGTCGAGCGAGAGAGGGATGATCCGGTCGTCATCCCAACTACGAGGGGAACGCGCGGTGGCATAGACTTTCGAGGCTCCGCGGGCAAGGGCTTCCCGAACGAAGTGCCTCCCGATTCCGCCGTTGGCTCCGGTGACCAGGACGACGGATTCGGTAAGTGAGGGCATGTCAGACTTTCTGTCGTATCGATCGGATGTCACGCATGTGTGAGGGTCGGATAATCCGTGTAGCCCAGTTCTCCACCGCCGTAGATAGTGGCCACGTCCACATCGTTGAGCGGTGCGTCAGTGCGTAGACGGTTCACAATGTCCGGGTTCGCCAATGCGAATTGTCCCAGCGGCGCGATATCCGCCAGACCGGCGTCGATGTCGTCGGCGATCTGCTCACGGGTGCGGCCATAGCGCACCACCAAGACCGCACCCGGCCATATGCGACGCAACGATCGAAGTAAGTCGTCATCACCGACATGATGAAGGTGGAGGTACACCAAATTCAATGCAGCAAGTTCGCCCACCAGGTGTTTGTACTGGGCATGCACACTTGCGGTATCACCCTCGTCGATCCCGCCGAGCGGCATCGAGGGGGATAGTCTGATGCCGACACGGTCCGCGCCGATCGCCTCTGCCACTGCGGCGGCGACCTCGACCACGAAGCGGGATCTGTTCTCCACCGATCCACCGTAATGATCGGTACGGTGATTCGAGTTCGGAGAGAGGAATTGGTGCAGCAAATACCCATTCGCGCCGTGGATCTCGACGCCGTCGGCACCAGCCGCAATCGCGGATACTGCGGCGTGGCGGAACTCAGCGATCGTGGCCTCGATGTCCGAGGTACTCATCTCTCGTGGCTCCGGGGTTTTCTGAGGACCGCTCGCGGTAGGCATGTCCTGCTCCGCGGAGATCGCCGACGGAGCTACAGGCTGGCGGTGGTGAGCTGTGTTGTCTGGGTGTGAAAATCGACCGACGTGCATGAGCTGAATGAACAGCGCCCCTCCTTCGTCGTGGACGGCATCCGCGACTTGTGACCAACCCTCGACATGTGCGTGTGTGTAGATCCCGGGCGTGTTCGGGTAGCCCTGTCCATCGGCAGAGGGCTGCGTGCCCTCGGTGATGATCAGGCCGAGCGAGGCGCGTTGGCCGTAATAGGTCGCGGCGAAAGGGCCTGGGGTGCCGTCAGGGTTTGCGCGGTTGCGGGTCATCGGGGCTAACGCGAGTCGATGCTGGAGTTCGACGCGGCCTAGCGTGAACGGTTGCCAGAGCGAAGAAGAGAGCATGAAAGTAGTGATCCTTAGGCTGTTGACGGGCTAGGTACGTCACCGTCGTAGAGAAGAGTCTTCGGTTGGCGCGTGCAACGTGAGACGAAACTGCTGACTATTATCAATAGTGGCTGTACGCAGACTAGTTACCACCAGTATTCGTTCCCGAAGGGTCCGTATGTCTTCGTTTCCGCGATCGTTCAGGTTGTGCGCGCGGATATACGGGAGAGCATCGAGCGGGTCGAGTTGCATTGACATGCTTGATCCTCGAGTTGAGGCTTTGAGGTGTGATCAGGAACGTGGGTCGGCGGTGATCGGCAGTTTCCACAGTCCGCTGACCCAGTTCGAACGGAGCCAGGTCGCCTCCCCAGTCACCGACAGGTGCGGGGCGCGCCGAACCAGTTCTTCGAGGGCTATTCGGATTTGTGTACGCGCGAGAGCTGCACCCACGCAATAACGTGGGCCGCCACCGCCGAAGCTCACTTGGCGGATTGATTTGCGCGTGATGTCGAAGCTTTCGGGATTGTCGTTGAGTTTTGGATCGCGATTTGCGGCCGCTAGATACTGAACGACTTTGTCGCCTTTTTTGATTTCGCGGCCGTTCAGTTCGGTATCTCGAGTGGCTGTCCTTCTCATATAAATTATGGAGGATGTCCATCTCAAGCATTCTTCGACTGCGTTGGGGATCAGGCTGGGATCTTTTATCAGCAAGTCCCATTGTCCCGTTTCTTGGAGGGCTTTGATGCCGACCGCAATGGTATTGCGTGACGTTTCAGTACCGCCGACAATGAGTTGGGCAATGAATTGTCCGATTTCCTCATGCGTGAGCAGGGTATCGTTTATCTTGGCGTTTGCCAGATGCGATAGTATGTCGTTTGTGGGTGTGTGGCGGCGTTGCTCAGTTAGCTTGGTTGTATAGTCCACTAGTTCGAGGAGCGCGCGGTGGCCACCGTTTTGACCGCCGCTGACGTCCGAATCTTGAATCACGGCCATATCGACACCCCAGCGGAAGATCTGATCGGTGGCCTCCGCGGGAAACCCCAGAAAATCGGTGGTGACCTGGGTAGGTAGTGGAATAGCCACGTCTTGCACCAGATCAGCGTCGTCCTTCTCCAGGAGTTCGTCAATGATGCGCGTCATCCGAGCGCGGATTGTATCTTCCAGGGACGCAATGGCAGTCGGGCGAAATGCGGGGGTCAGCAGCGCACGGTAGGTGGTGTGCTGGGGTGGCTGCATTCCGGTCAGCGTACCGCGCAGAGCCTCAACTGGGTTTGCTGCGTCGGTCTCGTGGTTCAGAAAAAAGCCGTCGTGCGCCGAAAAGGTCTCGATGTCCTTTGAGATCGCACTACGCCATCGTAGCTGGTGACCGCCCAGTATCCGCCAGGGTCCGCTGTGTTTGCCCACTCACTGGGTGGCGGGGTCCAGTGTACGGGGTCTTTTTCGCGCAGAGTACGAAAGACGTCGGCCGGAAGGCCGTTCTCGAACAAGTTCAAATCACTCAGATCGATATCGTCGATCGACTCATGCGTATCTAGTGCTATTGACGTCGCCTCAGACATGGACGGAACCTCTCACTATGCGCTTTTCGCTTCTGCCACTTTGAACGAAAGGTTGACACAAGTCTCCAGTTCTAATCGTGTTGATTCTTTGTCGTCTGCACTCACCGGTGAGTCCGGAGATTGGTGCTAGCCTCGATCTTTCGTGCGTCCAGTTGAACAGGAGGTCTTTATAGGTCGTTTTGTTCGTAAGCTCGTCGTCGCTTGCCGGTGCAAGTCCGGTCCGGGTAGCTGCCAGGGGGCCCGGTAGCAGGCTGGCGGCTTCATCTGGAAACGGATGTGGTCGAAGCCCAGCGTCAGAAGCTCTGCAAGGGGGAGCGAAGATGCGGTCCGCAGCATGAAGCGAAGTCTGCGGCGTCGTTAGAGGTCTCTGCCCGTGAGGGTGGGGGTGAAGAGAGTGCCGAGCCGCCGAAATCACGGTGAA
>SEEV01000288.1 GCA_004211695.1 Rhodococcus sp. (in: high G+C Gram-positive bacteria)
GGGGAGCTGGACGCGAAGCAGATACGACACGTGCGTCCCTTTCACCACGAGATAGACGCGGGAGTACCTGCGACCCCCGTCGCTCACCATCCTTGCACTTTCGTTCCCGAGTATGCGGTGCCCCCTGCGGGTTCGCCGGGGTCGCGACCGGGGATCGCAGGTCGCGCCCGATTCGTGACACCGCCGATACGGATTCGCCTCGTCCGCGAAACACGACGGCTCGAACATGGGGCCATGAGCACCACGGCAACGGGAGTGACGACGTCCGTCTCGAGACGGGTGGCGGCGGGCCGGGAACAGGAATTCCTGCGCTGGACGGACGCCGGGATGGCGATGGCGGGCACGTTCCCGGGGTTCCTCGGCGGTGGCTGGCTGCGGTCCGCGTCCGATCCCGAGCAGTATCACGTGGTGTACCGGTACGCGGACGAGGACACCCTCGACGCGTGGACGACCTCGCCTGCCAGAAAGGTGTGGGTGGGGCGGGGGACGGGACTCGCACAGGACACGGTCACGCACCGCCTGACGGGGGTGGAGGGCTGGTTCGAACCGCAGTCCACGCTCACACACGCGGTGCGGGTCACCGCACCACCGCCGCGGTGGAAGCAGGCGGTCACCATCTGGCTCGGATTCTTCCCGATCTCCCTCCTCGTTGCGATGTTCGTCACCCCTCGCCTCACGGCCCTGGACGTGGTGACCCGCACCGCGGTGGCGTCGCTGATCACCACACCCGTGATGGTCTTCGTGGTTCTGCCGTTCCTGACGGGCAGGTTGCGGCGCTGGCTGCACAGCTGATCGGGCCACGCTCTAGGCTGGGACTCACTTCTGTACGTCCGAACCGAAAGGGGCCCCGCGGTGCCTGCCATCTCCCGTGACGAGGTCGCGCACCTCGCGCGGCTGTCTCGACTCGCCCTGACCGATGCCGAGCTCGACGAGTTCGCCGGTCGTCGAAGATCCACAGCCGTGAGGTGTCGTCCGTCGAGGTCACCCAGGCGCATCTCGACCGGATCGCCGCGGTCGACGGCGAACTGAACGCCTTCCTGCACGTGGCCGGTGAGCAGGCCCTCGTGTCCGCGAAGGAAGTGGACAGCAGCCTCGCCGCGGGCAACGCGCCGGCCTCCCCGCTCGCGGGAGTTCCGTTGGCGCTCAAGGACATCTTCACCACCACCGACATGCCCACCACGTGCGCGTCGAAGATCCTCGAGGGCTGGATCGCGCCGTACGACGCGACGCTCACCACGAAGCTGCGTGCGGCGGGCATCCCGATCCTCGGGAAGACGAACCTCGACGAGTTCGCGATGGGCTCGTCCACCGAGAACTCGGCGTACGGCCCCACCCGCAACCCGTGGGACACCACCCGCATTCCCGGCGGCTCGGGCGGCGGCAGCGCCGCGGCCCTGGCGTCCCGGCAGGCCCCGCTCGCGATCGGCACCGACACCGGCGGCTCGATCCGTCAGCCCGCCGCCGTCACGGCGACGGTCGGCACCAAGCCGACGTACGGCACGGTCTCCCGCTTCGGGCTGGTGGCCTGCGCGTCCTCGCTCGACCAGGGCGGTCCCTGCGGTCGCACGGTTCTCGACACCGCGCTGCTGCACGAGGTCATCGCCGGACACGACCCGCGCGACTCCACGTCGATCGACGCACCCGTGCGCCCCGTGGTCGCGGCTGCGCGTGAGGGTGCCGGCGGCAACCTGAAGGGCGTGAAGGTCGGTGTGGTGAAGGAACTGCACTCCGACAGCTACCAGCCGGGAGTCATCTCCTCGTTCGACGCCGCCGTCGAGAAGCTCACGGAACTCGGTGCCGAGGTCGTCGAGGTGTCGTGCCCCAACTTCGAGTACGCGCTCGCCTCGTACTACCTCGTCCTGCCGAGCGAGGTGTCGTCCAACCTCGCCCGTTTCGACGCGATGCGGTACGGACTGCGCGTCGACGACGGAAACATGAGCGCCGACCAGGTGATGGCCGCGACGCGCGCCGCCGGCTTCGGGCCGGAGGTCAAGCGCCGCATCATGATCGGCACCTACGCCCTGTCGTCCGGCTACTACGACGCCTACTACGGTCAGGCGCTCAAGGTGCGGACGCTCATCGCCCGCGACTTCGACAAGGCCTACGAGAAGGTGGACGTCCTCGTGTCGCCCACCAGCCCGTTCACCCCGTGGAAGCTGGGCGAGAAGGTCGGCGACCCGCTCGCGATGTACCTGTCGGACCTGTGCACCCTGCCCACCAACCTGGCCGGGCACTGCGCGATGTCGGTTCCGTCGGGACTGTCCGCGGACGACGGCCTGCCGGTGGGTCTGCAGATCATGGCGCCCGCGCTCGCCGACGAGCGGCTGTACCGGGTCGGTGCCGCCTACGAGGCCGCACGCGGTCCGATCGGCTCCCCGAGCTAGGATCCGGTCTCGCCGAGCTAGGGGCAGTCGGGCAGGGCGGTGCCCTGCTCGCTGCCGTAGCGGTGCCCGTGCCCGGACGAGAAGTTCAGCGCGGACACCAGATCGACGCTCGTCTGCAGAAACGTGATGCCCGGAATCCATTGGGGTACCGGCGCATCGCGTACAGCGAGCGAGAGGTCGGGGCGGTGCAGGATCAGGTCCGGCGACCACCAGACCACCGGGTCGGACGTGTTGGCGAGGACCGTCGCGCCGTCCGTCGGCACGGATCCGGCGGGCGGCCCCGCCCACAGTGCGCCGCAGGCCCGCGCGCGGAGCTGATCGGCGTCGGTGAAAATTGCACTGCCGCCGACGGATCCGAGACTCTGGCCGTACACGTACAGCGCGGGCCGCAGTAGGTCGGGTAGGTCGGAGATCCGCTCGGCGACGGCGTCGAACAATGCCGCCGCCGATTCGTCTGCGGCGGAACGCCCGAATACGAAGGTGATCCAGCTCGGCAGGTACGAGTACTGCATGCCGACGATGGCGACGTCGTTGTCGAAGCGGTCCTCGAATCCTTCGGCGGCGTTCTCGTCGATCCATCCGGAACCGGTGGGCACGGTGACGACGATGGCGGACCGGGCGAATCCGCCGGCGCGCTCGAGCTCCGACACCGCCAGCGCCGCACGCGATTCGGCGTCCGGTGCCGAGTCCATTCCCACATAGGTGCGGATGCTCGACGACTGCTCGCCCGCCGCCACGAACCGTCGACCCTGGCGTCCGAGCGACTCCCAGCTGATCGCGGACTCCGGGCTGCCGGACAGTTCGGCAGACATCGGCTGGTGCAGGGACACGTCGACGAATGCGTTGGAGTCACTGTAGGAGCGGGACATCATGCCCCACAACGCGGGTCCGGCGACCAACTGGAGTCCGGTCGCGAGGACGACGGCGGTGGTGGCGCTGCCGATCCAACCCAGCCGGCGGGTGACCGTGCCGACGGCGCTGCCGAGGCCGGCGAAGAGCAGAAATGTCAGCGCCGCCCCGACGATCGCCTGCATCCAGTGGTCCGGCCCGACGCCCGGCATGCCCATCGCGGCGCGCAGCGAATCCTGCCAGTGGTCGGCGAGCACGATCGTCCAGCTGACGACGACCATGGCGCCGATCAGGGTGAGCAGTCGCACCGAGTCCCGCGCGGCGCGGTGGGCGGACCCACCCGTGACGAGTCGGATCAGGCGGCGGACGAGGACGACGATCCCGAAGCCGACGGCGGCGAGGAACCCGGTGAACAGGGCCTGCGTCAGCGCACTCCGGGGGAGAAGTGAGGGGGCGAGTGACGCGAGCGTCAGCGCGGTGACGGCGATCGTGGAGGAGGCGCGGGGGAGTGCGGAGATCGGAATCGTCGTGACCAGTATGCGGTGCAGGACGCTCGGCTGGGTGCCTCCGCGACCGTGCGGGGTGCTCCGTCCGGGACCGGACAGAGCGCTGAGTGTCATGCGACGGCTCCGACCGGCTGCGGACGGCGGCGGATCGACCAGGCCGCCGCACCGGCGAGGAGGACGATGCCGACGCCGCCGGCCAGTGCGTACGGCAGCCCGGATTCGGTGACCGGCGTCGAATAGCCCTGGCGCCAGCTATTTCCGGTGACGAAGGTGGTGGCGACGTTGGCCATCACGAAGCACTGCGCCCGGGCCTGCTCGTCGGCGCGGGTGTCACACGCCGCGTGCATGCGCTGATCCAGCTGCGCGTCGATGCTCTGCCGCGCCCAGGGACCCAGGTCCTCGCCGGATCGTGACGCGTACCGCAGAAGGTCGTATCCGAGGTCGTGGGCCTTGCACGACGTGTCGAACTCGAGCGGCAACGGCACCGGCGACGAGCAGTCTCCGCCCGGGTTGGTGAGCATGCCGTCGATCCGCACCGGGGTGTACCCCATCACGGAATCGAAGTCCGCGGGAAGGGAGTCCTCGGAGAGCTCCTCCGGGGAGGTGAGCATGTGCACGGCAGCGGAGGCGGCGACGTTCTCGTGCCGGGGTGTGCTCGCGGCGCCGGTGCCGGCGAAACCTGTCGTGGTCAGTATTGCGGTTGCAGCGCACGCCACCGCGGCCCAAGTCGTCTTCCGTGTCCCCGTCGTTCGCATAACGACGACGTTATGAATTCGTGTTGCGCCGCCACATCACACCGGAGTCCGGTCGCTCTCTGGCTTCGTGGTGCGAGGGGGCGGGGATCTCATACCGTGGGGCTACACCGACGTGGGCCCGGGGTATGAGGACACGCCGTGACCACGGTTTCTACTGTCGACGTGTGAAGACGAAGACGCGCATCCGGAGAGCCGCCGAAGGTCAGTGGCTGAACGTGGCAATCGTCGTGGTCACGGCGATTCTGTTCGCCGTCGCGTGGCCGACACTGCAGCTGACCCACCAGGTCAGTCCGCCCATTCAGCCGTTCGTGGCGGCGCTCGCGGCGTTCCCGTTCCTGCTCATCCGGTCGAACCCCGCTCTGGCCTGGGCTGTCTCCGCCATCTCGGCGCTGGTCATTCCTCGTGTCTTCGCGCTGCAGGAGGGGTACGACTACCCCTGGCAGGTGGTGCACATCCTCGTGATGCTCGCGCTGCTCGCCGCCGTCAGCATGCGGGCCGCGATTCCGGTGGTCGGTGTGGCGTGGATCTCCACCGTTCTGCTGTTCCTCGCCGACACCCCGGGCACCAACGGCCGCGGATGGGCGGTGGGACTCACCGCCATCGTCGTGTTCGGCCTGCTGATCCGGTGGCTGGTGCTCTCCCGCCGGCAACTCGCGCAGCAGGAGGAGCTGAGCGAACTCGAACGCACCCGCCGGACCATCCTCGAGGAGAAGGCCCGCATCGCCCGGGATCTGCACGACGTCGTCGCGCACCACATGTCGATGGTCGTGGTGCAGGCGCAGAGCGCGCCGTACCGCCTGGCCGACATGTCGGACGAGACGCGGGCCGAGTTCGAATCGATCGGGGCGGCCGGACGCGCCGCGTTGAACGAGGTACGCGGACTGCTCGGAGTTCTGCGCAGCGACGGACAGCTCGCCGAGCACGCACCCCAGCCCGGGGTGCAGCAGATCGGCGAACTGCTCGAGGGCAGCCGTCGCGCCGGCATCCCCGTGGTCTGGCACGTCGACGGCGACCCGGGACTGGTGTCGGAGTCGGTCGGGCTGGTGATGTACCGCATCCTGCAGGAATCGCTCGCCAACACAGCTCGGCACGCGGCCGGCGCCGCGGTCGAGGTGAAGATCGCCTACGAGACACCGATCGCCTCGGTGTCGATCGTCAACGGCCCACCGCGGCGGAGCCTGGTATCGGCGTTGACCAGGCACGAATCAACCGGCGGCAACGGGATCATCGGCATGCGGGAACGGGCGCAGGCGGTCGGGGGCGCCTTCACCACCCACCTGCACGACAACGGCGGATTCGAGGTCCACGCCGAGTTCCCGGTCGCCTCCGCCTAGGCTGGCTGCGTGGCCATCACCGTATTCATTGCTGACGACCAGGCTATGGTCCGGCAGGGCTTCGGAGCCCTGCTCGCCTCACAGCCCGACATCAGTGTCATCGGTGACGCTCCGGACGGGGCTGTGGCCGTGAGCGAGGTCCGGCGTCTCCGACCCGATGTGGTCCTCATGGACGTCCGCATGCCGGAGATGAACGGGCTCGACGCCGCGCGCGTCATCCTGTCCGCCGGTTTCGATCCGCCGGTGCGTGTGCTGATGCTCACGACGTTCGACGTCGACGACTACGTGTACGAGGCGCTGAGCATCGGGGCCAGCGGATTCATGCTCAAGGACGCCCCCGCGGAGGAACTCATCCGTGCGGTGCGGGTGGTCGCGGACGGCGAGGCGCTTCTCGCGCCGACCGTCACCCGCCGACTGATCGCCGACGTGACCAGTCGTCGCAGCACCGCGCGGCGCAAACCGGCCGCGCTGTCCGCACTGACGCCACGCGAGCGCGAGGTGCTCGAACTCATCGCGCGCGGCATGTCGAACACCGAGATCGCGGATCGCCTGTTCGTCGCCGAGCAGACCGTCAAGACGCACGTCGGCAAAGTGCTGTCCAAACTGGACCTCCGCGACCGCGCACAGGCCGTGGTGCTGGCCTACGAGAGCGGACTGGTCACACCCGGCTGAATCGGCCTCTCGATCCGAGGTGCCCGAACCCGCTCCGAGCGGCAAGATGTGTAGAGAGAACCACCATCACCACACGAGACGACGAGGGGTGCTTGGATGCGGATCGGAATCCTCACCGGAGGCGGCGACTGCCCCGGACTCAATGCGGTGATCAGGGCGGTGGTGCGGACCGCCGACGGCCGATACGGCAGCTCGGTGGTGGGATTCCGTGACGGGTGGCGCGGCCTGCTCGAAGACCGCAAGACCGTCCTGTCCAACGATGGCCGGATCGACCGCATCCTCACCCGGGGCGGCACGATCCTCGGCACCGCGCGGGTCAACCCCGACAAGTTGAAGGCCGGACTCGACCAGATCCGGCAGACGCTCGACGACAACGGCATCGACGCTCTCATCCCGATCGGCGGTGAGGGCACCCTCACGGCCGCGAGCTGGCTAGCCGAGAGCGGGGTGCCCGTCATCGGTGTTCCGAAGACGATCGACAACGACATCGACTGCACCGACGTGACGTTCGGTTTCGACACCGCCCTGTACGTCGCGACGGATGCCATCGACCGACTGCACACCACCGCGGAATCCCACCAGAGGGTGATGCTCGTCGAGGTGATGGGCAGGCACGCGGGCTGGATCGCCTTGCACTCCGGGCTCGCGACCGGTGCGCATCTCACCCTCGTTCCCGAGGTCCCGTTCGACGTCGGCGAAGTCTGCTCCCTCGTCAAGAAGAGGTTCCAGCGCGGCGACACGCATTTCATCTGTGTCGTTGCCGAGGGGGCCACCCCGACCCCCGAGTCGATGACGCTGCGGGAAGGCGGCATCGACGAGTTCGGCCACAAACGGTTCACCGGGGTCGCGCAGCAACTCGGCGACGAGATCGAACGCCGCATCGGCAAGGAGGTGCGGACGACGGTCCTCGGGCACGTGCAGCGCGGCGGAACCCCGACGCCCTACGACCGGGTGCTCGCCACCCGCTTCGGGGTGCACGCCACCGACGCCGTCCACCGCGGCGACTTCGGCAACATGGTGGCCCTGCACGGCACGTCGATCGACCTGGTGCCCCTCGCGGACGCGACCCGGCGGCTGAAGACGGTGCCGCGGGAGCGGTACGACGAGGCGGCCGCATTTTTCGGCTGACCGCGTTTTTCGACGAACGCCCGGACGCATAAACTCTGTGGCATGACTGCTGTCGACGCTCCGGACCTCCTCGACTACGACGAAGTGCTCGCCAAGTACGAGCCTGTTCTCGGCATGGAGGTGCACGTAGAGCTCGGCACCGAAACGAAGATGTTCTGCCCGTGCCCCACGGAGTTCGGTGCCGAGCCGAACACGCAGGTCTGCCCGGTGTGCCTCGGTTTGCCCGGGTCCCTGCCCGTCGTCAACGAGGCGGCTGTCGAGTCCGCGATCCGGATCGGGCTCGCACTGAACTGTTCGATCACGCCCTGGGGGCGGTTCGCGCGGAAGAACTACTTCTACCCGGATCAGCCCAAGAACTACCAGATCTCGCAGTACGACGAGCCGATCGCCACCGACGGCTACCTCGACGTCGCCCTCGACGACGGCACCACGTGGCGCGTGGAGATCGAGCGCGCGCACATGGAGGAGGACACCGGAAAGTCGCTGCACGTCGGCGGCGCGACCGGGCGCATCCACGGGGCCAGCCACTCGCTGCTCGACTACAACCGCGCCGGGGTCCCGCTGGTCGAGATCGTCACCAAGACCATCAGCGGCGCCGGTGCCCGCGCGCCCGAGGTGGCCCGGGCCTACGTCACCGCGCTGCGCGACCTGCTGAAGTCGCTGAACGTCTCGGACGTCCGCATGGACCAGGGGTCGATGCGGTGCGATGCCAACGTGTCGCTGATGCCGATCGGGGCGACCGAACTCGGCACCCGCACCGAGACGAAGAACGTCAACTCCCTCAAGAGCGTCGAGGTGGCGGTACGGTACGAGATGCGCCGGCAGGCCGCTGTGCTGGAGGCCGGCGGTGAGGTGATCCAGGAGACCCGTCACTTCCAGGAGGCCGACGGGACGACGTCGCCGGGCCGCCGCAAGGAAACGGCCGAGGACTACCGCTACTTCCCGGAGCCCGATCTCGAGCCGGTCGCGCCGAGCGCGGAATGGGTCGAGGAACTGCGCGGCACCCTCCCGGAGCTGCCGTGGGTCCGCCGCGCCCGGATCCAGTCCGACTGGGGTGTTTCCGACGAGGTCATGCGCGACCTCGTCAACGCGGGCGCCCTCGACCTCGTGATCGCCACCGTCGAGGCGGGCGCCGCGCCGGAGGCCGCACGGTCCTGGTGGGTGTCGTACCTGGCTCAGCAGGCGAACACCCGTGGGGTCGAACTCGCAGAGCTGCCGATCACCCCGGCTCAGGTCGCGCAGGTGGTCGCGCTGATCGACAGCGGCAAGCTGAACAACAAGGTGGCCCGCCAGGTCGTCGACCACGTCCTCGCTGGTGAGGGCGACCCCGAGCAGGTCGTCGCGAACCACCCCGAATTGGTCGTCGAGCGCGACGACACGAAGCTGAAGGCCGCCGTCGACGAGGCTCTGGCCGCGAATCCCGACATCGCCGAGAAGATCCGCGGCGGCAAGGTCGCGGCCGCGGGCAAGATCGTCGGCGACGTGATGAAGGCCACGCGCGGCCAGGCCGACCCGGCCCGCGTCAAGGAACTCGTCATCGAGGCCTGCGGCTGACCCCTGCCTGCACCAACGGGACGCTCGTTCGGATCAACCGAACGAGCGTCCCGTTCGTTTCGACGGGAGCGGGCCGTCAGTCGAATCCGCCGCCGCCGGAGGGCAGGGGCATCTTGATCACTCGGTCGTCGTTGGGCCCGGGCTGACCGCCGGTCTTGTTGACGGTGCTCACCCAGATGAGACCGTCGGGTCCGAGCGCGGCGCCGCCGAGTTGGCCGTACCGGTCCTGGACGATGACACCGGGGGCGGTGGTGAC
>SEEV01000760.1 GCA_004211695.1 Rhodococcus sp. (in: high G+C Gram-positive bacteria)
TCGACCCCGCCCTGAGCTACGGCCTGACCGAATACCTGCGGGTGCAGCAGATGCTGAAGGACCACGGGTGGTCCTCGCGCCAGTGCATCCCGCACGGCGGACACCAGTTCTCCCTGCACATCGCCGCCGCGCTGAAGCTGGGCGGCAACGAGTCCTACCCGGGCGAATTCCAGCCGACCGGCGGCTTCGCCGACGGTGCGGTCGTCGAGAACAGCCAGGTCGGGCTCACCGAGATCCCCGGCATCGGGTTCGAAGGCAAGGCCGCCTTCTACAAGGTGCTCCGCGCACTGCACCACTGACCCCTCACCCTCCATGGTTCCGGCTGACGCGGGGACCGCCACCTGGTCCGATGTGCGAAGGAGCACTCGCGATGACTACTACCACCATGTCCCCGAGCCACACCGAACCTGAACGCTCGCGGCTCAGCCGGCTGATGCGCGAGTTGTGGTTCCAAGTGCTGCTGGGGGCGGTCCTCGGAATCACGGTCGGCGTCCTGCTCCCGGACGTCGGCGCCGCGCTCAGCCCGTTGAACGACTGGTTCATCAGCATCGTCAAGATGATCGTCGTCCCGGTCGTGTTCTGTGTGGTCACACAGAGCATTTCGTCGATGGACAGCCTCCGGAAGGCCGGCCGGATCGGCGCCAAGGCGCTCGGCTACTTCATGGTCCTGTCGCTGCTGTCGATGCTCATCGGGCTGGTCGTGGCAAACGTCTTCAAACCGGGCGCGGGCATGAACATCAACCTCGCCGAACTCGACGCCGAGAGCATCCCCGGCGCCGGCCAGGCCCACGGCGCGGTCGACTTCATCGACCGCATCATCCCAACCAACCTGTTCGGTGCCGTCACCGGCAACGAAATCCTTGCCGCACTGCTGGTCTCGATCGTGTTCGGCTGCGCCCTCAACGTCTCCGGCGAGAAGGCCGCACCGATCAACGAAGGCATCTCGGCGCTGACCTCCGTGGTGTTCAAGATCGTCGGCTGGGTCATGCGGCTGGCCCCGATCGGCACCTTCGGCGCCCTGGCCTCCGTCGTCGCCAAATACGGCGCCGAGAGCCTGCAGCAGCTCGGCTACCTGATCCTGCTGTTCACCGGCACCTGCGTCGTGTACGTCATCGTGGTGCTGGGGGTCATCAGCCGAGCCTGCGGTGTCGGCCTGTTCTCGCTGATGCGGTACCTCAAGGCCGAACTGCTGGTCGCGTTGAGCACCTGCTCGAGCGAGGCGGTGCTGCCGCAGCTGGTCCGCAAGCTCGAGGACCTCGGTGTCGGCAAGCCGGTCGTCGGCATCGTGATCCCGTCCGGGTTCTCGTTCAACCTCGACGGATCCGCGGTCTACCTCACGATGGCGTCACTGTTCCTCGCCCAGGCAGTCGGAATCGACCTGTCCTGGCAGCAACAGCTGATCATGGTCGGAGTCATGATGCTGACCAGCAAGGGAACCGCCGGCATCGCGGGCGGAGCGTTCATCGTCCTCGCCAGCACGATCACCGCCGTCGGCCACGTCCCCCTCGCCGCACTCGCCCTGATCGTCGGTGTCGACCGCATCCTCAACGAGGGCCGGGTCTTCATCAACGTTCTCGGCAACGCGATGGCCACCATCGTGATCGGCAAGTGGGAGAACGACTTCGACGCCGAGAAGGCACGAGCAGTGCTCGGTGCCGGGCCCGGCAAGCACGAAGAAGCCGGAAAGTAACCAACAGTGCTGACATGACAGGGCGAGGTGGCCGCGGCGACGCGGCCACCTCGCCCTGCCGCATTCGGCCGCAACAAACACGAACTCGAGAGGAAATGACCTGTATGTCACGCGTTCTGGTGACCACCGACTACCTCGGTCCCGGTGACGACATCGACGACCTTCTGCGCCGGCACGGACACGAGGTGACCTACGC
>SEEV01000289.1 GCA_004211695.1 Rhodococcus sp. (in: high G+C Gram-positive bacteria)
GCACAGTAAGGGAGTTACACCATGAGTTCGTCACCACAGCGCCGGCTGCATCTCAACGCATTCCTGATGGCGATCGGACACCACGAGGCGGCCTGGCGCCTGCCCGAGAGCGATCCGAATGCCAACCTCGACATCAAGCACTACATCTCGTTGGCGCAGACCGCCGAACGCGGAAAGTTCGACTCGGTGTTCCTCGCCGACAGCCCGGTGCTGTTCAGCAATCCGGAACGCAGGCCGAGCGGCAAGCTGGAGCCGACCATCATCCTGACGGCGATCTCCGCGGCCACCGAGAAGATCGGCCTGATCGCGACCGCGTCGACCAGTTACAACGAGCCGTACAACCTTGCGCGGCGGTTCGCGTCCCTCGACTTCGTCAGCGGCGGCCGGGCCGGCTGGAACATCGTCACCACCGCCGGCGCCGATGCGGCGCAGAACTTCGGGCTCGACGACACCCCCGCGCACAAGAGCCGGTACGAGCGCGCAGCCGAGTTCGTCGAGGTCTCCACCAAGTTGTGGGACAGCTGGGAGGACGACGCCATCGTCGCGGACAAGGATGTCGCGATCCATGCCAACTCCGCGAAGGTGCACGTCATCGAGCACGAGGGCCGGTTCTTCAAGGTGCGCGGACCACTCAATGTGCCGCGGTCGCCGCAGGGATATCCGCTGCTCGTGCAGGCCGGGTCGTCCGAGGACGGAAAGGATTTCGCCGCCCGGTACTCGGAGGCGATCTTCACCGCGCAGCCGACCCTGGACGAGGGAAAGGCGTTCTACGCGGACGTGAAGGACCGCGTCACGAAGCTGGGGCGGGACCCCGAGCAGGTGCTGATCCTGCCCGGCATCGTGCCGGTCATCGGGGACACCGAAGAGGAGGCCCGCGAACTCGAGGCCGAACTGGAGCGGTTGATCTCGCCGGAATACGCCCGCAAGCAGTTGGCGCAGCGGTTCAATCTCGAACCGGAGCAGCTCCCACTCGACGAGGAACTCCCCGAGGACTTGCCGTCCGAGGACGACATCGAGGGTGCGAAGAGCCGGTACACGCTGATCGTGGACCTCGCCCGCCGTGAGAAGCTCACCGTCCGGCAGCTGATCGGGCGTCTCGGCGGCGGTCGCGGTCACCGCACATTCGCGGGCACCCCGCTCCAGGTGGCGGACACGATCGAGTACTGGTTCAGGAACGGCGCCGCCGACGGTTTCAACATCATGCCCGCAGTCCTTCCGTCCGGGTTGGAGAAGTTCGTCGACTCCGTCGTGCCGATTCTGCAGGAACGCGGACTCTTCCGCACCGACTACACCGAGACCACACTGCGCGGGCACTACGGTTTGCCGCGACCCGCCAATCAGTTTGCGGTCGAGAAGGATTCCACGCTGGTGTCTGCGCAGTGACGACGGGAGACTCGGGGGAGAACGCCGGCTGGCTGCGGTACCTGTTCGGATACTGTCTGCGCCAGCGCCGCAATCTCGTTCTCGCGTACGGGGCGGCGGCCGTGGCGGCGGCGGCCACCGCCACCATTCCGCTGGCCGTCCGACACGTGATCGACAACGCGACGGTCGACACCCATCATGCACTGGCACCGTGGATCGCAGTGCTCGTCGCCCTCGCCACGGTCCGTTTCGCCGCCGCCTACACACGGCGATACCGCTCCGGGCAGCTGTCCCTCGGGGTGCAGTACGACCTACGGGGCGACGCGTTCCGTTCGCTGCTGCGACTGGACGGCGTCAAGCAGGACGGACTGCAGACGGGTCAGGTGGTCAGCCGGTCCATCTCGGATATCACGCTGATTCAGATGCTTCTCCAGCTCCTGCCGCACATGGCGGGGAATCTGCTCATGTTCACGATGTCGCTGGCCGTGATGGCCGTGCTGTCGCCGATCCTCACGCTCGTCGCCCTCGCCGTTCTGCCCGCGCTGTGGTTCATCTCGATGCGCAGCCGCGTCGACCTCTTCCCCGCCAATTGGCATGCGCAGGAACAGGCAGCCATCGTGGCCGGCGGTGTGGAGGCCGCCGTCACGGGGGTGCGTGTCGTCAAGGGATTCGGGCAGGAAGACCGCGAACTGGAAGACCTCGAGAAGCGCGCCGGGGAGCTCTTCCGTTCCCGGCTGCGCGTCGCGCGACTGACCAGCCGGTACAACCCGGCACTGCAGGCGGTCCCGATGCTCGGGCAGGCGCTGGTTCTGGCCGTCGGGGGATGGCTGGCGCTGCACGGCGACCTGTCACTCGGCACTTTCGTCGCCTTCACCACGTACCTGGCCGCCTTTGCCTCGCCCGTGCGTCAGCTCGCGACGCTGCTGACCGTGAGCCAGCAGGGCCGTGCCAGCGTGGAACGCGTCCGCGAGGTGATCGACAACGCCCCTGCCGTGACGACGCCGCCGGACGCTGTGGACTTGCCGGACGGTCCGCTCGAGGTGGTGTTCGACGACGTCGCCTTCGGGTACGCGCCGTCGAACCCGCTGCTCGACGGGCTGTCGCTGCGCATTGCGCCGGGGGAGACGGTGGCGGTGATCGGTGCCGCCGGGTCGGGGAAATCGACTCTCGCCATGCTCGTTCCGCGGTTGTACGACGTCGACGCGGGTGCGGTCACCGTCGGGGGGATCGACACCCGCCGGCTGTCGCTCGACTCGCTGCGGTCCGCGCTCGGCGTCGTCTTCGAAGACAGCTACCTGATGTCCGAAACCATCCGCGCCAACGTGTCCTACGGCCGGCCGGATGCCGACGAGAAGCTGGTGCGTGAGGCGCTCCGGGTGGTGCAGGCGGAGGAATTCGTAGATGCGCTGCCCGAAGGCCTCGACACCGTCGTGGGGGAGCAGGGGGTGACGTTGTCGGGTGGCCAGCGGCAGCGGATCGCCCTCGCCCGGGCGTTGGTGACCGATCCGCGGATCCTGGTACTCGACGACGCGACCTCGGCGGTCGACGCCCGGGTCGAGGCCGCCGTCCACCACGAACTGCGCGCCGCGACCAGCGAGCGAACCACCCTGATCATCGCGCATCGCCGGTCGACGCTGGCGTTGGCCGACCGGATCGCCGTCGTGGCGCACGGCCGCATCGTCGACGTGGGCACGAGCGCCGAACTCGACGAGCGGTGCCCGCTGTTTCGTGCGCTGCTGTCGAGTGCCGACGACGTCGCCGGTCCGGACACGTCGCCGAAACTGTCGGACGTCGACGGCGTCACCGCCGAACTGTGGCGCCGGACAGGCGGCGACGAGGAGTCCGGGGTGCTCGACGCGCGGGCTGCCGCGGCCTTCGCGACCGCGGCGGCCGGTGCCAGTGGACCGTCGCGTGGAGGCGCGGGCGGCGGAATCCTGTCTTCGGCGCCGCCCAGCCCCGAAGTAATGGCCCGGCTCGACGACCTGCCCCCGCTCACCGGAGACCCGGACGTTGCCGCGGACGAGGCACGGGCCGCCGACCCGGCGTTCGGGCTCGGCTCGCTGCTGCGACCCCTCCTCCTGCCACTGGTCGCGGGGTTGGTGCTCGTTGGACTGGACGCCGTCGCGCAGATCGCGGTCCCGGTCCTGGTCCGGACCGGGGTGGATCGGGGAGTGCTGCAGGGCGCCCGGGACCTGCTGCTGCTCGCGGCGGCCGCGACCATCCTGGTGGTTCTGCTCGACTGGGCGGTCAACATCGCCCAGGCCCGGGTGACCGGGCGGACAGGTGAACGACTCCTGTATACGTTGCGCGTCAAGACGTTCGCGCAGCTGCAGCGGCTCGGTCTGCAGTACTACGAGCGAGAACTGGCCGGCCGGATCATGACCCGCATGACCACCGATGTCGACAGTCTGTCCAACTTCCTGCAGACCGGTTTGGCCACCGCGGTGGTCAGTGGGCTCACGATCTGCGGGGTTCTCGTGGCACTCCTGGTGATCGATGCGGAACTCGCGCTCGTGCTGGTTCTCGTGGTGCCCGTCCTCGTCGTGGCCACCGTCGTGTTCCGCCGAAAGTCGGTGCCCGCCTATGCGGAAGCCCGTGATCGCGTCGGGATCGTCAACGCCTACCTGCAGGAAAACGTCACGAACATCCGTGTCACGCAGGCATTTCGGCGTGAGGACTACAACGCCGTCCAGTTCTCCCGGCGGGCCTGGGATTTCCGGGAGTCGCGGCTACTGGCCCAGCGGTACATGGCGCTGTACTTTCCGTTCGTCGAGTTCCTGTCGGTGGTGGCGACCGGACTGGTGCTCGCGGTCGGTACGGCGCGGATCCACACCGGGAGCCTCACCGTCGGCACACTGATAGCCTTCGTACTCTACGTCGAATTGTTCTTCGCTCCCGTGCAACAGCTTTCGCAGGTCTTCGACGGCTATCAGCAGGCCGTCATCGGACTGGGGCGACTACGCGGACTGATGAGGACGCCGACCACCACACCGCAGGCCGGCGAACCCGTCGTCCTCGACCGCATCCAGGGCGGCATCGCATTCGACGACGTCCACTTCGGGTACGAATCGGGGAAGGGGGAGGCGTTGCGAGGGGTGACGCTTCGCGTCGAACCGGGCGAGACGGTCGCCCTCGTCGGACAGACCGGCGCCGGGAAATCCACGGTGCTCAAGCTGCTCGCCCGCTTCTACGACCCCACCGAGGGGGCGGTACGGGTGGACGGCATCGACACCCGGTCGCTCGACCTCGCATCGTTCCGGCAGCGACTTGGTGTGGTTCCGCAGGAGCCGCACCTGTTCGGTGCCACCGTCCGCGACGCCGTCGCGTATGGGCGTCCCCACGCGACCGACGCCGAGGTGGAAGCCGCCAGCAGGGCGGTCGGTGCCCACGAGATGGTGTCGGGACTTGCCCTCGGGTACCTGCAGCCGATCGGGGAGCACGGGCGCAACCTGTCCGCCGGACAACGCCAACTCCTGGCCCTCGCCCGGGCCGAACTGGTGGACCCCGACATTCTGCTGCTCGACGAGGCGACCGCCTCACTCGACCTGGCGACGGAGGACCGCGTCCGGCTCGCAACCGAAAACCTGTCCCGGCAGCGCACCACCGTCGTCGTGGCGCACCGGTTGAGCACGGCGGCGCGGGCCGACCGGGTGGTGGTCCTCGACGCCGGCCGGATCGCGGAAGTCGGAACACACGACGAACTACTCGACCGGGGCGGCGTCTACCGGGAACTCTGGGACGCCTATGCGGCTTCGCCGCCCGTGAGTACTTATTAACCGCGGGAGGTTAACAAGTACTCACGGGGCCGGAGGCCACTCAGGCGCCGATCGACGCCTTCATCATCGGGAGCATGGCCCACAGCTGGTCCTGCCAGTAACCCCAGCTGTGGGTTCCCGTCGCGGGAAAGTCGTAGTGCGCGGGGATTCCGAGGGTATCGAGTCGCACCTGGAAGGCACGGTTCTGGGCCAGCGCGATGGCCTCGAGGCCCATGCCGGTTCCGACGTTGAAGACGTCGATGGCGGATTGCGGCTGATCGTGCGGGCCGGGGAGGCCGGCGCCCGCCGAGATCCACATCGGCAGCCCGCGCATGAGCGGCGCCGCGACGAACGGGTCGTTCCGCAGCCAGGCGGGATCCCACGGCGGTCCCCACATGCAGTCGGAGTTGTAGCCGCCGGCGTCGAGCATCGCCAACCGGATCGCCTCGCGCATGCCCGGGGCCGACAGGTTCAGATACCCGGACATCGATCCGGCGAACGTGAACTGGTCGCGGTGGTAGGCGGCGAGGATGAGGGACGCGTTGCCGCCCATCGACAGTCCGGCGATGGCGTTGCTGGTGCGGCTGATGCCGTAATTGCTCGCGAGGAAGTCGGGCAGGTTGTGCGTGAGGAACGACTCCCACTTGTACGTGTACGGCTGGTTGTTGGTGTTGCTGGGCGCGTACCAGTCCGTGTAGAAGCTGGACTGCCCGCCGACCGGTTCGACGACAGTGATCCCGTGATCGGACAGCCACGCGGCGTTCGTCTCGTGTTCCCACCCGCTGACGTCGTCGGTCGCGCGGAGACCGTCGAGCAGATAGAGGGCCTTGTTGCTGCCGTTGTTCGCGAGCCACATGCGCACCTTGATCTGACCGACCCCGCCGGGTGCGTCGACCCAGTGTTCGCGCAGACGGCTGTACGGGTCCGCGGACGCCGTACCGCCGCCGACGAGGACGAATGCCAGCGGCAGAATCACCACGGCCACCATCAGCCGGACGACGCCTCGTAACCAGCCTTGTGACGGCTTCGTTGCTGTGACAATCACGGTTCTGCCTCCTGGTAATCGTCCCCGGCCAGGTACATACCAGCATCACGGTATTGTGCGCCCCGAAATTCCTGGGCGTTTGCGCGGAATCGTTATCTGAGCCGTGAGTACTTGTTAACCGCCCGCGGTTGACAAGTACTCACAGGCTCAGTCGACGCGGGCGACGGACGTGATGCGGTGGAGGGTGAACCGCCGGACCGCGCCGCTCGCCGGGTCGAATGCGTCGAGCTGGCCACCGCCGACGCTCACGGGATCGACGATCCGGTGCGTCGCCACACCCTGCGCGTCGACGTAGCCGATGGTCACGCTGGTGCGTTCGCGCGCCGCGGCGTTGAGCAGGGCGATGGTCGCGGCGCTGCTGGCGCGCGACCCGTCGGACCGAATGCTGCCGGAACCGCGGGCCGACGCTGCCAGATCGCCGGCTCGGAGGGTCCGGACGACCGCGTCGAGCTGGGCGTCCGTGGCGACGGCCGGCGTGCGGGCCGGCGCTTTGCGGCGGGTCACGACCCGGGCGCCGCGGGGACGTAGATCGACGAGGGCGCCGGACGAGTCCTCACCGGCGGGCGCGAAACCGGCCGCCCGTAGTTCGTTCAGCACTTCCCGCAGCGGTGCCTGCGACACCGCCACCGTCGGCGCCAGTGCGCGCAGCGCCAGCGAGGCGGCCACCGGCGATGCCAGGACCTCCGCGAGCAGTGTCGGGTCCTCGCAGCGGACGAACGACGCCGCGACCCCGGCGCGGAGCCGCCCGTGTCGTCTCGCGACGTCGTCGATCAGGTACGACAGCGACTGCGGGACGGGTGTGCGCGACCTTGTGGCGAAGAGGCTGTGCAGTTCGGCTGCCGTCATCCCGACGTCGAGGGCGCGCCGGACGCTGTCTTCGCTGATCCGGTACATCGACGCCGCACCCGCGGATTCGATGTCCGCGACGAGGGTGATCTGCTCGAGCAGATCGGGAGTGAGGGGTCCGGGGGCGACGACGGTGAGGTCGGCCTGCACGAGGACGTGGTCGACGGGTTCGGGGAGCGACGCGTGCATCTCGGCCTCGGCGTCGCCGCCGTGGAGCAGCGCCCGTCCGGGGGAGCTGAGGGCGCCGCGGGCGACGAGTCCCAGCGTCGCCGCCTCGTCGAGGGTCCGCGCGACCGCGTCGACCCGGAGCCGGGCACCCCAGCGGGGGCGTCGCCACGCCAGCAGGCGGCTGACCTCCGCGGGGTCGGCGGAGTGTCCGCTGCCCAGTTCCGCGAGCAGCCCGAGGATCGCCTGCCGGTCTCGCGGCGCGGACGGTGCGCGCACTTCCTCGGAGAGTGCGGCGACCGGTTTGTCGTTGGCATCGCGCATGCCGATGAACCACGCCATCCGCGGCAACTCCAGCCACGCCGCGGCGAGCACGTGCCACCGTCGGGCGACCGGCGCGGTCAGCCAGTTGTCGACCGCGATGGTCGGGGCCCAGTAGTTCTCGCCGCTGTCGGACGGCGGCACGGGGTCCGGGGTGCCGCTCGCGATCAGCCCGGCGGCGGACAGCAGTTCGACGAGCAGGCTCAGCCGGTTCTCGTCGATGCCGGACATCTTGGCGATCCGCCGCAGTTCGCGGACGCCGAGCCCACCCGCCCGCAGTGCGGGGGCCGGGACCTCGCCGAGGGCCTTGACGACGTCCTCGCAGTGGCGCACCAGTTCGAGTGCCTCGCCTGCGGCGGCCGCGTTGATGTCGGCGGGTTTGTGTTTGCGTCCCGTCACGGTCGGCGGGGCCAGCGACGTGGGGTCGAAGACGGCCTCCCCGCGCAGGACCTGCCGCACCTGATAGGGCAGTTCGACGGTCTCGTCGTCGATCCAGCGCAGCAGGCCGGCGGCGAGGAGTCGCTGGACGGGACGGTCGGGTGGCGTCCCGGGCGCGGCGTCCCGGCTCCGCCCGATGGAACTGGACTTCGACAGTGTCTCCAGGATGTCTCGCTCCGTGCTCTGCAGCCCGGCCAGCGCGGCGGTGATCCCGGACTCGTCGAGAGTCTCGACGGGCTCGGCGCCACGACCGACTCGCCACGGGATGGTGGCGGTGACGGCGGGGACGATGCGCAGCGACGTCTTGTCGCCCCAGACGAGCGCCACGGACCGCAGGCCGTCGAGCGTGGCGTCGACGGTCTTTTTCGTCGCCCGCGACCCCACCGCGTCCTGCAGGGCGGCCCGGGGTACCGCGACCTCGTCGGCGCGTTCGAGGGCCAGGAGTTCGAGGATGCCGAAGTCCAGGGACGTGAGGTTGTCGGCTGCGCGGGCGACCGACGCCCGCTGTTCGGCGCGCCCGGCGAGGACGACGATCGTGGCCGGCGGCGGGACCGCCAGATCGGGGCGCTTGCGGAGCAGATCCGTCAGTTCGGCATCGCTGCGCGCGGCCAGCCAGTCCGCAAGGGTCGCGGCGCCACGGGGGGAGGATGCGGTGCCGTTGGTGCTCGCGGTGGTGTCGTCGGTGTCGGTCATCGACTATCAGATTAGTTCTCCAGGGGCGCTGCGCTCCGCCGTGGTAAGGGAAAATGTGGCGGTCGGTCACCGTGAGTTCGTGCTTCGCCGGTGCTCGTCACCGGTCGCAGTCTGGTGGGGTCGGTGCT
>SEEV01000761.1 GCA_004211695.1 Rhodococcus sp. (in: high G+C Gram-positive bacteria)
CGCAAGTTCTCCGCGTCCGGGTTCCTGCCCGACGTCCGGTTCTTCGGCGCCACATTCTTCACCTACGTCGGCAAGGCGCTGGCGTACCTGATGGCCACCCCGGAGCAACCCGACGACCGGGACAACACGCTCGTCCGCGGTTTCGGGACCGAGGCCTCCCCGGAGGACAAGACCGAATTCGTCCGGCGGTTCGGCGCCGAACTGTTCGAAGGGTACGGCTCGAGCGAGGGCGCCGGTTCGGTGACACTCGACCCGAACGCCCCCGAGGGCGCGCTCGGCCGGCCCGCGAACGAGAACATCGTCATCGTCGACCCCGACACCCGGGAGGAGAAGCGGCGGGCGCGCCTCGACGAGCACGGACGCGTGCTGAACCCGGACGAGGCGATCGGCGAGATGATCGACAAGGCCGGTGCGGCGCGGTTCGAGGGCTACTACAAGAACGACGACGCGATCGCCGACCGCATCCGGCACGGCTGGTACTGGACCGGCGACCTCGGGTACATCGACGAGGCCGGCTTCATCTATTTCGCCGGCCGCAAGGGCGACTGGATCCGGGTGGACGGCGAGAACACGTCGGCGCTGATGGTGGAACGGATTCTGCGTCGCCACCCGAAGGTGATCGCCACCGGCGTGTACGCCGTCCCCGACCCGCGGTCGGGCGATCAGGTGATGGCCGCCGTCGAGGTGTCGGACTCGACCGATTTCGATCCGGCGGAGTTCGCCGCGTTCCTCGCCGCCCAGGACGACCTGGGCACGAAGGCCGCGCCGCGATTCGTCCGGGTGTCGACGGACCTGCCGGTGACCGGATCGAACAAGGTGCTCAAGAGGACGCTGCAGGAGCAGGGGTGGCGGTGCGGCGATCCGGTCTTCCGGTGGGTGGGACGCGGTGTTCCCGAGTACCGCGAGATGACCGACAGTGAGAAGGCCGCGCTGGAGCAGGAGTTCCACACGCACGGCCGGCAACGATTCCTGCACGTGTGACGGTGAGGGTGACATGAAACTGGGTGTGGTGATTCCCGTCGAGTTGGGACGGGCGGGCGAGCCGGAGTGGATACTCGAATTCGCCCGGGCGGCCGAATCACTCGGATTCGACGAGATCTCGGCGGTCGAGCACTCGGTCGTCATCGCGGACACGACGAGCGACTACCCGTACTCGCCCACCGGGAAGTCGCACCTGCCCGACGACTGCAGCCTCCCGGACCCACTGGAACTGCTGTCGTTCGTCGCCGGGGCCACGACGACGCTGGGTCTGGCCACCGGAGTGCTGGTCCTGCCCAATCACCACCCGGTGGTGCTGGCGAAACGCCTCGCCACCCTGGACCGGCTCTCCGCGGGGCGTCTCCGTATCTGCCTCGGGCTCGGCTGGATGCGGGAGGAGATCGAGGCCTGCGGCGGCGACTTCGACAGGCGCGGGGCGGTGGCCGACGAGGCGATCGCGGTGATGCGGGCGCTGTGGTCGGGGACCGGCGCCGTCGACTTCGCGGGCGACTACTTCTCCTTCCGTGGAGCCCACAGCCGGCCCGCACCGTACCGGGATTCGGGTGTGCCGCTGTACATCGGCGGACACAGCCCGGCGGCCGCGCGGCGGGCCGGACGACTGGGGGATGGTTTCCAGCCGCTCGGCCTCGCCGGCGAAGAACTGGACCGGGCGATCGCCCGGATGCGGGCGGCGGCAGCGGACACCGGCCGCGATCCCGCCGACGTCGACCTCGTGCTCGGTGCGACCCTGCCGCGGCTGGACGAGGCCAGGCTCGACCGGGCCCGGGACCTCGGCGCGAATCGGCTGGTGCTGTCGGCGTCCCGGAACGTGCAGTCGCTCGACCAGGTCATCGACGAGATGGCCGAGTGCTCGGCCAGGTTGGGGCTCAGT
>SEEV01000023.1 GCA_004211695.1 Rhodococcus sp. (in: high G+C Gram-positive bacteria)
TGAGTTCGGGGCGTGCAGCCCGACCACATCGCCGACAGTCAGGCCTTGGGCGGTGAGTGCGCCGGCTACCGCATCGATGCGTGCAACCAGGTCGCGATACTCGACGGTTGTACCTGAGCCCCGGTCGCGGAACGCGGTCCGTTGCAATTCTTCGTCGGACAAGGTGCCGAAAAGAAGGTCGTACAGACTCGATTCGGGGATGACGACGTCAGGGTGTGGGCTGGTGAAACTCACGGATGTACCTTCCATTTCGGCGGGGTGAGGGACGGTTGTGATCAGGCGACCAAAGCGGACATTGAAAGCGGTCGACGCCGTGCCGGGTGCCGCGATCCGGTCCACCCCTGCAATTGGCCGAGGGCAGTGACCGCCGAGGCGAAGATGGTTGCCTTGATCGTCCCCAGGGTGTCGGGATCCTTCCCCAACAGAGGGGTGGCAACCTCGAGCGCGGTATCGAGGACACCGTCGGCCGGGGCGGTGCGGTCGACCAATCCGTGCGCCCGAGCCTCGGTGCCGCCGTAGCGATGCCCACTCGTCATGGCAGTGATCGCGGTCCGGTGGTCCGGTTTCGCTCGGATGAGAGCCGCCGTTCCAGGCATGAACGGAAGCCCGAAATCCACCTCTGGGAAGCAGAGATATCCCCGGTCGGATCGCATGATCCGGGAGTCATGGGCAACGGCGAACATCGCGCCGGCACCGCACGCGTGGCCGCTGACAGCTGCCACTGTAGGTAGTGGGAAAGTCAGAATTCTGGTGAGCAGGGACTGAACGCGTCCGACGTGCCACGCCATTCGAACATAGTGTGTTACAACCCATTCAATGTCCAGGGCATTGGTATCGAACTTTCCTCCGGCTGTCGTCACCAACGCCTGGGAGGGGCCCGCCTGGATTTCGTCGAGGTGGCGTTCGACTGCAGTGATCGAGGATAAAGGGAAGCGGTTCTCGCCGTCTCCGACGTCGAGTACGGCGATATCGTCCTGATGGTTCGCGGACGCGAATCGCTGCGAGTCTGTGAAGATCAGCGTTCGACCAGTGTGTGAGGGGGTAGTGGGGTGTGCTACCCGTGCCCGTGGGGGCCAGGCGGGTCGATCGGTCCTTATAGCCGCGTCCGCCAGGCCGGGTGTGCCGACATTCGAATATCCGGTAATGCCACATCCCGCCTACCTCGATCCTGAGAGGCGCCGTCATCGGGACGGCGCGAACACCGAATCTAGCAGTACCAAACGGTTAGGTAAACCACTCGGTACTACTAAATTCCGGGGCACAGTCCCGAGCGGTAGTACAAGGCTGCCGGCGGCCGAGGCCGACGGCCTGAATACGCAGATCGGGGAGAACCTGATCTGGCTGTCCGGCGGCGAACGGCAACGGCCCGCGATCGCCCGCTCCCTGCTCACTCAGCCACCGGTGCTGCTGCTCGACGAGCCCGACCTCAAGCGCCGGTTCGAGGTGACTGTCACCCGTGGCCCCGCCGCCGTCGAAGTCACGGACAGTCGAGTTGGTGGAGTTGGTCGCACATCGCGCTCCCTGCGTGCGGGTGTGACGCGTGCGATGAGGACGCGCAGGACGTCTTGCGGGAGTTGGCTGAGTACTCCGAGGCTCTGACTGCCGGGCAGCTGTCAAACGGATCACCGGCAGGTTCTCACGATCCTTGAGCACTCCTGGGCCGGCGAAGGCTGGTTCGCAGCGGCAAGACGAGACCTGTCCGCGGCACGGGCCGCCGCTCGGTATTGCGGCACACGATAGTGCCCGCCCAGAATTGAAGTATCAGAACATTCGATTCAACCCGCGGTTCCTGATTTGGCCGGTCGGAGGTCCGCCGCATCGGTGGGTGCCGCCTCAACGGCGTGGGAGGACAACCGATGTCCGGTCTCATCCGCAAGAGCCTCGATTCACCCGAGGAAACCCGCCCCTTCGAGGACGACAAGGGCAAACTCGAACTCGTCAACGTTCCGTCCGGCGCGGTGGGGAGAGCTACCTTCCAGCCCGGCTGGCAGTGGTCCAAGCACGTCGAACCGATAGCCAAGACGGACAGCTGCCAAGCCGCTCACAGGGGTTACGTCATCTCGGGTCGCATGAAGATCGTCATGGACGACGGGGAGGGCATGGAGTTCGGCGCGGGTGATCTCATGCTTTGCCCGCCCGGACATGACGCCTGGATTCTCGGTGATGAGCCCTGCGTGGTCATCGACTGGACCGGCGACGCCGACTACGCCAGCCGTAGACGGCAGGCAACCCCGAGAACGTCGACCAGAACCTCGCCCGAACCGGCGTCGACGCCACCGACAGGTACCTCGAATCACGCAATCGTGTGGAGGCTCGGTGTCGTCGTGGCTGTAGCTGAAGATCCCCGTGCGCGACGGTCAGACAAATTGGTATCCCAATTCCACTGCCGCGCTGTCGATACGGCGTGCGAGCCCAACGTGGGACAGTGGCAGTGAGAGCGCTGGGTTGGTGGGGAAGGCGTCCGCGGCGTGCTCGAACAGCGTCACGCACAGCTCACCGGCGAATCTGCCGCGGTACGCGATCCCGTCGAGGTGCGGGTGGGCGCGTGGATCGTCCTGGCCCACGCCTGGGATTGGGGGTGCGGGCCGGACGAGGGAGTGATTGCATCCGAGCCGGGTCGGCCAGGTGCCGCCGGAGAACCCTCCGAGATCGAGCAGGGTGAGTGGGCGGCCGAGGGTGAATGCGGCCGCGGTGCGCGGGCGGGGTTTGGTTCGCCAACTCACCTCGATCGAACGCAAGCTCTGGGCCCTCGACGACGTCGATCGACGAGGACGCCTATCTGTGGCGGATCCGGACGACACCGCCCGCGGCGGCGTCGGTCAGCCAGCGGTGTGCGTCGAAGCGCTCGCGCACGCCGCGATCGAGGCCGACCTTCGGGTTCCCCGGGGTGTACATGAGCGACCTGCGTCGCAGGGGGTGCAGGTCGGCCGGGAGTTGGGGCAGGATCTGGTCGAGATACGAGCCAGCTTCGCCGTCGCGCTGAGGGACGGGCACCGACGCAGACGCCGGTCGGCCGTTCATGGGCTCGCTCCAAGATTTCAGCAGCGCCGACCTCGGAGCGCTGGCCATCAAAGCCGGTCCGCGTCGGTGTACCCGAGGGCGGCGATGTCGTCGGGACCGCGCCCCGGGTTGCCGATCATCCCCTGCAACAGCAGCAGGTTCACCACGTCCTGGATGGTCGCGACGCCGTGCGTCTGCTGGGTCAACCCGATCGCCAGCGGATAATGGTCTTCTTCGAGGAGATCAGCGCGTCCGCCGTCTGGCTGGATCTGCGCGAGTGTCAGCCCGACCGCATCCACCACCGTGCGAAGATCAACCTACCGCAGATGCTTCACGCACTCCTCGAAGCCCGCGGTGCCGGTCCATGAATACCTGGTCCGGCACCGTCGCGGAATTGCGGTCCTCCGCCCGCAACGACACCAACATCGCAGGAACGCCTGTTGCATATGATTTCTCGTGCGTGATGAGGACATCGCCCTCGTCGAAGATGTACTTGTCGGTGGTGTCGGTCATGAAATCAGTTTCCTCGCGTGTGGGTTGGTTCGATGCAGGGAAGGGACAAGCGAGTCTTCGCTTGAGAAGTGCGCTGTTTCGGCTTCCGCGCGTTCCCACCTCTGGGTCGTCAGAAGCGCGTCCACACTGCTTCTGGGGTCATGGACACGAACACCCCAGACTTCCGCTCGTGCGGCGAGGACGGAAATCGCTGCTGTCGCTGTGTCGCGATCGTCGACCGGGCGTTCAGTGGCTCCATTAGCGAGTAGCGTGCCCAGAAATCGCTTGCGGGAGGCCCCGATGAGGACCCGGGTTCCAGACGCAACCAACGACGGCAGTGCAGCGAGCAGGGCCCAGTTGTCCGAAGCGGACTTGGCGAATCCGAGCCCGGGATCGATGATGAGAGAACGGGCGTCGACCCCTGCGGCAATTGCCTTGGTTGCACAATTGTCCAGGTGGTCGCGGACGTCGTCCACGACGTTAGCGTACTCACGGACCGTCTGGTGGTGTCGGTAGCTTGTTGGTGTAACCCAGTGGTTGAGAATAAGATGTGCCCCGGACGCAGCTGCGACGGAATACATTCGGGGATCGGCGCATCCGCCCGAAACATCATTGATGTATGTAGCACCGGCCGCGGTGGCCGCTTCGGCGACGTCGGCGCGCATAGTATCGACGCTGACGGTGATACCAGATGCGACGAGCCCCGTGATGACGGGAAGAACCCGGGAGCGTTCGAGTTCCGCTCCGATCCGGCGTGCACCGGGACGAGTCGATTCACCCCCGACATCAATGATTCCGGCACCGTCGGTGTGAAGCTGGATCCCGTGGGTGATGGCCCTCTCCGGGGCCAGATATCGCCCGCCGTCCGAAAAGGAATCAGACGTGACATTAAGGATTCCCATCACCGCTACGTGAAGGTCGGCGGCCGACGTGGTCGAAGCCATGTCAGAGCCGGTCCAGTTCATCATTGAGTGCGGCTCCGAGCAGCGCACGAATGCCTTCCGCTGTGATCGGGCAAGGATTCGGGTAGGGCTGCTGTGTCGCCAGCTCGACGGCCCAGTCGATATCTTCCTCCCGGAATCCGAGTGCGCGCAGGTTGGTTGGGCCGCCGCAGGAACGTACGAGGTCCTGAACTCCGTGAGCGGCATTCGACACTCTCAGTGCGCGGCATATCGCACGCTGTGCTTCCGGTGTCGCATGGGCGTTGTACCCGATGGCATAGGGAAGCATCACGGTATGGGTGTCGGCGTGCGGCAGCCCGAACGACCCGCCGAGTGTGTGGCAGATCTTGTGATGGAGAGCCATGGTCACGCTGCCGAGACACACTCCGGCGAGCCAGGCGCCTTGGAGTGCATCCGATCGAGCTGAGACGTCGCCGTCCGATCCCAACCCCGGCAGTGCGTCTCCTAGGAGCCGAATCGCCTCCTCTGCCATCAAGGACACAATCGGGGAACCATCGTCGGCGTAGAGAGCCTCCACCGCGTGAGCCATAGCATTGACCGAGCTCGTCACCGCCAGCGTGGAGGGGAGCCCGGTCGTCAGTTGGGGATCGTAGATAACGGTCGTCGGTGCCACGGCTTCGTCTCGACCCGTTGTCTTCACTCCGGCATCTGTAATTCCCCAGATCGGCGACATCTCCGAACCGGAGAACGTCGTCGGTACCGCCAGGATCGGCGCCCGAAGCCGGAGCGCGAATGCCTTGGCGAGGCCAATCGAGGAACCGCCGCCGATCGCGACGTATCCGTCGACCTCGGCGCTTGAATTCCGATGTGCGCCTTTGTCGACCTGCTCAATCGGCACATGCTGTACGAGATCTGCTGTTCGGGCAACGACCACGCCGTCGAGCGGTGCGATGATCGACTCGTCGATACGTCGACTCGCGAGCAGGTGCACTCGCCGAAGTCCGAGGCGGGCGACTTCGGCGCGGAGCCCGGTGACGGTGCCCTCCCCGAAGACGACCCGTGTGGCCCGCGAGGTGTGTATGAAACTGTTCACGTGGGATCCGCGGTCAGGACGAGGTCGATATGGGCGTGACGGAAGGGATTGCTCGTGCCGTAATGCTCCGCCTGCTGGGGGTCGTCAATTAGAGAGAACTCGACAATGAGGCTTTCCTTGACTCCGAAGACGGCATCCGAATCCAGGTACGGGGACCCGTCGACGAAGATGTGCGTGGTGATGGGGTGGTGGCCGGCCGCTCCTGCGATGAAGTGGATGTGTGCTGGCCGATACGGGTGCCGCTTGGTGCGTTCGAGCAACTGACCGACGGGGCCGTCAGTCGGGATGGGGTAGTGCGCGGGCACGATCGTCTTGAAGTGAAAGGAGCCGTTGGCGTCGGTGTTGAAGAGCCCACGCAGATTCAGATCCGGCACCAAGTCAGGGTTCTGCACGTCGTAGAAGCCCTTCTCATCTGCCTGCCAGACGTCGACGAGGGCACCGGCGAGCGGTGTTCCGTCCACCGACGCGACGGTGCCGGTAACCACGCACGGTTCACCGCCATCGGCCAGGGAGATATCGTCCCCGAGGGCGCGTGGGGGTGAGTCCACCATGTGGAACGGTCCGAGGACCGTGGTTTCGGTCGCCCCTACCGGAATTCGGTTGGTGATGGAATCGACGAGCATCGACAGGCCCAGGACATCGGAGAGCAGGATGAATTCCTGTCGTGTGGCGTCACATTTCTGACCGGTGCGGGTGAGGAACTCGATGCCGGCCTCCCACTCGGTCTGGGTGAGTTCCACGTCCTTGGCGAAAGCGTGGATATGGCGGACCAGGCTGCGTAGTATGTCGCGGAGCCGGGGATCCGGGGTGTCATCGAATGCCGCTGCGGCCACATCCGCTGAGTTGGCTTCTGTGAAGATCGACCGAGGTGCGTTAGAAACGGACGACACCGGTGATCACCTCCTTGTTGCGGGCAGCGCTGAACGCCGCGTTGACGTCGTCGAGTGTGAAGGTCTTGGAGATGATGTGTGTCGAGTCGATGATGCCGTTTTCGAGCATCGCGGCATACAGGGGAATGTCCCGTTTGAGGTGGCCTCCACCGGTCTGCGAGCTGGAGATGCGCTTCGCACCGACTCCGAAGTCGAGTGCATTGAGTGTGATCGAATCGGTGGGTTGTGCCATCGAGGTCGGAACAACGACCCCGCCGCCGCGAGCCATCGCGAATGCCTGCTCTGCGGCGAGTGTGGTGCCGCCGGCCTCCAGTGCGGCATCGACTCCACGACCGCCGGTGAGTTCCTTGACCTGCTGGACGGGGTCGCCGTCCGCGGGGTCGACGAGGTGCGTGGCCCCGAGATCGGCCGCCAGGGACCTCCTGGCCGGATCCCATTCGATGGCGATGATCGTTCGGGCTCCGGCGACGCGTGCTGCCTGGACCATCCACAGCCCCAGGTGGCCGCAGCCCACAATGGCGACTGACCATCCGGGTTGGACACCAGCGACATTGAAGACAGCGCCGAGTCCGCTGATGACGCCGCATCCGAGCACCGATGCCTGTTCGATCGAGATGTCGGCATCGATGGTGACGATGCCGGACTCGCGTAGGACCATGAACTCTGCGAGCGCTCCGACGCCTCCGTCGACGTAGACGGCGTTGCCGTCGCTGCGGACGCCGACCTCCCGCGGCGGCACCATGCCCCCGAAGATCTCGTCGCAGGATGAGGGTGTGCCCTGCAGGCAGGGGTAGCAGAGGTTGCATTCGGCCGAGCCGGCGGTTGCGATCCTGTCACCGGTGCGCGTGCGAGTGACTCCAGGTCCGACTGCTCGAACGATTCCGGTCCCCGCATGCCCTGTGATGAATGGGGGAGGAACAAGGGTGAGCCCCTCGGTGGCGAGCACGTCCGTCACGCAGACAGCAACGGCGTTCATTTCGACAACCACCTCGCCGGGGCCGGGTTCGCGGAGCGTGACCTCCTCGATGAGCAGGGGCGAGTCAACCCCTACGTGCAGTGCAGCTTTCATCGGTGAAAGTCCTCCGTCGAATCGTGGTTCGGTGTGCGCATGCGGTGTGCAAACTGTGGTGTGGTCAGTGGGTGTCGTGCTGCTCGGGCTCATCGGGTGCCGATTCACCGATCCAGGCGGCGATCTGCGAACGGGACGTAAAACCGCGCTTGGCGAGAATTTTCTGTACGTGTCCCTCGGCTGTTCGGGTGGAGATCACCAAGGCCGTAGCGATCGCCTTGTTGCTGTGCCCTTGCGCGATGAGTTTGGCTACCTCGAGCTCGCGTTCGCTGAGTTTCTCCTCACCCAGCGTGTCGTGGGTTCTGCGTGGGGCGCGGTCTCCGCCGGTAATCGCCAGTTCCACGGCCTGCTGCATTGTCAACAAAGTCCCCTTGTAGTGGAGCCGATCAGCCTTCGCGCCACCGAGTGCGCGGCGCGCGGCCGCGACGTGGCGATCGTGCTGTTCTTGGAGAACCGGTGGGAGGTGGTGCGGACCGAAAGTGCGGGCGGCGCCGATAAGTTGTGCTGCGAGCTGCAGACTCGACTGCTCGGCCGCAACCCAGCCCAATAATTCCAGACACCACCAGATGATGGATCGATCGTTATGAGGCTGCATTTGAGTTATGCACTGGCGCAGTAGCTTCTGAGCACGCTCAATGTCTTTATGTTTGAGCGCGGCGTATCCGCGGATCCACAGGACGTATCCGCTGCCCCACCAGTGAGCTTCGTCGGCCATACCGGCGAGGTTTGATTCGACTTCATCGAGCGATCCGGCGAGGTCTCCGTCGTTCGCCAGAACCATGCCCAAGATGAACAGAGCTTCGCGTTGGTTGCTGGTGGCGGCGAGCGCCCGATAGCGGTGGTAGGCGTCTTCCAGTAGCGCAGCAGCTGCCTCGGCCTCGCCTTTCGCCCACCGCGTCAATCCTTCATCGAAGGCGCAGTGCGCGGATATCAACGGCTCCTGTAGTCGTGCGGCGAGCTCACGGCACGAGACCAGCAATTGGTCCGCGCGCTCGATCTGCGAATCGAGGGCGGACAGATAGATCGCGACCGACAGCCCGACAGCTCTGAGTTCGTCGTCACGATCGTAGGCTTCGAGGGCCGCGGTCACCCAGCCGAGCCCTTCCTCGACCCGGTTGGCGGACATCCAGTGCACCCGCAGGTCGGCAGCGAGCCGCAAGGCCGAAGCGGGGTCCCGCTGCTCGTACATCGAGAAGTTCAGGGCGGCGAGGATATCGCTGTGCCGAAGGAGGAGTTTGTCCGAATTTCGGACCCCCTCGGGGCCGGTCCAGAACGGCTCGGTTTCGCGTGCCAGATCACTGATCCAGGCGAGGTGCCGCAACCTCATCGACCGGGTCGCACCGTCAGCCTCGAGCTGTTCCGCTCCGTACTTGCGCAGGGTGTCCAGCAGACGGTAGTCGAGGTCGCCGCTTTGCTCGACGTAGCCGAACACGGACTGGTCGATCAATCCGGTTGCGACATCCGCGGCGGCAATGCGCTCGTCGTCGGTCGCGCAACATACCGCCTCGATGTCATCGAGGGAGAAGGACCCGGCGAAAACCGATGAGGCCGCCCACATGCCGCGTTCGTCGTCGCTGCAGTTCGCGAATGATTCCGCGAGGACGTCCCACAAGGACAGTTTGGGGCGACGCCGGTTCCCCGGCTCCAAGGTGAGCAGACGAAACCTGTTGTCCAGCCGTGTCACCAGCTGTTCCACGGACAGGGCCCGCATGCGTGCGGCCGCCAGTTCCAACGCCAACGGCAGACCGTCCAATCGTGCGCAGAGCTCACTGACAGAGGCAAGGTTGCGGTCAGTGAGCTCGAACGCCGGGTAGACGCTTTGCGCTCGGGTGACGAAGAGTGCGACGCTGTCGATGCGCGTGGCATCTGTCAGCGACAGCGCGCCGCCGTCGTTCGACAAGGTCATGGGAGGAACCGCCCAGGTGACGCCGCCGGCAGTTCCCAAACGCCGCCGGCTGGTCGCGATGATGCTGACGGAGGGGTTGGCCTCGACCGAGTCGATGAATTCAGCGCACACCTGCCAGATCTGCTCGCAACCGTCGAGGACCAGTAGCAGACTCTCCGTCGGCGGCATGCCGAGGATCCACTCGACGGCGGAGCCCGCTCCCGAGGTCTCGAAATCGAGAGCAAGATGCAACGCGCGCTCGAAGCCGGATTCGGAGGTTTCGCCCTCGAGCGCGACATACACGACGCGATCAAACGCACGTTCGATAGTCGTTGCGGCCTGTTTCGCCAGCCGGGTCTTTCCCACGCCGGCGGGCCCAGTGAGAACCAGCGAGCGGTGTTTCGAAAGCAACTGCTTTACCTTGTGCAACTCGAGACGCCGTCCGACAAAGCTGGTTGCCTCGACGGGGACAGAGGAGGTGATGCGCGCCATAGTGTCAGCGTAGGACGACTCACCGCCTCGGTTCCGTTCCTCGGGAGAGGCCTGCTCGAGTTCCACAACGGTCATTGCAGTACAGCTCCAGCGTGATCTCGCTGCGCAGCATCGAACGTATTGCGCAGAAGCATCGCGATCGTCATCGGTCCCACACCGCCCGGAACCGGAGTCAGCGCACCGGCGATCGTGCGCACCGACTCGAAGTCGACATCGCCACGCAACCCCTCCCTCGTCCGGTGGATCCCCACGTCGATCACGGTTGCACCAGGCTTGATCGACGAAGCGTCGACCAAACCGGGAACCCCGGCCGCCGCGATCACGATGTCCGCTTGTGCCGTGAAGACGCCGAGGTCCGGTGTTCGCGAATGGCAGATGGTGACAGTGGCATCACGGGCCAGCAACAGCTGAGCCATCGGCTTGCCGACCAGCGGCGAGCGTCCGACAACGACAGCATGGGCTCCCCGGATCGGAATCTCGTACGCATCGAGTAGGGCGATGACCCCGGAAGGAGTGCACGGGCGCAGCCCCGGCGCATCCTGGATCAGTTGTCCCGCGCTGAGCGTGGTCAGTCCATCGACATCCTTGGCGGGCGGAATTCGATTGATCAGCGCGTCGGTGTCGAGATGACCGGGAACAGGGAGCTGCAGGAGAATCCCGGACACCTCGGGGTCCTCGGCCAGTGAGTCGATCACTTCTTCGAGTTCGGACTGTGACACCGATGCCGGAAGGTGCCTGTGCAGATCGGCCATCCCCGCCGCGACGCAGGCCTTGCGTTTGCTCGCGACGTACACCTGCGAGGCCGGGTCCTCACCCACCAATACTGTGGCAAGTCCTGGCCGCCGGCCAGTTGCGGCAAGAAGCCCGCGAGTCAGTTCTGCGACCTCGTCACGAACCGCTCGGGCGACCGCTTTTCCGTCGATAAGTCGTGCTGTCATCGCCTGTCCTCAGAACACAATCGTGGTGTTGCCGTGACGGGCGACTCTGTCCTCGCAGTGCCATTGCACTGCACGCGAGAGAACGGCGCGTTCGACGTCGGCACCCAACCGCACCAGGTCCTGGGTAGAGGCACGGTGAGACACTCTCACCACGTCCTGCTCGATGATGGGACCTTCGTCGAGATCCTCGGTCACATAGTGCGCGGTGGCGCCCACGAGCTTGACCCCGCGTTCCTTTGCCCGCTGGTAGGGGCCGGCGCCGATGAACGCGGGAAGGAACGAGTGATGAATGTTGATGATCGGGCATCCGACCTCGGCGAGGAAGTTCGCGGAAATGATCTGCATATAGCGTGCAAGCACCACCAAGTCGTAGTTGCCGCGCAACTCCTCGAGCTGGCGTGCCTCCGCCTCGGGTTTGGTGTCGCGTGAGACCGGAATATGCACGAACGGGATCCCGAATGCGCGAACATCCTCGGCCAGGTCGTCGTGATTGGCGATGACGACACCGATGTGGACATCGAGCTCGCCGCGTTTGGCTCGCCACAGCAGATCGAGCAGGCAGTGGTCCAGTTTCGACACCATGATGGCCACGCGCTTGGGTGTCGCCGCATCGCTGAGTCGGAAGTCCAGACCGAGCGGTGCTGCGACGGTCTCGCGGAAATCGTGTTCCAGATCGTCGCGTTCGGCGGCGAAGCCGGGGAGGCGGAAGACGGTTCGCTGGAAGAAGTCGCCACCTTCGTAGTCGGTGGAGTGCTGATCGAGCGAGATGATGTTCGCGCCGCGGTCGGACAGGAAAGCGCTGACGGCCGAGACCACACCGGGCCGGTCGGCGCACCGCACCAGCAAACGGGCGATGTCGCAGTTCGACTCGGCGTGAGGTGGCCGATCCAACGTGGCGGTGGGTGAGGGTTGCCGGTCAGACATCGGCGTGACTCCTTTGAGGGTGGTGGGTGGGGAAGGACACTGCTCGGTCGGCAGGTGTACCCGCAGACACGGCAGGCCCGGTGACGTAGTAGGTTCCGTCGCGCTCAGGCCCGGGTTGAAGAAACCCGGTGCCCGCCAGGGCATCGATCACTTCAGCGACGGCGGCCGGTTGTGCATCGAAGTGCCGCGCGAGATCCGCGACCCGCACGGGCACGTCGCCGAGATAGGCCGATAGTTCGCTCTTGATGCGTCCGGCCAACTCCTCCGTGGACGGCAGCGCGAAGCGGCCGAATCGTCCACGGAAGTAGGTGAGGGGAGAGCCGTCGCGGACAGATGCGGATTCAACGGCGCAGTGGAAGACCGTATGGGTTCCGGCCTCGACGCGGTCGACGACTCGGCAGGACAGGGACGCGAGAGCATCGGTCAGGGTGGGCGCGCCGGATCCATTGCGGACTAGTTCGACGCCCTCGAACCTGTTCTTGCCCTTCGCGCTGAATCGAGAAGCCAACGTGCCCTGGTCTTCGCCGAGAATGTTGACCGACAGTACCCCGATGCGGTTCACTGCACCTCCCGTATCCGACCCACGGTTCAGGCATACCAACAACATCGGCGGGTCGGCGGACAGCGAGCACACGGCACTGGCCGTGGTCCCGAAGTCGGTATCACCGTCGGAGGTCATCACAATGGTGACTCCGGACGCAAAATTCCCTATGGCGCTGCGAAACTCGGACGCAGACATCGAGGATCGGTGGTCGGTGTCGATGCTCATCGTGATCACCCTTCTGCTTTGATGCCGGCAAGAATGCCGCCGTCGATGGAGAACTCGGACGCGGTGCTGTAGGTGGCCTCAGCCGCTAGGAACAGCACCAGGTCTGCGACCTCTTCCGGGGAGCCGACCCTGGGTAGCGGAAGTCCAGCGGAGAGGGAATCCTCGTCGGCGCCGTCGAGCATCGGGGAGCTGATGAAACCCGGGTGGATTGAGTTCACTCGGATGCCGTCACTGCCGAGATCCAAAGCCGCGACTTTGGTCAGTCCTCTCAGCGCCCATTTGCTGGCCGTGTACGCCCACGACGGGTGGATCGCCATCAGCCCGCCCATCGAGCTGACGTTGATGATGGCGCCGCCGCCCGCCGCACGCATGGATGGCGCGACTGCCTGAATGCCGAGGAAGGCTCCCGTCAAGTTGATATCGAGGACCAGATTCCAGTCCTCCACGGTCGTGTCCGCCAACGGCGTACGGCGCAGGATTCCGGCATTGTTGACCAGAATGGACACCTCCCCGCCATGGGTGCGTGCCGTCTCGACTGTCGCAGCCCACTGCTCGGGGTCCCGGACATCCAGCTCGGCGAACACGACAGCATCCCCGAGCTCGTGGGCCAGTGCCTTACCCTCCTCGGCCAGGACGTCGGCAACGACGACACGGGCACCCTCGCTGGCAAGCTTGCGCGCGTGAGCGGCGCCCATTCCTCGCGCACCGCCGGTGACGATGGCTGTTCGACCTTCTACACGGCCCATGATCGGTCTCTCCTCACAAACGTTTCGGGATCGGGGTGTGGCGCTACGGGCGGGTGACGAGTGCCGCAGCGGCATAGTCCGCGCCGATGAAATCCTGGACGATGGAGTTCTGATGGCTGAGCACCATCGTCGAATCACGCCAGATCCGTTCGAGCCGAGAGCCATTCGTCGCAGCACTACTGCCGGCGGTGCGCATAATGATTCCCTCGAGCGCCCGCCACACGACGTTCTGCGCGTGCACGGCCAGTCTCCCGACGTAGAGGTCATCGGCCTGATCAAACGGCTTCCCGCCCTCTGCACCGCGGGTGCTGTACTCGAGAAATAGGTCGGCGGCTCGATCGAGCGTGGCGTCGGCCGCGGCAAGAGCGTTCACCGCGTCGGAGTACCAGGTCTGGTATCGGGAATTTTCGCTTCGCAACGTGAACGGCGGCATCGGGGTCTTCTTCGTACGAAGGATGGTCTCGTACTCGTCGAGTGCCGCGTGAACACCCCCGACCGCAAGGGAGGCCAGTTCAAGACCGAAGAAACCGATGCCGCGGCCCGCGTAGAGCGGGTTCCTGTGCAGTTCCAGTCCGGGTGTGCCGTTGTCGACGTTCATGTCGACTTGCGCCTTGCCTTCCAACACGAAGTGCGCGGACACCGACACCTCCCGGACATCGAGAGTGTGCGAGCCGCTTCCCTTCAACCCCAGGGTCTTGCCCCAGTCGTCTCGAATGGTGAAATCCGATCGGGGAATGATGAACGTCGACAACTGTTTCGACTGTTCCGCGGTCTCAGCGAACACGTGCCCCATGAAGTGCGTGGAGTACGGCCCGCCCGACGCGTAGGGGAACGTTCCGTTGACAATCCAGTCGCCGGAATCACCGCGGCGCATGGTGCCACCCGGAGCGGAGGTCATGGCCGCCGCGAAGTGACCGTCGCCGAACACTTCCCGCTGGGCGCTTTCGGGCCACCATGAGGCGAACTGCAGATTGTGACCGGAGGCCAGGCACAGGCACCACGCGGCTCCCATATCTCCCCGCGCGAGCTCTCGAATCACCGCCATGAAGTCGCGGACACCGAACTCGTAGCCGCCGAACATCTTGGGCCGGAGAAGATGGTAGAAGCCGCGCTCGACGAACTCGAGATGCAGCTCTTCCGAGTGAAAGGTGCGGGCTTCACCCTCCGGTGCCTCCGCGACGAGCTGGGGTCGAAGTGCGACGGCCGAAGTCAACGCATCCGCCGGCGTGAGCGTGGCGGGAGCGTTGGATGTCTTTACATCGATCGAGGGAACTGCCATGGTGAGTGCTTTCTGAGGAAGACCACGTGCCCGGGGCTACGTGTCGGAAGAGTGGACGGTCGCTTACCGACCGTTGACATCAAGTGTGGTGACTGTCGTCATGAAGCGGCACGTGGAAACTACGTACCGAACTACGTGTTGCGGATCCGCGCACGTAGTTCGGGCTGGTCATGGCGATGGAACAAGTGTGTCGAGATCAGTTCGGCGGTTGTCCTTCTTGTACGGCGCGGACGCGACCGTGGCCCGGATGAGCTTCTGGCGCGGGCAGCCGGGGTCGCCCCAGAGCACGAAGACTTCGGTACCCGGTGTGCTGTACGCGGGATCGATGAAGCTGAGGGTGATCACCTTCCGGAAGTAGTAGCTGTATCCGGGTACCGAGGAGATACCGATGGTTTCGCCGTCGGCGTTCTGGATGGCGTCGGCCCAGGAGACCCAGCGCTGCTGGTGGGGAATATCGAGGAATTGGTAAGGCTCGCTCTCGTCGAACATGGATGCATAGATGTCGACCACGTCGTTTTTGTCGAACTCGAGCGTCACCCGGACCTTGGTAGGGTGCTCGACTTCCTTTTCGAGTGCCGCGCGTCCGGTGAACTCGTGGTCGAACTTGATCGACTTTCCCCATCCGAGTGCGACCGGGGAAAGCAGGTAGTCGTCGAGGTTGTCGCTGTCGTAGCTGCCACCGAGCTTGCCGCTGAGTCCGAGGAGGTCGAACTCTGCGTTCATCCACTCGAGGAAGCCGTCGGCGAATAGATCTGACAGGTAGTGCCACCCGCCGGTCGGAAAGGCTGCTTCGAGGTGGTTGATCATCGCGGTGCGGCGCCCGAGCCGGCGGATGCCGTATTCCTGGCCGGCCTCGAGAATCGCCGACCGGACGGCCTCGCTGTGGGCGGCGTCGCCGTGGAATTCGAAGCCGATCTCGCCGGCCATGCCCTGCCGTAGTGCCTGTACCTCTACCCCCGCGATTGTCACGGTGCGAAAACGCATGAACTTCACATCGGTGAGGCTCTCGCCGGTCACTTTCTCGCACACCGCCAGCGCGTTCGGACCGGAAACCTGGAACTGGAACCGGGAGGGCTTGGTGTAGGCCACGTCGTAGTCGCCGGTGTGAATCAGCCATGCCGTCCACATCGCAGTCATTGATTGCGTGGCGAACGATTGCTCGCCCAGCCGCATGAGCACCCCCTCGGCGACCACCTTCCCGTTTTCGTTGCACTGGACCAGATGCTTGGCAGCTCCGATGGGGAAGTTCTCGTAGCTGTTGACCGACGAGTCACGGAAGAGCTTCAGAGCATCCGGACCGTCGACCTGAAGATCCCACAGGAACGACCAGTCGCCCAGGTAACACGTGGTCTTCCACGACATCTGCTCGTCCTGCCAGTCCGAGTACTCGGGACCGCCCCAACCGGGGTGGTAGGTGGCCGGGGCATTGCGCAGGAAGCCGAGGAGGGGGTTAGTGGTCATGTCTTCTCCAAATTTGAGCGGGTGATCCGAACATGTTCCGGTGCAGTGGAATTGCTTCCGTTCCTGTCACAGTTCGCGATGATTTGTGACGGAAGCCACGTTCGGCTCAGTCGAGCATCGTGCACAGGCGAGCACGCGGCTATGTGACAAGTACGTGCTCGACTACGTGTTCCCTGTGGTGCACGTAGCGAGGCTGCCGCTCGGTGCGCTCCCGCGATGCCACCGATCCACGTCACCGAGCGCAACGACGCGGATGTCGTGCTGTCCGGCGAACAACACCAGTTCCTCTTCGCCGGCTAGATCGGCCGGGTGCCACAAGCTGGGTACTGCGGCAAGTACTGCGGCCGGGCGCGCTGTGGCGGCGTCGGCGAGCTCGAGCGCTGCTCCCGGTATGTCGAGGCCGCGCTCACAGCTGCGGAGAGCATCGGCGACGCGGACCGGAAGTACATGACCCGGACGGGTGAAGTCGGCGGGGAGAGCGGTCGGATCCGCCAGTCGTCGGGCGGTGGCAGCTCGGTCGGCGGCGGATATGCCGGTCCCGATCCCTTCCGCCAGGTCAACGGCCACCGCGAAGGTCGACGGAGCCACGGGATCGTTCCCCCACATGGGGGGAAGCCACAGCCGGTCACACACCGTCTCCGGTAACGCCACCGTCAGGAAGCCAGTGGTCTGGCGAACCAGGAAGGCCGTCGTCGGGGTCTCCGCGGTGCTCGCAGCCACGACGAGGCTTCCCCCCTCGTGGCCCGTTTCATCCAGAATCAGAATCGGCCTACCCTCGTGTAGGTGCTCGAGAGCGCAGTCGATGGCGTTGGACGTACTCATTTTCTCACTCGCTTCTATCGCGGAATCGGTTCCTTCAGTTTTGTGAAGCGGGACACCTCCCATAAGGGGTGCACTACGCGCTTGTGTACGTACGCTGCGTCCTTGCACGTACTCGGGGCTGGGCCTGCGGTCGGATTGTCTACGGGGAAATCGCGCTCAGATCGGAGCGGCGATTGTCCTTCTTGTAGGGAGCCGGAGCCACCGTGACCCGTACGGTCTTCTGCCGGGTTCCCGGATCGCCCCAGATCAGCGACAGCTCTGCCCCCACCTCGGCAAATTCCACGTCGATGTAGGCGATCGAGAGCATCTTGCGGAAGTAGTAGCTGTATCCGGGGCTGCTCGACAGGCCAACGGTGTTGCCGTCGCTGTCGATTACCTTGTCGGCCCAGGCGATCCACCGCTGAGCGTGTGGTACGTCCAAGAACGCATACGGCTCTCCCTCGGAGAACTGCGACGCGTAGATGTCGACGACGTCCTTGCTGTCGAACTCGAGGGTGACTCGCTTCTTGGTGGGTGCGGCGACCTCGTCCTCGAGCGCTCTTCGTCCGACAAACTCGTGATCGAACCGGATCGATTTGCCCCAACCCAGGGTGACGGGTGACTGGAGGTAGTCGTTGACGTCGTCGCTGTCGTAACTTCCTCTGATGGCCGGGACCAGACCGTAGGTATCGAAGTGCTCGCGCACCCACTCGGCGCTACCCGCCAGTTCGGGATGAAACGACTGCTTCAAGTAGTGCCAGTTGCCGGTGGGAAAGGCTGCCTCGAGGTGATTGATCATCACCGTGCGACGACCCAGGCGACGAATGCCGTATTCGTGGCCTGCTTCGAGGATCGCAGCGATGATGTCGTCGGCATGCTCTTGCGCGGCGTGAAATTCGAACCCCACTTCGCCGGCCATCCCCTGGCGCAGTGCCCATACCGGATGTCCGGCGATCGTCACGTCGCCGAAGCGCATGAATTTGATGTCGGTGAGTGGCTCACCGGTCGCCTTCTGGCACACGGCTAACGCGGTGGGGCCGGAAACCTGTAGTTCGCACCGATCGACCTGCGTCCACGAGGCGTCATAGCCGCCCTTGCTGAGCACCCAGCTGGTGTGCAGAGCCGGAACACCCTGGGTGATGAAACGATCCTCTGCAAGTCGCATCAGGATTCCGTCGCCGATGACCTTGCCGTCACTGGTGCACTGCACGATGTGCTTGGCTTGGCCGATATCGAACTTCTCGAATCCGTTGATGCAGGTGTCGCGGAAGACGTTCAGGGCTTCGGGGCCCTCCACGACGACATCCCAGAGGAACGACCAATCGCCGATATAACAGGTCGTCTTCCACGACATCTGTTCGTCCTGCCAGTCCGAGTATTCCGGACCACCCCAGCCGGGGTGGTATCCCGGGCGGGCGCTGCGCAGGCTGCTGATGAGATCGGGGTTCATCGATCGTCCCTTCTGGGTGCTGTCCACATGTTCGTGATCGCGCAGCTCCCTCAGAAGGGGTCGCTGCGGATTGTTCACGCACATCCCTATACAAGGATCATCATACTGTCATACATTGTCAAAGTGTGAGGCGGAACATACGTCGGATCGGCAGTGCGCCGGACCACGCGCTCATGCCTCGCTACGATTCGATCCAGAAGGAGACTCATGAAGGCCGCAATCCTGCGCACCCTCGCCGAGCCATTTGTCGTCGAGGATCTCGATTTCCACCCGCCCGCAGCGGATCGCGTTCTCGTACGAACCCACGCCACCCCGTTCTGTTCCACCGACTGCACCAACTGGGCCGGTCACTTCGGCAAGGTGCCCCCGGTCATTCTTGGGCACGCGTCCATCGGGGAGATTGTTGAATTGGGTTCAGAAGTTCGAGGATTCGCGATTGGACAACGCGTGCTGGTGCCCGGTACCCCCGAGTGCGGCAAATGCTTCTATTGCGCGGCCGGCCGCCCGGACCAGTGCTCCGAACTGTTCGATAATCCGAGCGGGTACCCGATCGTGGCCACCGACAGCATCGGGGAGACGATCCGCGCATCGGGGAACGTCGGGGGATATGCGGAAATGATGAACATCTCCGCCAACCAGATCTTCGAATTGGCCACGGACCTGCCGTCCGACGTGCTGTCCCTGATGGGATGCGGAATCACGACGGGGCTGGGTTCGGTATTCAATGCGGCGAAGGTCCAGCCAGGTGAGAGCGTCGCCGTGGTCGGGTGTGGCCACCTGGGTCAATGGGTGGTCCAAGCGGCAAAACTGGCGGGAGCCGAGCAGATCTTCGCGATCGACCCGAACTCCGACCGGCGAGCGCTGGCGCTCAAACTGGGCGCCACCAGCGCCATTGATCCCGACGCCGAAGACGCGGTGGCGGTGGTCAAGGAGAACACCGGCGGCCGAGGTGCGGACCACGCGATCGAAGCAGCCGGTCCTGCGGCGTCGCAGGTGCTGGCAGTCACGCTCGCTCGCCGGGCCGGAACCGTCGTGCTCAACGGTGTCAAAGCGCTCGGCACCACCGTAGAACTGGTGCAGACCACTATCGCGGTCCAAGGACGGACGATCATCTCCACACAGAATGGCAACGTCCGGATGCGCCGCGATGTCCCTCGATACGTACGCATGCTCGAACAAGGACTCTTGGACCCGGAACCGATCATTACCGGTCGGTACCGACTCGATCAGATAAACGACGCGCTCGTCGCCTCACGCGATCTACGCGATCTCAGCGGTCTCCTCGTTTTCTGAGCCGTACGAGCCCCGCGCACGGCTAGGCCTGCCTCCCGCCTGTCTGACCCCGAAAGGCCCGACTACATGACACAAACATCCGGCTCGACTCGACCATCCCCCGCGAGGGTGGGCGCAGCAAGCCTCATCGGCACAACCGTCGAGTACTACGACTTCGCTATCTACAGTCTCGCTGCAGCGCTGGTCTTTCCCCATGTCTTCTTCACCGACAACGACCCCTTCATCGCATCGATTCTCGCTCTGGGTACGTTCGCCGTCGGATTCATCGCACGCCCATTGGGCGGAATCTTCTTCGGTCATTTCGGTGATCGCATCGGCCGCAAAAGGATGCTGGTCCTGTCCCTGTGGCTCATGGGGGCGGTCACCGTAATCATCGGCCTGCTGCCGGGCTACGAAGCGATCGGTTTCGCGGCCCCGCTGCTGTTGGTCCTTCTTCGATTCGCGCAAGGTTTCGCCTTCGGCGGTGAGTGGGGAGGTGCGATCCTGCTGGCCTTCGAGACGTCACCGAAGGAGCGCCGCGGTTTCTTCGCGGCACTTCCGCAGACCGGTCCACCGGCCGGAATCCTGCTCGGCAACCTCGCCTTCCTGGGAGTTGCGCAGCTGCCTGACGAACAACTGTATTCATGGGGCTGGCGCATCCCGTTCCTGCTCAGCGCGGTTCTGGTCATCATCGGCCTCGCGATCCGCGCAGGAATTGCAGAATCTGAGGAGTTCACCGAAGTCAAAGAGGCAGGCGCTGTCGCCAAAGCCCCCATTCTCGAGGTGTTCGCCAGGAACAAGCGTGAGATCTTCCTCGTCGCCGGGGCATTCCTCGGATACGGGAGCCTTTCTCTGATCGCGATCAACTTCTTGGTGAGCTACGGAACGAGCGACGCGGTCGGATTCACACGCTCGGAGATGCTCACCGCGGTGCTGATCTCCAACGTTGCCCAGTTGCTCACGACCCCGCTCGGCGGGTACTTCGCCGACAAGTACGGCTTCACCAAGGTGATGGCTACCAGCGTGTTCGGCGCCATGGTCGGTGCGGTCTTCCTGATCGTGGCCGTCCAATCGGGCAATCTCGCTCTGGTGATCGTCGGCTACCTGCTGTGCATGAGTGTGTTCTTCAGCCTGGGATACGGAGCCCAAGGTGCCCTATTTGCAGGCGCTTTCGGTCCCGAGGTGCGATACACGGGAATGTCGGTCGGATTCCAGGTATCGAATGTTCTCGGCAGTGCGATCAGTCCGCTGGTCGCTACCCTGTTGCTCCGCGAAACGGGCACCGTGTACTCGATCATCCTCTACCTACTCGTGGTACTCGGCATTTCCGCTGTCACCACCTTCGTGCTGATCCGCGGATTACCTGCCGCGTCGACGTCCCAGGTCGAGGCGACGGCGCTGGCGAAATGAACACCCGCACCGCCACTTTGTAGAGACTCGTGCACGTAGGTCGCTCGGTACGTGCCGCGCTACGCGCGTGATCACACCGGCCCGGTTCAGGATGCCAGCCGTCCGGGACCGGGCCGGTCGCATATCGCCGACTCCGCGACCAAATTTCGTATTGCGGTATGACGATAATGTATTGCATGATGTGTCTCAGGTAACACCGACGCCGAGGGTGTCGCATCCTCAGGTGTTTCTCCGGGATCCGTTCCTCGACCACGAGGCACGTCAACCGCCAGGCATATCCGACGCGGGCCGGTCCTCTCACATCACCCGCTGTTCCAAGGAGTGCAAGAAATGCACAGCTTTCCACGTCCAACAGAGTCGTATCTTCACGCCGCGAAGACCGCGGTAGCGCGTACGTGCCCTGCGTGCGCGTCAACCCTCGTCGCCGAGTACCGCGTTTTGAGCGAGGGAGGCTGGTGGGACGTCGTCAAGTGCCAGGACTGCCTGCACTCGCTTACCCGCACCCCGGCACCACGCCTGGGTGCGTTCGCGCCGCTCGTGACGAATGCCCCGTCGACGGCCGGCGAGCCGACGAACCAGACCACAAAGTTCAAGGAGTTCGACAATGTTCGGCGTTGACGTAGGCGGAACCTTCACAGATGTCGTGGCGGTTCGTGATGGCCAAATTTCCGTAACCAAAGTGCCCAGCAGCCGTACCGACCCCGCTGCTCCCGTGGTCGAGGGTGCACGACGACTGGGAGTTGCAGGGAGTACAACTTTCAACCACGCCAGCACCATGGGGCTGAACGCGGTAATCGAACGGCGACTACCCAAGATCGCCTACCTGACGACCGACGGATTCCGCGACGTACTCGACCGTGGCAACGTCCACAAGCCGCTCGACGCGCAAACCGACCCCGCATGGCGCCGGTCGTTCGGTGATGCCAATCGACCACTCGTCCCCCGGTACCTACGGCGCGGAGTGAAGGAACGCATCAAGGCCGACGGCACAATTCTGATCCCACTGGACGAGGATCACGCACGGTCCCAGCTCGAGGTGTTGCGCCGGTGCAACGTCGAGGGAGTGGCCATCTGCACGATCAACGGCTATGTCAACGCCCAACACGAGGTCCGACTGCGGGAGCTGGTACACGAGGAACTCGGAGCGCATGTGCCGGTGTCGATCTCGTCGGAAACCTCGCCGCTGGCCAAGGAATACGCCCGCGCATCGACCACCGTCATCGACGTCTTCATGAAGTTGTTGTTCACCGACTACTCCGACACACTGAACCGAGACCTGCGGGAACTCGGATTCGACGGCGAACTGAACTTCGCCGACTGCGCTGCGACCCTGCTGCCCTGGCAGGAAGCGCTCGACAAACCCTTCCGCATCGTGTTCGCCGGTCCCGCAGCCGGAACCATCTCGAGCGCCCGGCTGGGCGAAGCGATCGGCGAACGCAACCTGCTGTGTGCTGACGTCGGCGGCACCTCCACCGATGTGTCGTTGATCGTCGACGGGAAACCATTCATTCAGAACACCTTCGAACTCGAACACGACCTGATCATCAACGCACTCTCGACCGAGGTCTCGAGTGTCGGCGCCGGCGGAGGCAGTCTTGTCACCGTGTCCCCGTCCGGCGGAATCCAGGTCGGCCCCGGCTCCGCGGGCGCCGAGCCGGGGCCCGCGTGCTACGGCCGCGGCGGAACAATCCCCGCAGTCACCGACGCATGTCTGCTGATGGGCATACTCGACGGTGAGACATTCGCCGGCGGCGAGATCAAACTCGACAGGCTAGCTGCCGAGACCGCATTCGCGACGCTCGATACCCCAGTTCCCTTCCAGGCGCGGGTCAGGTCCGCCTACCAACTCGCAGTGGCGCACATGGCCGAAGAGATTCTCAACGTCGCGGTGCGGCACGGTGTCGACATCCGGGACTTCGCCCTCATGTCCTACGGCGCGGCAGGGCCGATGCTCCTCCCCGCCGTCCTGGACCTGCTCCCGCTGAAGAGTGCCGTGATCCCCCCGTACCCGGGTCTGTTCTCCGCGTTGGGTCTGCTCTCGACCGATCAGGTCTTCTACGACTCGCGCAGCGCCTACGTAACGCTGAGCCCGCACAGCGCAAATGAGATCGCCGCCGTATTCGCCGAGATGGAGCAGCACCTGCGGACCCGCGTCGGCGAGGTCGCCGACGGATTGACCGTCCGCCGGAGCTTCGACGGGCGCCTGGTGGGGCAGAGTTGGGAGACCCCCTTCATCGAGATCCCGGCCGGGGAGATCACCTCGACATCGATCGAGCGCATCGTCGAGACCTTCCACGACGCCTACGAGAAGCGGAACGGCAACCGGTTCGCCCAGATCCCTGTCGAAGGAGTCACCTACCGGGTCGAACTCGTGGTGCCCTCCGACAAGGTCGAATACCTTCGCGCCGACGGCGAGGCCGCCTTCGCGGCCGAGCCGGAGCAGCTCATCACTCTCGACTACGTCGCCGAGGGCCCCGTGCAAGCGCGTGAGTACCTCCGGAACCGACTGTCCGTCGGCGCGACAATCGAGGGCCCGGCCGTGATCCGGGAAGACCTCTCTACGACCTACATCCTGCCCGGCCAACGCGCGACCATCGGGCGATGTGCAGAGATCACCATCGAAAGGACCGGCCACTAATGTCCATTGCGATCGAAAAAGATTCCGTACGAGTCGAACTCATTCGCGAACTGAACGAGAGCGAATTCGCGGACCGGTACGGTTGCGACCGCTACACCGCAACCGTGCTGGGCAATCGGTTCGACTACCTGGTCGAGCACATGAGCGTCCGGTTGCTGACGGGCGCATTCTCACCGGTCCTGCGGGACTTCTACGACCTCGCATGCACCGTCAGCACCCCGCCGAGACTCGGATATCAGGTTCCGGCCGCAAGCAACGGGATCGTCCTGATGGCAGGCACGACCATCGATGCGGTCGCCAACACCGTCGAGGAATTCGGTGCCGAGAATCTGGGTCCGGGGGACGTGCTCATCTCCAACGACCCTTACCGCACCGGCAATCACAACAACGACCTCCTCTTCGTTCGTCCGGTCTTTCACGAGGGCAAGATCGCCGCATTCGTCAATCTCAATGCCCACCAACTCGACATGGGTGGAACCGTCCCAGGCGGATTCAGCGCATCCAAGCAGAACGTGTACGAGAACGGGCTTGTCCTGTCACCGCGGCTGCTCATGCGCGCCGGACAGCCAGTCGCCGAATCCTGGAACGTCATTTTCGACAATGTGCGGATGGCCGAGATCCTCTACCCGGACATGTTGACGGTGTGCTCGAGCCTCGAGCTCGGGGAACGGCTGGTTCTCGAATCCATCGAGCGATATGGCCTCGCGGCCGTGCACGGGACGATGAAGTACGTCTGCGACATGGGCGCCGAGCGAATGGCCACATCGCTCGCGGAACTGCCCGATGGAGATTGGTACGGCTCGGAACAGATCGACTGCGATGGCGTCGACGACACCGAGGACTATCGAATTCGCGTCGCTGTACGCAAACGTGCCACCCGGATCGAAGTGGACTTCTCAGGCACCTCGCGACAGGCGCGTAGTTCGATCAACGCCACCGCGTGGGATACGAAGACCAGCGTGGGCATCGCCCTCAAGTACCTCTTTGACCCGCACGGTCGTTTCAATTCCGGTCTCTACCGTGACGTCGACATCGTGCTACCCGAGGGAACACTCCTGTCTGCGCTGCCGCCGGACGGCTGCGTCTTCATGTACTTCGAGCAGTCCCAGGCGATCCTCGGTGCGTTACTGCGCGCGCTGGCGGACGCCGTCGGACCGGCTGCCTTGGCCGGGGACCGTGGCAGCGCGGACCTGCATACCGCATTCGGCACCCACGCAGACGGAACCCCGTGGGTCTCTGCCCTGCAGTGCGGTGGGGAGATCGGTCCCTACGGCGCGAATCAGTTCGGCGATGCCGACACCCAGTGCATGGCCTACGAGGCGAACGGTGTCGCCCCGGCAATCGAGGCGATCGAGAAGGATAGCCCGGCCGTGATCATGCGACACGAGCCGCGAATCGACTCCGCCGGCCCCGGCCACTTCCGGGGAGGGGCCAGCATGATCCGCGACACGCTGTGGCTGGAGGATGCCACTCACTCGCTGACGGAGTTGCGCTACAAGAGTTCCGCTGGTTTCGGCGTCCACGGGGGCGGGGCCGGCCAGCGAGGTGGCATCTGGAGCTTCGGTCCTCGAGACGATGGCGCGATCACGCCCCCCGATACCTCGCCGGAGTCGTTCGCCCGTGGCGAGGCGTGGGCGGGGGTCATCGACCCGACCACGAACTTGCCGTCGGAGCAAGGCCAGTTCATTTATCCCTTCCGGGCGGGTGCGAACCGGTCGATCGCGAACTCGGTGATTCGGTATCTGACCAACGCAGGCGGGGGATGGGGCGATCCGCTCAGCCGCGATCCCAACAAGGTCCTGGTCGATGTACGGGACGGCTACGTCTCGGTCGCCGGTGCCGCACGAGATTACGCGGTCGTGATCGTGGGGGACCCCGACACCGATCCCGAGGGGTTGACGGTCGACGAATTGGCCACCGCAGCGCTTCGGCGCACCGCAACCGCCGGAGACTGACGACGCATGCCGAAAATGATACGATGGTAGTACTGTATGACAATCGGTTGGGAGATCGAGCAATGACCACGAGCCTTTACACCTCGGCGCCCTCGGGGGAGGCAGCGCAGGGAGTCGATCGCAGCCCGGACGAGTTGGTCGCACTCGCCGCGGAGATGCGTCCGCGTCTTCGCAAGATGCAGGCACGTCACGAGCAGCTCGGGGGATACACGGAAGAAGTGCACGAGGAGTTCCTCGCCGCAGGTTTCTACCGGATTCTGCAACCCCGGCGGTACGGCGGCCTCGAGATGGGGCTCGACGATTTCGTGCGGGTCGGAATCGAAATCTCCCGAGGCGATCCCGGAGTCGGATGGTGCTTCGTCCTCGGCGCCGGACACGCCTTCCATGTCGGCTCCTTCTTCACCGAGCAAGGCCAGGAAGAGTTGTTCGGTGACGGGACCTTCATCGCACCCGGACGAACGATTCCCTCCGGCAGGGCAACTGCGGTCGAGGGCGGATTCCGACTGTCGGGTACCTGGGACTACTGCTCAGGATCGATGTGGAGCACACACGTTCTCGTCGTTGCCTCATCCTTCACGTCAGCGGGAGACCCCCTCGGCCCCCGAATGTTCGCGCTTCCACGGACGGACTACACCATCCTCGACGACTGGGGCGGGGACAAGACGATCGGTATGCGAGCGTCGGGTTCGAACTCGGTTCGCATCGAGGGCGCTTTCGTTCCCGATCATCTGAGCGTGGTCTACGACTTCCGTGAGCATTCCCTCGGCGCCGAGGGCACGGTTGGCTACCAACTGCACAAGAATTCGATGTACCTCGGACGAACGATGACCTACTTCAACACCGAGCTGGTGGCCACACAGATCGGTGCTGCATGGGCGGCATTCGACGAGTTCGAAAACCTGATGGAAACTCGCCCGACGAGTTTCCCCCCGCGCAAGCCGCGTGTCGACGCACCGGAGTATCACCGGTGGTTCGGGCAGCTGCTCGCGCTCACCGATTCGGCCGAGTCTCTTCTGCTCGCGGGAATTCGACAGTACGCGGCCCTGGGGCGGCGTTGGGAGGAGACCGGGGTGGAGTTCACCCCGGAACAAGACGCGCGGTTGCGCGCCGTCGTGCAGCAGGCGGCCAAGCTGGCCAACGAGGCGGTTGACCTGGCATTCACCACTGCGGGATCGAGTTCCGCCAAGCTCGGAGCCCCGATGGAGAAGTACTACCGGGATGTGGCCATGTATCGCACCCACATCGCTGCGCAATGGGATGTCACCTATGGTGCAGTCTCACGGTTCCACTTCGGGCAGCCTCTCACCTTCTAGACATCGCGGTTCGAAGGCTGCCGAGCGTCCGGTGTCGGGTAGGCCCCGCCGCCGGACGCTCTCGTGTCGACGGTATGTGCCCCTTGCCGCGATGCGGTCCACGACTCTTCGGGGCACGGGCCCCCGGCGTGAGACGACCGTTGCGTGGGCATGTTCGGCCGAGCAGGTCGGTGGCGCCGATACGTTATGATGACGCTGATTGTATGACGCGAATACAACTTGTGTAGGTGAAGGGCGGGGCTATGTCCAGTTCAACGAATTCTCTGGCGGATGCCTGGACGTCGAGCCCTGTCGGGCGGGTCGCTGCACCCCTGCGGGAGCAGGTCATCGACGCGTTACGGACCGCCATTCTCGACTTCAGGATCAAGCCGGGGCAGCGACTGGTCGAGCGAGAGCTCATCGAGCAACTAGGTGTCTCGCGAACGACGGTGCGTGAGGCGCTTCGCGAACTGACCTCGGAAGGTCTGGTCACGGTTGTCCCGCAGAAGGGTGCGATCGTCAGTGCTCCGTCGACGGACGAGGCAAGCGATCTCTACGAAGCCCGAGCCGCCCTCGAAGCTGTGGTCGTTCGTCGTTTTGCCGAACGCGCATCAAAGTCGCAAATCATGCGCCTGGCTGCTGCCGCCGAAACTTTCGCCGAAGTAACCGAGGCAGGGGGGGACGATGTGGTCGCCGTACTCAAGGCGAAGGACGGCTTCTACGACATCTTGATCGAAGGCGCGGCCAGCACCGTCCTCCATCAACTCACCGATGGAATCCAGGCCCGAGTGCGTATTCTGAGGGCCACGGCGATGTCCGCCGAAGGCCACGCAGGTGCAGTCAAAGATCTCCGCAACATCGTAGAGGCACTGCAGCGCGGTGAGGGCGAGGTGGCGGCGCAGCTATACGCCGAACACATCCGCCGCGCCGGCGAGAATGCGTTGATCAACCTGCGACAGGCAACCACAGAACTCAGCTGAGGACCTTTCCGCGGCTGTTCATCGGGGTCGACCTGCCGGGTTATTGGCCACCAGGTGTGCTGAATCGTGAGAGAGCACGCCCAGCGCCTGGATACCCCGGGGACGGCGGAGTTGTAGCCGGTCGTCATCGCTCGTGATGGGTTCTCTGATAGCGCCAAGCTGTTTTACGCGGAGCCCGGTGTGTGGTGCAAGGCGGGTTCCCGCTCGGATCGACCTACTTCGGAGCCGTCGCGTGGACCGTTTCGGGTGGTTCACGCCCGAGGATGTGTCCGGACCGGTGAATCGCACCACGTCATGGGATTATCGAGTACGCAGCAAGGTTGAGTTGATCCGCTCCCGGCGGCCGGACAGATCAGCAGGAACGGTCGGATACTCCGTCGCGATGCCCGCCAGCTCCCGCGGGTCGGCGCTGATGTCGAACAGTTGATCGGTGCGGTTGGTGGGAAGGAATTTGAGGTTGCCATCTCGAAGTGAACCTCCGGATTCTATGCGCCAGAAGAACTCTCGAACTGATATCGGGTTTCAGTGGAACGAGCATCCGGACATGTTCGCCCAACGATATCGTAATCGGGATTCGGGGCAGCAGCCGCGAGGGCAACCAAGGGGTGGCAGTCCAGTCCGATGTCGTTACCGGAGTGTGGTCGACCTCTCCGAAGGGGATGCGGCGACGAGAACGGTCCATTGCCCCCTGACGTCCCTGACGAACGTCGGGCGGCAACAAATGGTCTCAGGGCTGGACGGGAGGCAGAGGCTCGCAAAATGTGCTTCGACGGTGGGGTGCTGACAGAATTAGGCGGTCACGGCCGCGCAGTGTTTGTGTGTTCGTCTCGATGGCGGCGGAGGATCGTCTCGTCGGTGATGCTGACATCCCAGAGACCCGCTCCTCCGGCATTGCGGTTGGTGTTCTGGATATTGGCGCCGCCATCGATCGAAAGGATTTCGCCCGTGATGTAGGTGGCATCGTCACTGAGGAGAAAGGCGACCGAACCGGCGATTTCCTCCGGTGTTCCGGGACGACGCAGCGGTGAAGTGCCTGCGCGACGGATCATGTCGGCCTGCCCGGACGGGCCGAATATGCTGGTCGGAACGATGCCGGGTGCAATTCCGTTCACGCGTACTCCGATCGGGCCCCCGTACACCGCTGCCCCGTGCACTAGTCCGACAACACCGTGTTTGGACGTGGTGTAGGCCAGGAGATCGTTGCTTCCCCGCGACCCCGCGATGGAGGAGGTGACCACGACCGCTCCCGTCGTGCCTTCCGCTAGATACTGACGAAACGCGGCGCGGATGCCGAGGAAGGGACCGCGCAGATTTACCGCCATCACCTTGTCCCACTCGTTGACCGGCACATCCACGAGTTCGGCGAGCGACCCTGCGATGCCGGCGTTGAGGAAGTGAAAGTCCACAGTGCCGAAGGCCTTGACGGCCTCCGCCATGTAGTGCTCGACACCCTCCTCCGACGACACATCGCTCCCGACCGCGAACGCCTCGCCGGGAAGATTCGCCGCGGTTTTCTGGGCCGCCTCGGCGTCAAGGTCGACGGCGACCACCTTGACCCCTTCCTCCGACAACCGCCGAGCCGCGGCCTGCCCCAGCCCACCGGCCGCTCCGGTGACGATCGCCACCTTGTCCTTGAGTCCACTAGCTGGCATCTTTCATTCCTCTCCAACAATGAGTCCCGACCGCAACCGACTCGTCAGCCCCAGGAGTCGGCCGTGATCAGGTTCGACACGACGAGACGTCAGACTCGTTCGGGCTGTGCGGTTATCACGGTGTCGTCGGTGCGGCGTAGTTCGTCCACGAGAATCGGGAAGGCGGTCGTCGCTGCCTGCATGCCCATCACACTCGCGATCTCCATGACCTCGAGAATTTCTTCCTTCGTCGCTCCGTAGCCGAGTGCGTTGCGCATATGCAGCTTCCATCCAGGAACGTACAAGTGCGTCGCGGCGGCGTCGAAGGCGATGTAGATGAATTCCTTCACCTTCGGCTCCAATGTCCCGGTTTCCCACGAGAGGGAGGAGAAGTCGGTGTAGGCGCCGAAGATCTCCGGGTCCAGCTCCAGCATCTCGTCCCAAAACTGGTGCCAGTAGCCGCGGTTCGCGGTGAACCGGGCCTTCAACTCCTCCTGGTACTCCGACAACGGTGCGGCAGACTCACGCAGACCTTGCTCCTCGAGCACTTCGACGAGCAGGGGCACCCCAATGTTCATCGCATGGATCCCCAGCGTGCTGGTCAGCTCGATCACTTCCATGATCTCGCCGGGGGTCGCGCTGAGCTCGAGCGCCCGCCGGATGTGCTGGCGTACGCCAGGGGCGTGGAGGTGTGTGGCGGCGGCATCGACTGCGAGATAGACAAGTTCTTTGGTCTTGTCGTCGAGGTGGTTTTTCTTCCAAGGCACCTCGGCGAAGCTGACGTAGGCAGCCAGGAACGCTGGCCGCAGGTCGCGGATCGCCTCCCAGGACTCGTCCCAGGCCCCGTGGATGTCGATGATGCGTTGCTTGAGTCGGTCGTGCTCGGCGCTCGACGTCATAGTTGTCTCCCGATGGTTCAGTTGCTGGGTTCTGCCCAACGCGCGATCTCGGTGTGATCGGCGGTGGGTGCGAGGTCGTCGGCGGCCTGTTCCCACAGCGCCGTCGCCTGTGCACCGAGTCGACTCGGTGCACCGACCTGCTCTGCGAGATCGACGGCGATCTTCATGTCCTTGAGCATCAGCCGCAGACCGAATCCCGAGTCGAACGTGCCAGGAAGGACGAAGTTCGGGTACTTGTTGTCGGTCGACCCGCTTCGTCCGCTCGAGGTATTGATCAGTTCGACCATGACCTTGGGGTCCAGGCCGAATCGCTCCCCGGCGGCGATCCCCTCGGCGGTGGCGAGCAGATGAGTGGCGGAGAGAAGATTATTGATGGCTTTGAGTGCGTGGCCGGCGCCGACGCTTCCGGCGTGTTTGGTCGACCCCAGGTGGGACAGGACGGGTTGGGCACGGGCGACCGCGGTCTCGTCGCCTCCGACCATGATGGTCAGCCGTCCGGCCTCCGCGCCTTTCACTCCGCCGGAGACCGGTGCGTCGATGAGGGATATCGCGAGAGCTTCGAGGTCCTCGGCGAGCTTGCGCGTCGAGGTCGGCTCCGAGGAGCTCATGTCGATGACGGTGGTCTGCGGCCTGAGATTGCCGCGTACGGCGGGATCCGCGAGAACCGTCTCGACGACAGTCGAGTTCGGGAGCATCAAGATCACGAACTCGGCTCCGTCAACTGCCGCCGCAGCACTGTCGACTGAGTTTCCGCCGGTATCCTGCAGCCTCTGCCGCGCGTCGGTGCTGGGGTCGAATCCGTTCACGCGGTGGCCGGCCGAAACGAGACGGGCCGACATCGGCCCGCCCATATTTCCCAGCCCGATGAACGCGATGGTGGTGCCCGCCTGTGAAGTCTGGCCTGTCATGTTCTGTTCCTCAGTTCTCGAGCGTCGATCTCGCGCAGGAGGTGGACGTGCCGGATGCATCCGGCTGAGACGGCCGGTCGTCGGGTGTGGAGGTGCGTCACGGTGCCGACGCCGGGGTGGTTCCGGAGTACTCCTCGGGGCGCACTTCCTCGGCCCAGCTCGTCGTTCCGAGCGAGATGGCGATATGAGTCATGAACGAGCCCGGACCTGCACCATGCCAATGTCGCTCACCCGGCGGGCACCACACGGTGTCGCCAGCCTTGAGGACCCGAATCCCGTCCGCTGCGGTTCCGACCAAGCCTTCACCGGCGAGGACCTGGAGAATCTGGCCATGCTCGTGCTCATGCCAGTAGGTGCGAGCGCCGGGTAGGAAGTTGACGGAGTTGATGGTGACACCGTCAGTAGCCGGCATGGTCAGATAGTTGTGCACGATGCCGGTGAACTGAGAGCCGGTCTTGCGTGCGGTTCCGGACTGTTCGATGCCATGGATGATCTTCACGGTGATTCCTTAGGTCGTGACGGCATCGTGCAATCGGACGTTTCCCGAGACGTCACCGATTGCGTCGACAACCGTGTTACTGATCCGGTCCGAGTAGCCGAGTTGCTTGGCCAGACCGAAGGATGCGAGTGGAGCTGCGGAGTTGGGGCTGGCCACGCCAAGACCTGCGACGAGCTCGACGTAGGCGAGGACGTCTTTCATCATCAGCGAGTTCGTCAAACCGCCCTCGAGGTAGTCGCCCTGGATGATCCGCGGAAACCGGTTCAGCGTCGCGAAATTCACGCCCGAGCTGTTGTTGAGGACGTCGAGGAGGACCTCGAGGTCGAGACCTGCCTTCCGTGCCGCCACCATCACCTCGGCGGTGGCGGAGAGCGAAATTGCGTTCAGAAAGTTGTTCAACAGCTTGGCGGTGTGCCCGGATCCGACGGCCCCGCAATGGAAGATCTTCTTCGAGAAGTGTTCGAGTATCGGGGTTACTTCCGCGATCGTCTCCGGGTCGCCACCGACCATCAACGTCAAGGTTCCCGATTCAGCAGCTGCCGCGCCGCCGGAGATACCTGCGTCGACGAACCGGACTCCCTTGCTGTGCAGTTGCTGATGAAGCCGTCGTGTCGATTCCGGTGCCGACGTGCTCAGGTCGACCAGGATCTGACCAGGGCGCGCGTTCGCCAGAATGCCGTCGTCACCGAGTACGACCGATTCGACCACCTTGCTCTCGGGAAGCGAAAGCAAAATGATGTCGGAGTTCTGCACAACCTCGCCCACCGACGACGCGACTTCCGCGCCGGCATCGCGTACCCCGTCGGTTCGGGTGTCGAACCCGAGCACACGCTGGTTCGCCGAGGTGATGCACCGGGCCATGCGCCCGCCCATGTTGCCGAGCCCGATGAATCCGACTCGGCTGGTGGAAACGATCGACTCCGAGTCGATGTCAACGCTGTTTGTCATCAATGCTCCCTTTGTTCAGAGGTAGGCGGCCGATCGACGCGGCGACTCCCGCCAGTGCGCCCTCGTACTGTTCGTGACGGTCGAGGACCTGAGGATCGTGCCCCGGGATCAAGATCGCGTTCCGCTCTTCGACGATTCGCTTCATCTGGTCGAACCCGGCGTACATCGCCTCCAGGTCTGCCACGACCAGGAAGGGCATGTCGCGGTCGATTTCCTCGTAGTAATGCGTGGCGTCCGAGGCCAGCAGGACCATGCCTTCACTGGTCTTGACCGTGAGGATGGACTGGCCCGGGGAGTGGCCTCCCAGCTGGATCATCTCGATACCCGGTGCAACTTCGATCGATCCTGTGTGGAACTGCATGCGCCCCTCATCGTGGATCCGGCGCAGATGGGCGAGTTCGGCGTTCTCGACGGAATGGTGATACTGCAGCCTGCGGGCGTACGGTCCGGTCCAGAAGTCGAACTCCCGCTTCGGAATGATGACCGGTGAGTGCGGGAACAGATCAGCGTTGCCGACGTGGTCGTAATGCGCATGGGTCAGAATCAGTGTGGCCTCGTCCGGTTCGACACCGGTCAGCTTCAACGCCTCTCGCGGGTGAATCAGGTGTCCTCGCCCGCGGTTGAATCCTCCCTGCTCGCTGTAGCCGGTGTCGACCACGAACGTTCTCTGCGCGTTCCGCACGATCCAGAAGTAGTAATCCATTCCCATCGGAGCATCCGGCTCTCCGTATAGGTGGTAGTTCAGGTAGATCTGGCTCCGCACCGTCTGCCGGGATGCGTAACGGACGACGATGACTTCGTACTCGTCATCTACCTCGGTGTTCACGAAACCGTCCTCCATCTTGCGGTGCCGTCGTATCGGGCCAACCCGTCCACGGGTTTGTATTCTCGTATGACAATAGTTGGTGATGGTCTTCTTGGCTATGCCCAGTCTTGAAATCGTTGTGCATCTACGCAGTTGGCGGCAGGCACTTTTCCGAGATGCGGGGGAGGACGATGATCTCGCCCGATTGACAATAGTGTGTGACAAAACGTACTACTAGGAGCGTGGCGCGACGTTCGCGCCGCGTTGCACAGTGAGCCAAGGCGCTGAACGCCTCCGGTGCGCAATGACCAGGAAGATTCGGTGACTGCCCCTCGAGTGCTGCTTCGGCTGACGCCGGGGCGTGATCGGACAGCCGGCCAATGTCGGCAGCCGAGAGTTTTGTCAGACGAGCTGTGCAGCTCCGGATCAACCGAAAGAAGAGGGCGATGTCGACTAGTCGCACGCGTAAAGAAACCTACGAGGACGGTATCGAGATGCGAAAGGCAGTCCTCGGTGCCGCCCACGTCGAGCGGTCGTTGAACAATGTGACGGAGTTTTCCCGCCCCATCCAGGAACTCGTCACCGAGTACTGCTGGGGTGCGGTCTGGACCAGGGAGGGGATCGATCGCAAGACGCGCAGTCTGCTGAATCTGGCGATGCTCACCACCTTGAACCGCTCCCATGAGCTCGCTGTGCACGTGCGCGGAGCGGTGACCAATGGCTGCTCGGACGAGGAGATTCAGGAAGTGCTCATCCAGGCCGCCGTCTATGTCGGCGTGCCGGCCGCGCTGGAATCGTTCCGGGTGGCCGAAGCGACGCTCAAGGACGTACGAGCGAACGTCTGACCTGTGATAAGGGCGCTGCGGTCGCCTCACCGACGGTGTGGCACTGCCGGATGCGGCGGGCACCGCCCCGACTGATTCGTGTCCACGGAACGCGTGCCTCGTGCAAGTGATGACCGGGTGTCAACGGACATTCGTTCCCGCCCACTGGCGGACACGAAACCTGGATCTGGCGCAATTTGCGTGAAGATTCTGGGCGTGTCGTCACGGCGTGCTGACCTGCGGCGGGTGAGGATCATCGGCGTGTGATTTCGAGAGTGTGCGGGCATTGTTGCCCCATCTGGTGGGTGTCGTCGTTGCCGGCGTTCGGAGGGTGGGTTCGACCATCCGTGTCGCAGCGGAACCGACAGGCGAGCGGGGTCGGTGCCCGCGTTGTGACGGCGAGTC
>SEEV01000290.1 GCA_004211695.1 Rhodococcus sp. (in: high G+C Gram-positive bacteria)
CCACATCGCCGAGCGTGGCGTCCTGCGCCGGATGTCCGACGACAAGGGCTCGTGGATGACACTCGGCAGCCCACTGTTCCTCTCCGACTCACCGATCGTGGAGCCGACCAGGGCTCCCGCTCTGGGAGCCGACACCGACCAGATCCTGCTCGAGGAGCTCGGTATGTCGGCCGAGGAGATCGAGCAACTGCGCTCGGCTGGGGCCATCTGAGGGTGGTCGGCACCCGTAAAATCATCTGTAACAGGAGGTAGTAATGCAGGGTCTGGTGTTCGACGGAGATCGGCGGGTTTCACTGCGCCCATTTCCGGACCCGAAGCCCGGCGAGGGTGAAATCGTTATTCGGGTAACCGCATCGGGTATGTGCGGGAGCGATCTGCACTACTACCGTGCAGCCGCCGACACGACACCCGGCGCGACGGAGGTCTGCATCGGTGGCCACGAGCCGGCCGGCATCGTCGAGGAGCTCGGACCGGGCGCCGACGACAGCGTGGCCATCGGCGATCGTGTGATGATCCATCACTACGCGGGTTGCGGACGCTGTGTCGCATGCCGATCCGGGTGGACGCAGATGTGCACCACCAGCGCTCCCCTCGTGTACGGCAAGAACGCGCACGGCGCCCACTCCCCGTTCATGCAGGTTGCGACCAGGTCGGCACTGAGGCTTCCCGACTCCCTCTCCTTCGAGGCCGGCGCGGCCATCGGGTGCGGGACAGGTACCGCGTGGGGCGCCCTGGAACGACTCGGCGACATCGGTGGTACCGATGTCGTGGTGTTCGGGCAAGGACCGGTCGGTCTCTCCGCAACGATGCTCGCCGCGGCGCGCGGTGCCCGCGTCATCGCAGTCGACCTCGAACCCAAGCGGCTGGCGCAGTCGACTCGATTCGGCGCTGCCGACACCGTCAACGCCGGGTCCGTCGATGTCGTCCAGGCGATCAAGGATCTGACTCGCGGTGTGGGCGCCCCGACCGTCGTGGAGACCTCCGGTGCCACCGCAGCCGCCAGGTCGGCCGTGGCGGCTCTGGCGCCGTGGGGTCGTCTGTGTGTGGTGGGGTTGGGTGGCACCGTCGAACTCGATGTCCGGCAGAACCTCTCACGGCAGCTGACCGTCATGACGTCTTGGTCACTGTCGAGTGTTCAACAGCTGGAATGTGCCGACTTCATCGAACGTCACGCGCTGCCGGTCGATGACCTGTTCAGCGATCGCTGGTCCTTGGACCAAGCAGAAGAGGCATACACGAAGTTCGACAAACAGGACGCAGGCAAAGGCGTTTTCGTCTTCTGACCGACCTGAACAGATTCATATCCGATCCGCCTCGGCCACACAGTGGTCGGCGATGGCGAAGAGAAAGGTCAACTTATGCTTGTCAACGCCCGCTCCACGGCTGCACCCGGTGCGCCGTTCGAAGCGACCAAGATCGAGAGACGGGACGTCGGCCCGACTGATGTACTGATCGACATTGCGTACGCCGGTATCTGTCACACCGATGTCAGCCGGGCGCGCAGCGAATTCGGCAGCACGAATTACCCGCTGGTCCCCGGGCACGAGATCGCCGGAACCGTGTCCGCCGTCGGCGGAGAGGTCAGCAAATTCGCTGTGGGCGACCGGGTCGGGATCGGGTGTTTCGTCGATTCGTGTCGCGAGTGCGACCACTGCAAAGCCGGCCTCGAGTCGTACTGCCGTGTGGAACACATCAGGACCTACAACGCCGTCGGCCGTGACGGGAAGGTCACCCAGGGTGGGTACAGCGAGAAGATCGTCGTGGACGAGGCGTATGTTCTCCGCATCCCGGACAGTCTCCCGTTGGACGAGGCTGCTCCCCTCCTGTGCGCCGGAATCACCACCTATACCCCTCTCCGCCACTGGAAGGCCGGCCCCGGCAGCAGGGTCGCGATCGTGGGATTCGGCGGCCTCGGACACGTCGGCGTATCGATCTCCAAGGCACTGGGTGCACACACCACCGTGCTGGATCTGACCATGGACAAGGAAGCCGACGCTCTGCGACGCGGCGCCGATGCCTATCGGCTGACGACCGATCCGACGGTCTACACCGACTATGCCGACACCTTCGACCTGATCGTGTCGACCGTGCCGGCGAACCTCGACTACGACGCCTTCCTTCAGATGCTCGCGCTCGACGGAACCTTCGTCAATCTCGGTGTCCCGAAGCGTCCGATCAGCTTCGACGTGTTCTCCCTGCTGCACAACCGCCGGTCGATCGCGGGAACGCTCGTGGGTGGTATCGAGGAGACGCAGGAGATGCTCGATTTCTGCGCCACCCACGGAATCGCTGCGGAGGTGGAGGTGATCGACGCCGACGAAATCGATCGGGCCTACGATCGCGTCGCTGCTGGTGATGTCAAGTACCGCTTCGTCATCGACATCAGCACGATGGCTTCGACATGATCCGCAACCTCTGATCGACCCAGCGCGCGCTCGCGCTACACATCAGCCCGGCCTACCACGGCAATGACCCTGGTCGGCCGGGCTGATGTGTCGGGTTCGGCCGCTTGCCCCATGATCTGTGCCAGCGGCGCCGACGAGTCCGCGCCGGCTCGCTTCCCAGGGCTCGGTCGCATCCGGGACCACCAACGAAAAGGTGCCCGCCCAAAACTGGGCGGGCACCGTACATCGAGCTGCCGAAGTTCTATTCGAGAGGGTTCTTCGTGAGCGCGGGCGAATGATGTGCAGCAGTCACGACATACCTCCTACGCCGAGCAGCCCACTCACCTCGTTGACGTCGTCTACCGATTCGAGGGATGCGCACGCCTGGAAGAACTGATCGAAGCGGCCTTGTCCGATCCGGCGCACCAGCAGGTCTTCCCACTTCCCACGCAAGTCGTCCCAGGTCGGAGCAGGGGTTCTGAACCGGTGCCCACGGGGGTGCTCGACCCTCCGCGAAACCGAGCCGCCACCGAACTCGATCGTCACTTCGGCACCGCGCCCCTGCGGCTGAGCACGATCGAATTCCGTGTCGCCGATCAGGACGACCAGCGACTTCAGTCGCAGAACGTCGGGGTCGTTGTGCAAGGTCGCCGAGTGCGCTTCGTCGAATCCGAGCTTGCCTGCGACCAGTGCGACGGCAACCATGTGCTGTAGACAGATGGTCGGCATCGACCGGTTGTCGACAACGCTGGCCGGATGCGACGGCATGCGAACGGTGATCCGCTCGATGTCATCGAGCGCGAAGCCATGCTCGCTTCTCAATCCGAGAACGGCTTCGACCGGGGAGTGGATGGGGTAACCAGCGGAATAGAACTTGAAGTTCGCGCCCATCACCGCGTAGTCGGCGCCAAGATCCTTCGTGAGTTGTTCCTCGCGCCCGGGCTCGGCCCAGGTGTCGATGATGCCGCCCGGGGCCTCGAAGATGTTGTCGCTGGCCTCGAATCCAGTTGCCGCCAGCACCGCGCCGGTGACGCCTGCGTAGGCCGCTTGGCCGGTGACGAACGCTTTGCTCATGTGCCTCCGCTCCCCGTAGGGCGCGTTGAGCGCAACGCTCTGCTGCAGCGCCAGTGCGGCGGCGAACAGGTGACGGTTCACGTCCAAACCGAGCAGCCGCGCACACGCGAAAGCCGCGCCCAGAGAATGCAGTGAGCCCGGATCGATTCCGTGGTTGCCCATCATGGGCGCAAGGCCACCGGTCACCGGTCACCGAGATGATTCGTGCGCCGACGTCGTAACCGAGGGCGACTGCGTTCACCAGATCACGGCCGGTGCAGAACTGACGTTCGGCCAGTGCAGCCGCTGCAGGAACTATGATTGCGGCGGGATGACCGGTGCCGAGGAAGTCCGACGTCGCATGCACGCTGTCGAACTCGTCAGCGTGCCCGGAGGTGCCGTTGGCGAGGGCGGCCAGCGGCGCTGGAAATCGGTCGGGCGAGCCGAGGACCATCGACTGCGGTCTGCCGCCCAGTTCGGCGACATAGCGTCCGATGATCCGGCCTGCCGGGAGCTCGGCGCCTAAAAATCCACAGGAGAGCTGGTCGAACACGATGAGCTTCGCGCGATCGGCCACCTCACCGGGTAATGCTTCGTATCGGGTGGCCGTGGCGTAGCTCGCCAATATGTAAGCGGCACTGCCGATCAGGGTGTCTTCGGCCACTTGATGTTGCTTCAGCATCATCTTCCGTATCTCTTCGTCGTGACAATGCCAATTGCGTAGACGCGGGCTGGGAAAAGGGTGCCCGCCCACACTGGGCGGGCACCGCGCGGCCGAACCTGCAGCATCACATCGCGCTGCCGGAGTTCTTCCATTCGAGCGGCTTCTTCGTCAGCGCGGTCATGACCCTGTCGATCAGGAATCCGGCCAGCAGGAGCGTGATCAGAGCTGCATACGTGCCCGCCGAGTTGAACGACGACGCATTGCGTGCGACGAGGTAACCCAGACCCTGGTCGCCGGCGAGCATCTCGGCGACCACGACTCCGACGATCGCCTGCGGTACCGCGAGCTTGAGTCCCGCGACGACCCACACCATCGCCGAGGGAAGCCGGACTCGCCACAGTACGTCCAGGGTCGATCCGCCCATGATGCGGACCGAGTGGATCAGCGATTGCTTCACTTCCCGGATGCCGAAAAAGGTGTTGAAGAAGATGAGAAAGAAAGCGATGACCGCGGACGTGAGGACTCCGAGTGCCGCCCCGATTCCGACCCACATGATGAAGAGCGGGATCAGGGCGTGCTTCGGCATGGTGTAGAGCGCGGTGATGAACGGTTCGAAGGTGTCGGCCAACAGCTTTGACTGTCCCAGGATCACACCGACCACGATGCCGGCGGTTCCGCCGAACACCAGACCGAGGGCGGCGTTGCTGAACGTCGTGACAGCGGCGTCGAAGACGGTTCCGTCGAGCAGCCAGTCCCAGAACAGCGGGAACACGTTCGATGGCGCACTGATCATGATGTCGTTGATCAGCCGACCGGATACGAGCTCCCAGGTGGCGAGCAGGACGGCGATGATCGCGATCTGCGCGAAGACGATTTTGGCTCGTCGCACTCTACGAGTGTGGGAGACCGTGCTGCGCCGTTTCAACGACGGAGACACCGGCCCCGCCGGTGCGCGGAGGACTTGTGTGGTCATGAGGTTTCACCTGTCTTGGTCAGGGGTCGAAGCTCGATGGATTCGTCACGCTCGAGCGGCTGGCACGTGCGGGTCACGCGCGGTACGGAGTCCCTCGTTCAACTCGCGCTCGAATCGGGCATATTCGTCTGTGTATGTGATGTTTTCGAGGTCGCGCTCGTCACCGTAGGGAACCTGGAATTCGGCGACCAGGTGCCCGGGACGGCCCCCACCGACGATCAGTACTCGGTCGGCCAGCTTCGCCGCCTCGGCAATGTCGTGAGTGACGAAGACGACCGTTTGATTCAACCTCTTCACTGTCTGCCGCAGCTCGACGTGCATCTGATGGCGCAGCTGCGCGTCGAGGGCCGCGAACGGCTCGTCCATCAGGAGCAGACGGGGATCGTAGATCATGCTGCGCGCGAGGAGCGCACGGCGACGCATGCCGCCGCTGAGCTGGCTCGGAAACAGACTTCCGGCTTCCGCGAGATCCAGGAGTGAGAGGTAGTACTCGACCTTCGCCTTGGTTTCGGACTTGCTCACTCCCCGCATCCGCAGGGGCAGGCCGACATTCGCGTGAACCGGCATCCATGGGAGGAGTGTGTCGTCCTGTGTCATGTAGCCGACATTGGTGTTGACACCGTTGATCTCGGCACCGTCGAAGCGAACGTATCCGCTGCGCGGGCTCAGCAGGCCGGCGGCAAGGTTGAGGATGGTGGTCTTACCGCACCCGCTGGGTCCGAGCAGGACGACGAACTCGCCCGGTTCGACCTGCATTGTCACATTGTGAAGAACGTCGTCACGTTCGTCGAAACCTATCGCAAGGTCCCGTACCTCGAAGATCGGCCCGGTTGCGGCGCTGGTAGATTTCGCGTCGGCTCGCGTGGCACTGTGGGCATACTCCGGCATGATCAGGCTCCTGTGGGTGTATCTGAAGGCAGGCGTTCGCTCGAGCGCAGTCAGCTCTGTCCGCGCGCCACCGGGTGGACAAGGTCCTCGTAGTCGATTGCTGCGTAATCGTGTTCGGAATACTCGTCGAATATGTCGACGAAGGAATTCCAGTCCTCCGGCGTGAACAGGTTTCCGTCGTGGTAACCCTGCACGGCTTCATTCCACGCGAGGTCGAACACCGCCTGATCCATACCGCTGTAGATGGAGTTCTTCAGGATCTGCCCCGCCGCTTCCGGCTCCTCCTTCGTCATCCGGGTGGCCTCGGCGAGCGCCTCACGGATGCGGCCGACGAGCTCGGGGTTCTGCTCGATGAAGCGGGTCGGCGCGAAGATCACATTGCACACGTAGCCGTCGAGCGCCGGCGCCTCGCCTGCAGGCACGGAAACGAGCGTGGTCGCGTTGCCCCGCGTCACGGCGACCTCTCCGGACCCCACGGGGGCCCACGTCGCGTCGAACGTTCCCTGCTCCAGGCCTGCCGCCACCGCGCTACCGGTGTCGGCAAGTGGGACGAGGGTGACGTCGCGATCGGGGTCGAGCCCGGCATCGTTCAGCACGACGCGCAGAGCCGAATTGCCCGCCGAACCGGTCGGTCCCGCACCGATCTTCATCCCGCGCAGTGCCCGCACACGGTCCCGCGGGTCGGCATCGACGTCGACACCGAATCGCTCGATCGCGTTGTTCGACACGACCAGGCTCTGAATGATGTCGCCGTCGCCGGCGATGACCTGAATGTCGGCGCCACCGAGGTACGCGTCGACTACGGTGTTGGAGCCCGCGCCCGCGATGTCGGCATCGCCCGAGAGGATCGCCGCCATCTGGTTCGAACTTCCCGATCCCGCGATGTCGACCCGCTCGAAGTCGAGGCCGAACCGTTCTGCGAAGTCGCCTTCGACCAAGAGCGCAGGTAGGGCCGTGTTGAAGGACTGGGTGCTCGTGATTCGGACTGTCGTGATTCCGCCCTCGTCGCTGGCCAGTGGCCCGGATTGGGAGCCACAGGCTGTCAATGCAACCGTGAGCGCGGCAGGAATGGCCAACATGGCCAGTCGGCGATGCATGATGTGTCCACCTCTTGTCATCTCGAAAGGGCCTCGAAGATCAGACCGGTTGCGACGCCGGTAGATGATTCCGCGTCGACTTCCCTTGCACTGTAGGCTAACTCAGGCATTATCGGGCTCCTGTGGGTGTGTCTGAAGGCACGCGTTCGCTCGAGCGCAGTCAGCTCTGTCCGCGCGCCACCGGGGTGACAAGGTCCTCGTAGTCGACTGCCGTGTAATCGTGTTCGGAATAGTCGTCGAAGATTTCGACGAAGGAATTCCAGTCCTCCGGCGTGAACAGGTTTCCGTCGTGGTAACCCTGCATGGATTCACTCCATGCGAGGTCGAACACCACCTGATCCATACCGCTGTAGATGGAGTTCTTCAGGAGCCGTCCCGCCGCTTCCGGCTCTTCCTTCGTCATCCGGGTGGCCTCGGCGAGCGCCTCACGAATACGGTCGACGAGCTCGGGGTTCTGCTCGATGAAGCGGGTCGGCGCGAATGCCACATTGCAGACGTAACCCTCCAGTGCCGGGGCCTCGCCGGCAGGCACCGAGATGACCGTGGTGGCGGTACCCCGCGCAACGGCAACCTCGCCGGAACCGATGGTTGCCCACGTTGCGTCGAAGGTCCCCTGCTCCAGGCCTGCTGCTACCGCACTGTTGGTATCTGCGAGCGGAACGAGCGTGACGTCCCGGTCCGGGTCGAGTCCTGCATCGTTCAGCACGACGCGTAGAGCGGAATTGCCCGCCGAACCGGTCGGTCCCGCACCGATCTTCATCCCGCGCAGTGCCCGCACACGGTCCCGCGGGTCAGCATCGACGTCGACACCGAATCGCTCGATCGCGTTGTTCGACACGACCAGGCTCTGAATGATGTCGCTGAGGCCTGCGATCATCTGAAGATCCGCTCCTCCGATCACCGAGTCCACCAACGTGTTGGAACCGGCGACCGCGATGTCGGCGTCGCCCGAGAGGATCGCCGCGATCTGGTTCGAGCTTCCCGATCCGGCGATGTTGACCTGTTCGAAGTCCAGGCCGTACCTCTCCGCGAAATCACCTTGGACCAGGAGTGCCGCAGGCGCAGTGTTGAACGACTGCGTGCTCGTGATTCGGATTGTCGTGATTCCGTCCTCGTCGGCCTCCAGCTGCCCGGATCGAGCGCTGCAGGCCACCAACGAAGTCGCAATCGCGGCGGAAGCGACCAACAAGCACAGTCGGCGAAACATCACTTCTCACACCTCGTCTCATTTCGGGGGTGCGCAAGGAGAACTCGGTGCGAGACCGGCTGCCCCTGGGCGTTGTCGGACCGGAGCAGCTATCCGATGGACTTGTACTCGAGGTACTCCTCGACCCCGAAGCGGCCCGATTCGCGACCGATTCCGGACAGTCTGAACCCGCCGTGCGGTGCCTTCAGATTCACGGGCGAACCGTTGATACGGATGCGTCCGGCGCGCAGCTTGCTCGCCAGCGTCTTCGCCCGATCGGCGTCGCCGGCCCAGATCGCCCCGGCAAGCCCGTACTGGGAGTCGTTCGCGATCTGGAAGGCCTCTTCCTCACTGTCGAAGGGGATGATGACGACGACGGGCCCGAAGATCTCCTCCCGGGCGACTCGAAGCGAGTTGTCGCCGGAGAAGACGGTGGGGCGCACGAAGAATCCACGCTCGATGCCCTCGGGTGCCTCGGG
>SEEV01000762.1 GCA_004211695.1 Rhodococcus sp. (in: high G+C Gram-positive bacteria)
CTGCCCACATTCCCGTAGAGCCGCACGAACGAGGACGTCATGCCGAAGTCGAAGGTCCGAAAGAAGACCGATTACACGATCAATCCTGCGAGCCGCACCCCGGTGAAGGTGAAGGCCGGGCCCTCGAGCACCCTGTACGTCTCGGTGATGCTCGGGTTCATGCTGGTCGGCCTGGTCTGGCTGCTGGTCTACTACCTGGCCGCCGACCAGCTCGAGTGGATGAACAATCTCGGCGCCTACAACTTCCTCATCGGATTCGGCTTCATGGTGGTCGGTCTGGTCATGACGATGCGCTGGCGTTGACCATCACAATTACACCCGTGTCATTCATCCCCAATGTGGACAACCCCTGTGGATAGCCGCAGGTCGAGTCGTCGTGTCTGCTGACCAGGCACCGCTGGAATGGGCGACGCCCCTCGGCGCGGTGATCGCTCTGGCCGCGGGCGGAGTGGCATTGGGGGTTGCGGGATTCGCGGTGTCGACCGAGCCTGCGGGCCGCGTCCTCGTCTGCGTCGCCGCGCTGGGGCTGCTGCTGACCGCCGCGTCGGCGCTGCGGCAGCGCCCGCGGCTCGCCGTCGACAGGGATGCGGGCGGGATCGTGGTGAACCGGCTGACGGGTCGTCACAGTTATGCCCGCTCGGAGATCGATCGGGCGCGGCTCGTGCGGTATCCGCGGTTGGGTCGCCGTGTTCCGATGCTCGAGATCGACGTCCGCACCGCGGACGGCACCGAACGCCTCCTGATCTTCGGCCGCTGGGATCTCGGCACCAATCCGGAGGACGTGTTCGATGTCCTCACGGTGCATCGTCTGGTGGGGCGGGGTCAGTAGCCGATGCTCGCGCGGAGCTGCAGAATGCGCACCGCGATGACGGCCAGTGGCACCAGCACGACGACGCCGAGGCAGACCCAGCCGATGGTGACGGCCTTCTCGCGATTGTTTCCGGCGCCCAGTAGCTGCGGTCCGTAGAGGATTCCCGCGGTGGCCGCGGCTCCGGCGACGAGACCGCCGAGATGCCCCCACAGCGAGATGCCGGGGATCGTAATGCTGATGATCACATTGATCGCGATCACCGAGATGACCGGGGCCGGACTGCGCCGCAGCCGCAGGAGGATGACGGCCTGCGCTCCCATGAGCCCGAAGACCGCGCCGGACGCACCGGCGGTGACCGCTCCCAGCTGGAACAGCATCACCGCGGCGGACCCGCCGAGGATCGACGCGAGATACACGCCGGCATAGCGAGCGCGACCGAGAATCAGTTCGGTATCGCGCCCGATGATCCACAGCGCGAACATGTTGACGGCCAGGTGAATGATGCCGAAGTGGAGGAATCCGCTGCCGACCACGCGGACGATCTGCCCACCCACGACGGCCGGCGGGTACAGCGCCCAGTCCGCGAACAGCGTCGACCCTGCCTGGTTCTGCATGATGCTGCGGGCCTGCGCCGCGGTGATCAGGAAGACGCCGACATTCGCGGCCATCAGCAGGTACGTCACCAGCGGCACTGCACGCTGCGTGGTCACCGCACCAGCGACGTTCCGCGCGGGACGGACGTCACGCCGACCGGCGGCGACGCAATCGACGCACTGGTAGCCGACCGCCGCTTCGCGCAGGCATTCGGGGCACGCGGGACGACCGCAGCGATTGCACGACAGCGCGGTCGGACGATCGGGGTGGCGGACGCACCGCGGCTGGGGCGGAGTGCCCTCGTTCGCGGCACCGCCCCAGCCGGGGTTGGTCATGTGCTGCGGTTCCCTACGCGATGGTGACGCTGTTGATCACGACCGGCTCGAGCGGACGGTCCGCGCGATCCGTGGCGGTGGTCGAGATGGCGTCGACGACCTTCTTCGACTCCTCGTCGACGACCTCAC